>NZ_CP050831.1:6165620-6473901 GCF_012113595.1 Bacteroides faecium
TTTCAAAGTTGTCGGCAAAGTTGCAGTCAACTTAAGCAAGCGCAATACTATGAGAACAAAAGGCGTCGACAAACAAGAAGCGAAAGAGCTGTCACAGGCTCCGGGCGAAGTTTACGCTGCTATTTCTATGGCATTGCACGAAATGCAGGATGAAGTACACGACGTAGAAGATACAGTACTGACTATCACTCGTGTGAAACGCAGCTACTCACCGTGGAGTTCGAAGATTTACACGTTGCGTGAAACTCCTCCCAGAAAGTAAGTCACCTTATAAAAAGTAAAAACGATGAAAGAATATAAATATAAAATCAACGGTAACTCATATAAAGTAACCATCGGAGATATTGAAGACAATATCGCTCATGTAGAAGTGAACGGTACACACTATAAAGTAGAAATGGAGAAACAGCCCAAAGCGGCTGCAAAGCCAGTAGTGGTACGCCCTATGCCTAATGCGCCTACTGCTCCTACTCAAGTTGTGAAACCAACTGCGCCGTCTACCGGCAAGTCAGGTGTCAAGTCTCCGCTACCGGGTGTTATCCTCGACATCAAAGTGAATGTAGGCGATACTGTAAAGAAAGGACAGACCATCATTATATTGGAAGCCATGAAGATGGAAAACAATATCAATGCGGACAAAGACGGCAAGATTACTGCCATCAATGTAAATAAGGGAGATTCTGTTCTTGAAGGTAATGACCTCGTAATTATCGAATAATATGGGAGATTTTATAAACTTTTTAGGAAACAACCTTGCCGACTTCTGGACCTACACGGGTTTTGCCAACGCTACCGTAGGACACGTGGTGATGATCCTCGTAGGCTTGGTGTTCATCTATTTGGCGGTAGCCAAAGAGTTCGAGCCGATGTTGCTGATTCCTATCGGGTTCGGTATGCTAATCGGTAATATACCTTTTAATATGGATGCCGGACTGAAAGTCGGTATTTATGAAGAAGGTTCAGTATTGAATATATTGTATCAGGGAGTAACTTCCGGTTGGTATCCGCCACTCATCTTCTTGGGTATCGGTGCCATGACGGACTTCTCGGCACTTATCTCTAACCCGAAATTGATGTTGATCGGTGCTGCTGCACAGTTCGGTATCTTCGGCGCATACATGATTGCATTGGAAATAGGTTTCGACCCGATGCAAGCCGGTGCAATCGGTATCATTGGTGGTGCAGACGGCCCGACGGCCATCTTCCTCTCATCCAAGCTGGCACCTAACCTAATGGGAGCCATTGCGGTATCCGCCTACTCCTATATGGCGTTGGTTCCGGTGATACAGCCGCCTATCATGCGATTGCTCACCACCAAACACGAACGCGTCATCCGTATGAAACCGCCGCGTGCCGTTTCTCACACGGAGAAGGTGATTTTCCCGATTATCGGTTTGTTGCTGACTTGCTTCCTGGTTCCTTCCGGTTTGCCTTTGCTCGGTATGCTGTTCTTCGGTAACCTGTTGAAAGAAAGTGGTGTAACCCGTCGTCTTGCCAATACAGCAAGTGGTCCGTTGATTGACACCATCACTATCCTGTTAGGTTTGACAGTAGGTGCTTCTACGCAAGCTTCTGAATTCCTGACTATCGACTCTATCAAGATTTTCGCTCTCGGTGCATTGTCATTCATTATTGCAACTGCGTCAGGTGTAATCTTCGTTAAGATCTTCAATCTCTTCCTGAAGAAGGGTAACAAGATTAATCCGTTGATCGGTAATGCAGGTGTATCTGCCGTTCCCGACTCGGCACGTATCTCACAAGTTATCGGTTTGGAATACGATCCTACCAACTACCTGTTGATGCACGCTATGGGTCCGAACGTTGCCGGAGTTATCGGTTCAGCTGTTGCTGCCGGTATCCTGCTGGGATTCTTGATGTAGGAGCAAGGTGCCCCTGCCGGGTTTCCATTCGGTATGCCTTAAAATTATAAAAGTAGATTTTTCTACTACGAAAATGCCTCTTTCCTATGAAAGAGGCATTTTTTATTATCACTCTTTTCGTTATATCACATTCCTCTGCCATGTTATCTAGTGTTATCGGTACGTTAATCTATCTGAAACACACTACGAATATTTCGTAAATACAATAATTTTAGTAACTTGCACCTCATTAACAACACACTAAAATTACGATTTATGAAACGATTACTTCTATTGCTCTTGCTCTGTCCCACCACTCTGTTGCTGGCACAGCACACAGACCGCATCCAGGAAGCAATGGCAAACTATGATTACGAGACAGCACTTTCTCTTATCGCAGCAAAGAAGCCGACCACTCCCCTCCTCCTGCAAAAAGGAAAAGCTTTGCGAGGACTGGGACTCAACACAGAAGCACTTTCCACCTATCAAGAGATTATCACGAACGACACTACAAATAGCCGTGTATTTATTGAAGCAGCCGAATGTTGCCGTACACTTGCCAAAAGCAATCAGGCACTAGCGTATTACGAACGGGCACTTGACCTCAATCCGGAAAACAAATATGTGCGTATCCAATATATCACCCTGCTCCTATCCCTGCAAAAGTTCAGGGACGCATTAGGGGAAAGCAGTTTGATGACAGAGAAAGATAGCTCCGCCATTGCCCTGCACTTGCAGGCACAAAGTTTCGAAGGCATGGGTGAACCGCTCCCCGCAGCCGGATGCTACTACAATATTCAGGAGAAATATCCGGGCGACTATCTTGCCGCCGCCAAACTAGGCGCTATAAATATAGCAGGTTCCTACTTCGACGAAGCCATCGAAGCCACAGAGAAATACCGGCAGATCGACACTACCAATATCGCAGTCAACCGCCAGAATGCTTTGGCGTACTGTTTAAAACAAGATTATCCTACCGCAATTCGCCGTTATCAATACTTGGTGAACCAAGGAGACAGCTCCTTCCATACTTGCTACTATCTTGGCATCAGTTATTATGCAATAGAAAGATATTACGAAGCACATGACTTTTTGGAAGCCGCCCGGAAATACGATCCGGAAAATGTAAACCTTCTCTATTATCTCGGACGTGCCTGCGCCAAAACTTCGTGGAAAAAACAGGGAGTAGAGTATTTGGAACAGGCTATCAATCTGTCGATACCGAAAGACAGTAGCATGACGCGACTTTACATCGGTATGACTGATTGCTACAAGATGGCACAGATGTATAAAGAGCAACTGGCATCCATGAAAGAACGCTATCAGAAATACGACAGGCAAAATCACAAAATCTTGTATGATATGGCCCACCTATCCTTTTCTGCCTTGAAAGACAAAAAAAGCACAGAGCGTTATTTGGAAGCATTCTTGAAAACGCGCCCTAAAGATGATAAGACCGAGCAAGCTAAATTGAACGAAAAAGGTGAACTTGTTTTGGGAATGGCCAATTATTATAACGCTGCCGCCAACTGGCTGAAAGATTTGAAAAGCAAACAGAAAATTGAAGATTTCTTTCAGAATGGAAAATGATAATTTAGGGGCGTAGCGCCCCGGCAAGGTTTCCTTGCGGGGTGTTGTCATTTTAGGCACGGATTACACGGATTACGCTGTTGCTTTATACAATCATATTTCTAAAAACCGTGAAATCCGTGTAATCCGTGCCTAAAAAATTCCCATTTATCAAGCAAACAGAAGACCTCTTTAGCACCAATTAAAAAGGCTGCTACCGTCAACCGGAAGCAGCCTTTCTTATTATATTGGAATAATCTGATGATTACTGAGCCAATTTGTTATCAGAACCAAGTACGTTGATGATTTTGTGCTTGTACAATTTTTCCATATTGTCACGAGCCGGACCAAGATACTTACGTGGGTCGAATTCAGCCGGTTTTTCTGCGAATACCTGACGGATAGCAGCAGTCATAGCTAAGCGAGAGTCAGAGTCGATGTTGATCTTGCAAACTGCAGAAGTAGCAGCTTTACGCAACCATTCTTCAGGAATACCGATAGCAGCTTTCAGGTTACCACCGAACTTGTTGATAGTTGCAACTTCTTCCTGAGGAACTGAAGATGAACCGTGAAGAACGATAGGGAATCCCGGAAGTTTTTCCATTACAGCGTCCAATACTTCGAATGCCAATGGAGGAGGAACCATCATACCTGTAGCCGGGTCAATGTGACATTGTTCCGGAGTAAATTTGTAAGCACCGTGAGAAGTACCGATTGAGATAGCCAAAGAGTCGCAACCTGTGCGAGTAGCGAAATCAATTACTTCTTCAGGGTCAGTATATGTGTGGTGGTCAGCAGAAACTTCATCTTCTACACCAGCCAATACGCCAAGTTCACCTTCAACTGTTACGTCAAACTGATGAGCGTATTCAACCACTTTCTTAGTCAATGCAACGTTTTCTTCGTAAGGAAGGTGAGAACCGTCGATCATAACTGAAGAGAAACCAGAGTCGATACAAGATTTGCAAGTTTCGAAAGTATCTCCGTGGTCAAGGTGAAGAACGATTTCCGGATGTGCGCAGCCTAATTCTTTAGCATATTCTACAGCACCCTGAGCCATGTAACGCAACAAAGTAGCGTTAGCATACTGACGAGCACCTTTAGAAACCTGAAGAATCACAGGAGATTTAGTTTCAACAGCAGCCTTGATGATAGCTTGCATCTGTTCCATATTGTTGAAGTTGAATGCTGGGATAGCATATCCACCTTTGATAGCCTTAGCAAACATTTCTTTCGTGTTTACCAATCCTAAATCTTTGTAATTTACCATTTTGTTTAAAGTTTATTGTTAGTGAATAAAAATTCTACGCAAAAGTAAGCATTATCCACCGAATAACGAACATCGGAAAGAAAAATATAGTAGAAAAAGGCTTAAATCGGACATCAAATTCTAGCAGGGAAGCTCGTCCTACATTAGATTGTAATGTCCACCTTACAAACAAATGACTAAAAGATAGAATAGCCAGGTAACAGATAATCCAATTAACCCAATAGGGCACTAAAACACTTTATCATCTTTTTTTCTGCAAAACCTTTTTCTATTTGACGGAAATACATTATCTTTGCGCTCTGAAAATGACCATTACACTATTTCTTACCAAAATAGTAACAGAATATAAATTAAAAAAACAGATACTGAAATGAAAAAAGGCCTTCATCCAGAATCATACCGTCCGGTAGTATTTAAAGATATGTCAAATGGTGACATGTTTTTGTCTAAGTCAACTGTAGCAACTAAAGAAACCATCGAATTCGAAGGTGAAACTTACCCGTTGCTGAAGATTGAAATCTCTAACACTTCTCACCCGTTCTATACAGGTAAATCTACATTGGTGGATACTGCAGGTCGTGTTGATAAGTTCATGAGCCGTTACGGTGACCGTAAGAAGAAATAACTCGATCTTTCGCTAAAGATGAAAAAGAGGAGATTCTCACTGAGAATTTCCTCTTTTTCGTTTAAAGTGTCCTACGACAAAAAGTAAGTTTTTCAAAAGAAACACTTCCATTTATGTTTGATTACCGAATAAAGAGAGTACCTTTGGTGACTTAATAAACAAATATAATGGAAATAGCTCAATTAAAACAAATGACAAAAGAAGAGGTACTCAATTTCATCAGACAACGTCTGTCTTTCAGTGCAGAGATAAAAAGGCAACTCAAACATGTGAATGAAGATGCTTTTAACAAAGAACACCGCAGATTCGAGATGTCAGGAAACGAAGAAACAACAGGGTGGTGCACGCTTTTCAACACTGCCATACTAAATGAATTTGCCAATTTGGGGATTTACGATTACACTTCTTATCTTTTCCTTGATTTCGATAATGGAACTCCAACCGTTTATCTCAGATACTACTCCGATAACGAAAACTTGGAATATGACCTCAACGGCTATTCAACGGTCGAAATCATATTCACAATTTTCGAATTGACTATTTTTTCCGGAAAGCCCAAAAGGCAACGGAACTAAAGTTTCAGTAAACTAATAAAAGTAATCCCTGACAGTATGCACTGCCGGGGATTTTTTTATTAAATAATATGAATCAATGGCTGAAGGAGAATAAAAACTGTGCAGAAATGAACTAATCTGTATTAAGATGAGTCTAATGTAATATTCATGCTACTATAAAGTTTAAAAATATACAAGTATCTGCAACGCTGCAACAAAACGGGGGCAATGAACTAATAAATAGATAGTTACAGCGTTGCAGATACCTGTGGCAGATGGTTGCAGATATCCCTTATCTGCAACACGTATCGTGTAGTTACGGGCAGATATCCCCTTAAGGAAAAGCCGGAGGCATTACATTGATGTCAGTATCCGCATAGGGAAACTGGAGTATCTATACTCAGAAACTCCAATTTCCCTACGCGGATACTCTCGTTTCCATACGCGGATACTGCAATTTCCAGCCTGGGAACGGGAGTTTCGATGTAGGGAACCATTGTTTCATATATATGATTGTACCGTTTGCAATAAAAGATTTATTGTTTTATACAGTGTGGCAGATAAAGGCTATCTGCCACCATCTGCAACAGATATCTGCAACACTATAACTGTCTATTTATTAGTTTATTATCTCCGTTTTGTTGCAGCGTTGCAGATACTTGCACACTTTTAAACTTTATAGTAGTGAGAGAATCACATCAATTAGCTCAAAACCGTGCAGAAATGAAATAAACTTTTCTTGAACATTCATACCTGCAAATTGTTTTGTCTCTTTAAAAAAGAAAAACGAATCAACGCAAAAACTCTAAACATCAGTGTGGTATATGAAGAAGAAATATGGATTCGTCCTGGTGGCTGCTATCTTGCTAGCCGGCTGCGGACAAAAAAAAGAGACGAAAGTAACAACAGCCCGTCCTGTTAAGACTACGATTGTAGAGTCGAGGTCGGTTATCAGGAAAGATTTTTCGGGAATCGTAGAAGCTGTGGAGTATGTGAAACTGGCATTCCGTGTTAGCGGACAAATCATCCAATTGCCCGTCATCGAAGGAGAGAAAGTAAAAAAGGGACAACTGATAGCAGCAATTGACCCTAGAGACATTGCGTTACAATATGCTGCTACAAAATCCGCCTATGAAACGGCTGCCGCACAGGTAGAACGCAACAAGCGGCTTCTTTCCCGTCAGGCTATCTCCGTGCAGGAATACGAAATCAGCCTGGCCAACTACCAGAAAGCAAAATCCGAATACGAATTATCCGTCAACAATATGCGTGACACGAAGCTGACAGCTCCTTTTGACGGTTCTATCGAGAAGCGCTTGGTAGAGAATTATCAACGTGTCAATTCCGGTGAAGGCATCGTGCAGTTGGTCAATACACGTAACTTGCGCATCAAGTTCACTATTCCTGATGCTTATCTCTATCTGCTCCATGCCAAAGACCCTCGTTTCCTGATAGAATTCGATACATTCAAGGGACACGTGTTTCAAGCAAAACTTGAAGAGTATCTTGACATATCAACAGATGGAACCGGAATCCCGGTGAGTATCACGATTGACGATCCGACGTTCGACCGCGACCTCTATGCGGTGAAACCGGGATTTACGTGCAGTATCCGTTTCACGGCAGATGTAGGTCCGCTGGTGCAGGACAGTTGGACGATTGTACCCCTCAGTGCCGTGTTCGGCGAAAGTGAGGGGAAGAAAATGTATGTTTGGGTAGTGGAAGGAGATAAAGTTCACAAACGTGAGATTACCGTCAATGCACCTACCGGAGAAGCTCAGGTTCTTATCTCCGCAGGGTTAAAATCCGGAGAGAAAATCGTTATTGCAGGTGTGCATCAGTTAGTAGAAGGAGAAACTGTAAAAGAAATTGAGAAATGAACTTAGCTAAATATTCACTAGACAACACGAAAATCATCTATTTCTTTCTTGCTGTATTACTGATTGGGGGAATCACTTCCTTCGGTAAACTGGGTAAGAAAGAAGATGCTCCCTTCGTTATCAAGTCGGCGGTTATCATGACCCGTTATCCGGGAGCCGAACCAGCTGAAGTGGAGCGATTGATTACCGAACCTATCTCTCGCGAGATTCAAAGTATGAGTGGTGTGTACAAGATTAAATCGGAATCCATGTACGGGCTTTCTAAAATCACATTCGAACTACAACCGTCACTGGCAGCCAGTTCTATTCCACAAAAATGGGACGAGTTGCGGCGAAAGGTACTCAATATACAGCCGCAATTACCAAGTGGTGCTTCTACACCAACTGTTTCCGATGATTTCGGGGATGTGTTCGGCATCTATTATGGATTGACAGCAGACGACGGTTACTCGTATGAAGAGATGCGCAACTGGGCGGAACGAATCAAAACCCAGGTGGTCACAGCGGACGGAGTGATGAAAGTTGCCCTGTTCGGGGTGCAGACGGAAGTAATCAATATCTTTATTTCAACCAACAAGTTGGTGGGTATGGGCATTGATCCGAAGCAGCTTGCCAGCCTGTTGCAATCACAGAACCAGATTATCAATACCGGAGAAATCCGTGCAGGCGAGCAGCAGTTACGAGTGACCGCCAATGGTATGTACACTACGGTAGACGACATCCGCAATCAAGTGATTACCACGAAAGCCGGACAAGTGAAGCTGGGAGATATTGCCGTTATAGAAAAAGGATATATGGACCCGCCTTCCAATATCATGCACGTGAACGGAAAACGTGCCATCGGTATCGGTGTCTCTACTGACCCGCAACGGGACGTAGTGCAGACAGGCGAGAATGTGAAAGCGAAATTAAGCGAATTATTACCACTTATGCCGGTAGGACTTGAGTTACAAAGCCTATATTTGGAAAACGAAATAGCCAACGAAGCCAATAACGGATTTATCATCAATCTAATAGAATCTATCCTGATAGTAATCGTGATTATCATGCTAGTGATGGGGCTGCGCGCGGGATTACTAATCGGTTCATCACTCATTTTCTCCATCGGTGGCACATTGCTCATTATGTCTTTCTTCGGTGTCGGACTGAATCGTACGTCGCTGGCAGGATTCATCATTGCCATGGGGATGCTGGTAGACAATGCCATCGTAGTGACGGACAACGCACAGATAGCCATTGCCCGTGGAGTCAATCGACGGAAAGCATTGATAGATGGCGCAACGGGGCCACAATGGGGATTGCTCGGAGCTACATTTATTGCCATTTGCTCGTTCCTGCCACTCTACCTCGCTCCTTCTTCTGTGGCGGAAATTGTGAAACCGCTTTTCGTTGTGCTCGCCATTTCACTCGGATTGAGTTGGGTGCTTGCTCTCACGCAGACGACGGTATTCGGTAATTTTATTCTAAAGGCAAAAGCTAACGATGGTGCTAAAGACCCGTACGATAAGCCATTCTATCACAAATTTGCTGCCATTCTCCGTGTGTTGATTCGCAGAAAAACATTGACGCTAGGTTCTATGGTGGTACTTTTCGTCATTTCACTCGTTATCATGGGGACGATGCCGCAAAACTTTTTTCCATCTTTGGATAAGCCTTATTTCCGTGCAGACGTATTCTATCCGGATGGATACAGCATCAACGATGTGGTGAAAGAAATGAAATCAGTAGAAGCACATTTGGCCAAACAGCCGGAAGTGAAGAAAGTATCCATAACTTTCGGCAGTACACCGCTTAGATATTACCTGGCTTCTACTTCAGTAGGACCGAAACCCAACTTCGCCAATGTATTGGTGGAATTGACGGATAGTAAATATACGAAAGAGTATGAAGAGAATTTCGATGGATATATGAAAGCGAATTATCCGAATGCAATTACCCGTACAAGTCTGTTCAAACTATCTCCTGCCGTAGATGCAGCTATTGAAATAGGCTTTATCGGACCCAATATGGATACACTCGTGGCACTCACCAACCAGGCGTTGGACATTATGCATCGGAATCCTGATTTGATTAACGTACGTAATTCGTGGGGAAACAAGGTTCCGGTGTGGAAACCTGTGTATAGCCCGGAACGGGCACAACCCTTAGGAGTATCACGCCAGGGCATGGCACAGAGTATCCAAATAGGAACTACAGGAATGACATTGGGAGAATATCGCCAAGGTGACCAAGTGCTTCCGATTTTACTGAAAAATAATACGGTAGATTCGTTCCGCATCAATGATTTGCGCACATTACCGGTATTCGGAACAGGAAACGAGACAACCAGTCTCGAACAAGTCGTTTCTGATTTTGATTTTCAGTATCGGTTCTCGAATGTGAAGGATTATAACCGGCAAATGGTGATGATGGCACAATGCGACCCGCGTCGCGGGATAAATGCCATCGCTGCTTTTAATCAAGTATGGCCGCAGGTACAGAAAGAGATTAAAGTTCCCGAAGGATATACGATGAAGTATTTTGGTGAACAGGAAAGCCAGGTGGAATCTAACGAGGCGCTGGCAAAGAATTTGCCGTTGACGTTCTTCCTGATGTTTGTGACATTGTTGTTCCTCTTCCGTACCTATCGAAAGCCGACAGTGATTCTGCTCATGTTACCGCTGATTTTCATCGGGATTGTCTTGGGATTATTGGTACTTGGCAAGTCATTCGACTTCTTCTCTATCCTGGGGTTGCTAGGGTTGATTGGTATGAATATAAAGAATGCGATCGTACTCGTCGAGCAAATTGATTTGGAAGCGGCAACAGGAAAGAAACCTTTGGACGCAGTTGTCAGTGCAACGACCAGCCGTATTGTTCCCGTAGCGATGGCATCCGGTACAACAATCCTGGGTATGTTACCCTTGTTGTTCGACGCTATGTTCGGTGGAATGGCGGCTACTATCATGGGCGGACTACTAGTAGCTTCGGCGCTGACATTGTTTGTCCTTCCGGTAGCTTATTGTGCTATTCAACGAATCCACTCCGATTCCTGATGAAACTTGATTTTAATATTTATAATGAATAAAATGAAGACTCAACTTATAATTCTATCACTACTGACCCTCGGTTTCACAGCCAAGGCGCAACAGCCTTATCTCAGCAGGGAAGCCTACCGGGATAAAGTGGAAGCGTACAGCCAAATTCTGAAACAACAGAAACTAAAGACATTGGCAAGTACTGAAGCACGAAAGATTGCGCATACAGGATTCTTGCCCAAAATAGATGTCAATGCGGACGGTACTCTCAACATGAGTGACCTCAGCGCATGGAATGAACCGTTAGGTGAATACCGCAATCACACTTATCAAGGAGTATTCGTCGTGTCGCAACCGCTGTACACAGGTGGCGCTCTCAATGCCCGGCACAAAATAGCGAAAGCTGACGAAAAGCTGAACCGGCTTAATGAGGAACTCACCATAGACCAGATTCACTATCAGAGTGATGCTGTCTATTGGAACGCTTCCGCTTCACAAGCTATGTTACAGGCTGCTGATAAATATCAGAGTATCGTAAAGCAGCAATATGATATTATCCAGGATCGTTTCAACGACGGAATGATTAGCCGCACGGACTTACTGATGATTTCTACCCGGTTGAAAGAAGCGGAATTGCAATATATCAAAGCTCGCCAGAATTATACATTGGCATTGCAAAAACTAAATATTCTAATGGGAGCGGAACCTAATAGTCCCGTAGACAGCCTTTATACGATCGACACGGCTTCCGCCCCTATACAAATCCTATCCCTTGAAAATGTATTGCAACGCCGTGCCGATTATGAAAGTACGGAAGTCAACATTCTGAAAAGTCAGGCGCAACGTAAAGCGGCACTTAGCCAGTTTAATCCGCAGTTGAATATGTACTTCAGTGGCGGTTGGGCAACAGGTACGCCTAACCTTGGATATGATGTTTCATTTAATCCCATTGTCGGTATTAACCTGAATATCCCTATCTTCCGCTGGGGGGCGCGTTTCAAAACAAACCGCCAGCAGAAAGCATATATCGGTATACGGAAGCTCCAACAAAGCTATGTGACGGATAACATCAATGAAGAACTTTCCGCCGCACTGACCAAACTGACGGAAACGGAATATCAGGTAAAGACAGCGACAGAAACGATGAACCTGGCAAATGAGAATCTCGATTTGGTTTCTTTTTCATATAATGAAGGGAAAGCGAATATGGTAGATGTACTCTCCGCACAGTTATCATGGACACAGGCTCATACTAATCTGATTAATGCTTATCTGGCACAAAAGATGGCGATAGCGGAATACAGGAAAGTTATCAGTGAATAAGGAAAACCCAATTCTCAAAATCTATATATAAAGAAAACCGGAGAATGAGTCAAAATGCTCATTTCTCCGGTTTTTATTTCTAAAGTCAGTTGTTCTTCACTTACGCAAGGAAGGAAATCAACACACCCGCTGCTACGGCAGAACCGATCACACCGGAGATGTTACTAGCCATGCAATATTGCAATACATGATTCTTCGGGTCATATTTCAAAGCAATCTCGTTGGCAACACGACTCGCCATCGGAACGGCACTAAGTCCGGTTGCGCCGATAAGCGGATTGATTTTCTTCTTGGAAAAGAGATTAAATAGTTTCACTAAGAATATACCACCGGTAATGGACAGTGCGAATGCAAGGAATCCACCGACAACGATACCGATTGTCGTCCAGTTCAGGAACGCTTCAGCAGTCATCGTTGCTCCTACGGATAAGCCGAGGAAAATAGTGGCTGCATTCATGATACTGTTAGAAGCAGCATCATACAAACGGAATGTATTGGTTCCGATTTCTTTCACCAAGTTACCAAACATCAACATACCAATCAAAGGCACTGCACTGGGCACGAAGAGAGCAACAACCGTAGTTACCACAATCGGAAAGATAATCTTCAATACACGCAGATTCTTGATTTCTGTCTTTGAAGGATATTTCTTTTCCTGCTCTTTCATGTTGATACTTAATTCTTTCTTTGAACAAAGCAATTTTACTACCAGCGGAATGATGACCGGCACCAATGCCATATAAGAATAAGCGGCAATGGCAATCGGACCCAGCAGATGCGGAGCGAGCTTAATGGTTGTAAAGATAGCCGTAGGACCGTCCGCACCACCGATAATACCCAGGGAAGCAGCCTCTTGAGGAGTGAAACCCATCAGGATAGCCACCAGCAACACAGTAAAGATACCAAGCTGTGCAGCAGCACCGAAAATAGAAAGATGCAGGTTGCGCAGCATCGGCCCGAAGTCCGTCAATGCACCGACACCCATAAAGATAATCGGTGGCAGGAAACCTGTCTTAATCAACATATAGTAAATGAAGTTCATTATTCCCAGTTCATGCGCAATGTCATGCAAAGGCATTTCCCAAATGTTCTTCATTACTCCGTTTATCATTATCATACCATTCTCGTCGGCCTGAATCACCCCCATATCTCCACCGGGGAAGTTGGCAAGCAGCACACCGAAGGCGATGGGTACAAGCAGCAACGGTTCGTACTGTTTCTTGATACCCAAATAGAGCAGAACGAACGCGATGGCATACATTATCAGGAACTGCGGTTCGGCAATGATATTGCTGAACGCAGTCATGTCGTACAAATTCTCAAATATCTCGTTCATTATCCTATCTTCATTAATACATCATCTTCTGAAACAGCATCTCCCGGGTTAACGCAAATGACAGTCACCGTACCGCCAAACTCTGCACGGATAGCATTGTAAGTCTTCATTGCTTCTACATAACCGAGCACGTCGCCTTCCTTCACAGTATCACCTACCTGCAAAGCAGTTTCCTGCGCATTCTTCACCAGGAAGAATTTACCTTCCAATGGAGAAAGCACATCCTTGCCCTCTCCTACCGGAGCAGCGGCAGCGGGCGCAGCAGGAAGTTCAGCGTCACCATAAGCAACGGTCACGCGATAAGCCTGTCCGTCTACCTGTACGGTCAGTGTCTTTGGTTTTGCATCTTCTTCGGGCGACTTGTCTTTTTCAGCACGGCGCTTGGCGACATCTTCCAGGAAGTCTTCTTTCGCCTTGCCACTCTTGTAGGCTTCATACTGTGCCGGATGCATAGCATATTCGAAGAGTTCTTCATCGTCTTGTCCGGTTTCCCATTTGTTCTCCTTCATCAGTTTGCGATACTTGTCGAGATTATCAGGATAATTATCCTGCGGATTTCCTTCGAAGAATTTGCGGCCTTCGCGTTCCGCCTTTTCGATGATTTCAGGAGCAAGCTCGCCCGGCAAACGTCCGGCTTTACCCAGAATCATATCCCAAATATCGTCGGCAATCATACCCCAACGGTCTTTGCCTTTCTCCATTGCCATCACGTTCATCATGGCAAGGTTTTTCACATATTGGCTGAACGGAGTCACCAATGGTGGATAACCCACACGCGGCCATACATAAGCCACTTCATCAAACAGTTTGATAAGAAGCTGATCCTGCGTCATAAACGGCAGGTTATGTTTCGCCTTGTATTTATTAATAGATTCCAGATTGGATTCCAGGTCTGCCATCAAACTACCCATCATACCGCCGGGCAGTCCGGGAGCAATCAGCAAGGAGTTCATCAGGCGGTTTTTCGGGCTGATGTACAATCCCAGGAAGTCATCCATAAATTCCTGAATCATACCACGTACCTTCATATAAGCTTCCATATTGATTTCGGGAACCTGGTATCCGGCATCTTTCAGCATTGCCTGTACACTCAGCAAGTCAGCATGACCTGTACCCCATGAAAGAGGTTCCATACCTACGTCGATATAGTCGCAACCGGCGTCGCACACTTCGAGGATGCTTGCCATATTGAATCCCGGACCTGCATGACTATGATACTGAACAGGTATTTCGGGATGCGCAGCCTTGATATTGGCTACGATTTTTCCTAATGAAACAGGACGGCCGATACCTGCCATATCCTTGATACAAATCTCGTCCGCTCCCAGTTTGATAAGTTCCAACGCCATATTGGTGTAGTATTCTACCGTATGGATGGGCGAGTGAGTGATACAAAGCGAGCACTGTGAAATCATGCCGGCCTCTTTTGCATAGGTAATGGAAGGAGCAATATTGCGTACATCGTTCAATCCACAAAATGTACGGGTAATGTCCGTTCCCTGGACTTTCTTTACTTTATAGAACAATCTGCGGACATCTGCCGGAACAGGACTCATGCGGAGTCCGTTCAGTGCGCGGTCAAGCATATGGGTTTGAATACCTGCTTCGTGGAAGGGCTTTGTCCATTCACGTACAGCCTTATTCGGATTTTCGCCAAACAATAAATTTACCTGTTCAAAACCACCGCCATTTGTTTCTACGCGGGCGAAACAGCCCATTTCAATGATGGCAGGCGCTACCTTTACGAGTTGATCTACACGAGGTACATATTTTCCGGCAGATTGCCACATATCTCGGAAAACCAAACTAAACTTTACTTCTCTTTTCATGTCTTTCAGTGATATAACTTTTATAGATTTATAATTTTTCTACTTTAGTGACTTTACCCTTGCCCAATGTCACCACATTCACAGCGGCTGTAATAGCTGCCAGAATATTTCCGGGGACAGGCGCAGGGCCTTTCTGTGTTTCCCGCTTCACAGGAACCACTTCTTCGGGGGCATATTTATTGACCAACGTGATCAAAAACTTGCCTAAATAAATCACAATCAGCAGAATAACAAATACGGTAGCCATTCCGACCACCATCAGCAGGATCGCTGTTTCGATATTTTCCATATAATAAATTATTAGTAATTTAAGCTGTTTGTCTAAAAAGCGTTCGAAAATACCAAATATTTGCTATAAAATAAATTAAGAAAGGAATATAAAATATAAATCCGTAATTTACTTTGCTGACAGACAGGTATAAAAACAATGTGAGAGAAGGCCCCTCAACCTTCTCTCACATTCTGATAAAACAATTATTAAATAAAAATACTCAATGATAAAAACTGGTTCGGCTTCTCATTTTGGCTTCATACCTTCTTAACCTATTAACCGCCAAAAGGAGCCGACCATCGTTATAAACCTCTCATGCGCCATCCCGGCGTTCATCTTTAAATTAGTACAGCAGTATAGTGTCCGGTTGTCAACCCTTTTATTAGCCGACTATGTCTGTTTGATAGGGGAAACGAGCCTAAGGAGCAATCGCCACTGTCAACGAGGGGGCCGTTTCCTATTCTAATTTTCGACAACCATTCACCTGCCAATTGTCTATTGTTTGTTTTGAGCTTAAAAATTCAGTCCTCATCACGAGGATATTTCTACATCAATTTCTTCTACAACATTTTACTCTTCTAATTAAATCTCTATCGTTTCTTTCAAACATCATTAATAGCTCTTATACTAGAAAGAGAAGAGAACATTTGTTTTTTACCAAAAAAAAATGAAGAAAATTTGAAGAAAAATAAAAAAGCCCCTTCTGGATACCTAGAAGGGGCTTTTTTTATTTTAAAATAATTTCTTTTCCGTGAAGTTCGTAACTGATTCCACACGAACCGAAGACATTTTCGAGGGTGGCGTTCAGGTCTTTCGTCAAGACCGTTCCGTTATAGGTAAGTCCATCGCACTTTTCACGCCCTACTACCGTGACCTTAAATATAAGTTCTATATCTGCTACTACATTAATCAATGGGTCGTCTTCATACCCCAAGACTTCCGGAAATTGCGGATCATCCGGTTTCGGCACAGGGACAATCTTGTTTTCATCACAGCGCACGCTTTCTCCGGCAACTAATGTCCGCTTGCCTACGGCAGTCTCTACCTTGACACTACCCTCTTCACAGTTCACGAACATTTTCTTTCCTTGCTGGTCGACCAGGAATTTTGTTCCCAGCACTGTCACAGCACCGGCTTCGGTATTTACAGTAAATGTCTTGCCCTTGGTCACCTCAAAAGAAGCCTTACCAAACAATTGCAGTTTGCGTTCCCAAAGCCAGGTTATTCGGTTGTAAGTCAGGCTCGAATTCTCCATAATCTGCACATTACTGCCATCCGGCAATTCATATGCCATAGCCGTACCTTCCGTTACAATCTTCTTCTCCGAAAAATAATATCCGCCCACTCCCAAAAGAAGCAAGAACATGGCAGCTATTCCCCAAGAGAAAGGAATACTTCGCCCGGCACCTTGTTTTCTCCTGCGGCTCAAGGCAATCTTATGGCTCTCTTCACGCTGCAGCTTCAGCTTATCGCCGATTTCTTTCCTGCGAGAGAACTTATCGCCAATCAGAGGTAGTTTGCCTTCTTCCAGGTATTTTTCTAAAGATTCTGTCCAATTTTCCATATCCCACCTTAATTAAAGATCCATAAATTAGCCATCACTGCTAACAATAAAGATGTACCTAAACGCTCTCTCAATCTGGTTATAGCCATATGGGTGGTATTGTAAACCGTACGAGGAGTGAGTCCCATCACCTGAGCAATCTCTTCCGGACTCATCTTCTTATAGTATTTCAGATACAATACTTCCCGTTGCTGCTTTGTCAAGCCATTCAACTCTTTTTGCAAAGCCTCCAACTGTTCCTTTTCCAATTCCGAACGGATAATAGCTGTCTCTATGTCTATCTCCAGATCAAACCGATATTCATTGGTGTCTACTTCATCCAGCGATTTGAATGTTCCACTATTCTCTCTCTTCAGCTCGTTCACTATCATGTGCCTCAACGAAACACATAGATAGGCAGGTATGGATTGAGGAGCGGCACACGTTTCCCTTTTCTCAAAGATGTAAACGAACAACGACTGTATCGCTTCTGTCACCACGGTGTCATCACCGGCTATCTTCATGCCATACCCATAAAGCAAATCTGCATACTGGTCGTAAAGCTGCCTGAATGCCTCTTCATCCCCTTGCTGAATCTTATCCCAGGATAGTGTCTTCATTTCTCTTCGCTCATTTATATGAGATATGTTTTTCCTTTTTTTACCTAATTTTTTAGTTAAAATACATCGAATATGTCTTAAAACTCACTTGTAAAGTGGAATCTGATGTTTTTAAAGTCCATTTGAGCCATCTGGAGTACATAGTTGGAATCCGCCAGGAACACATCGCGCCCTTCCCTATCCTTCGCCATATACTGATATTTGCGTTTCTTGAAGGCTTCCAGTTCCGCAGGATCGTCACTCTCCACCCAACAAGCCTTATAAAGGCTTACCGGCTCCCAGCGACAAGACGCATTGTACTCGTTCAACAAACGATACTGGATAACCTCAAACTGCAACTGCCCTACCGTACCGATAATCTTACGGCCATTGAACTGGTTGACAAACAACTGCGCCACACCTTCGTCCATCAACTGGTCGATACCTTTCGCCAATTGTTTCTGCTTCATCGGGTCTGCATTCTCGATATACTTGAACATCTCCGGCGAGAAACTCGGCAATCCGCGGAAGTGAAGCATTTCACCTTCCGTCAGCGTATCGCCAATCTTGAAAGTACCGTTATCCGGCAGACCGATAATATCTCCGGCATAGGCTTCGTCAATCGTTGTCTTGCGCTGCGCCATAAACTGTGTTGGCGACGAAAAGCGCATCGTCTTTCCGTGGCGCACATGTTGGTATGGAGCGTTACGCACAAACTTGCCGGAACAAATCTTGCAGAATGCCACACATGAGCGGTGGTTCGGGTCGATATTGGCGGTAATCTTAAAGATAAATCCGGTGAATTTAGGTTCTTCCGGTTTTACTTCACGCTCTTCAGCCTGTACAGGGCGAGGGCTCGGAGCAATCTCTACGAAACAGTTCAGCAATTCCTGAACACCGAAGTTATTCAAAGCCGAGCCAAAGAATACCGGAGCACAGTCACCTTCCAGATAAGTCTCAGCATCAAATTCAGGATAAACCCCTTCAATCAGTTCCAAATCACCGCGCAACTTGTCTGCTAATGTTTTTCCAATCTGCTCGTCCAGTTCATCCGTATGAATATCGACTGCCACTTTTTCCGTCACCATCTGTTTGGACGGCTGATACAAGTCCAGTTTCTGTTCGTAGATATTATATACACCCTTGAAACGGGCTCCCTGTTCAATCGGCCAGGACAAAGGACGAACCTGAATCATCAGTTCCTCTTCCAGTTCGTCCAGCAAATCGAACGGGTCTTTTCCTTCACGGTCCATCTTATTGACGAAGATAATAACCGGAGTCTTGCGCATACGACACACTTCCATCAGTTTACGTGTCTGTGTTTCCACACCTTTCGCACCATCCACCACGATGATAACGCTGTCTACTGCTGTCAATGTACGATATGTATCTTCGGCAAAGTCCTGGTGACCCGGAGTATCGAGAATATTAATCTTGTAGTCGCGATAATCGAATTCCATCACAGAAGTCGTCACCGAGATACCACGCTGTTTCTCAATCTCCATCCAGTCGGACGTAGCCGTTTTCTTAATCTTATTGCTTTTTACCGCACCTGCCACCTGAATCTGACCACCGAAAAGCAATAGCTTTTCCGTCAAGGATGTTTTACCGGCATCAGGATGCGCTATAATGGCGAACGTTCGCCGTCTCAAAATTTCTGTATTATCTGCCATATATATTATAAGGTGTCAATGCATCGTTTAAGACTTTCCTCCCAATGAGGAATCTCGATGCCGAACGTTGTTTTTATCTTTGTCTTATCAAGTACGGAATAGGCGGGACGGTTTGCCTTCGCCGGATATTCCGCCGTATGCAAAGGGGTTACTTTGCATGAAGTGATTCCTGCCAGGCGATGGATGGCTATCGTAAAGTCATACCAGGAGCAGACTCCTTCATTGCTGAAATGGTAGACACCGCGAACTATACCTTTATTAATAATGGTATAGATGGCTTGTGCCAGGTCGTTGGCATAAGTAGGTGTTCCTATCTGGTCGAAAACGACTCCCAGACTATCACGTTCTTTTCCCAAGCGAATCATCGTCTTTACAAAATTATTGCCGAAAGTGGAATAGAGCCATGCGGTGCGGATAACGACTGCTTTCTCGCAGTGGTTCATCACATCATATTCTCCTTCCAGTTTTGTAGTGCCATATACAGAATCCGGACAAGGGTCACAATCTTCGGTGTAAGGGGTATGGGCGGTGCCGTCGAACACATAATCTGTAGAAACCTGTATCATAGCCGCGCCATTAAATTGCGCAACGGTTGCCAAGGTTTTCGCTGCTTCACAATTTAATTTGTAAGCCAGTTCTGCATTCTCCTCCGCTTTGTCCACTGCCGTATAAGCTGCGCAGTTTACGATCAATTCAATTCGCTTCTCGGCAATATAAGCCCATACAGCTTGCTCATCACAAATGTCGAGTTCCTGCACATCTGTGAAATAATACGTATGTTGCGGGTTCTCTTTTGCAAGCACCTGCATTTCGTTGCCAAGCTGACCGTTGGCACCCGTTACCAAAATTCTCATTTATTCATCCAGTTTTAATTCACCTTTGCGGTCTTTATCATAATAGTTCGCCAACATAGACAGAAAGCTAGTGATGGCTTCTATTGCCTTTGCCGTTCCTTCGCTGATGGCTTTTCCCTGAAGCCGAAGCAGGAGTACTCCATATAAGGCTTCAAAACAGGTTTCCAGTTCAGGTTCGTCTTTCTTGCCGTTTTTATTCCGCAATTCCACGATAAACGGCAATGCCTTGAAATAGGCGGCACTATAAAAAGGGAACTTAGGAGACGAAGCCAGCGCATTGTGCAGTTCGGTCAGATTGATAATCACATTCTTATTAATCTGCAAATGTCCCGTTTCACGTACGCCTTCCTCGCCCATCATTGTCATCAGGTTTCCATACCATTCTCGCATGGCAGGACGCTGGTCTTCCGGGTAGCGGGAAATCACATTGGCTTCCATCTCTTCCGGTTCACAATGATTGGCACGAATCAAGTCTTCCTCTTGCCACATATATATAAGGTATTCGGCAATATTCTGCTCCTTCAGTTGTTGTGCTATCTGATTCATAAGTTACCTCTTAATAAATTGACTCTCCCAACAAAGTATAAATCAAGCCTGCCACGGATACCAGTATCACAATACTTCCAATGACACGGTTCAGTATCCAGATGCCACGCAGATTGAACTTGGTACGCACCTTATTTACAAAATAAGTGATTCCGAGCCACCAGGTCAATGCTCCCGCAGCGATAGCAAAATATCCCGTTATCTCTTCAAAGACCAGAACGCCCTGCTGCACAAAGGCAAAACGGGCAAAAAGTCCGATAAACAGGAATATGATTAAAGGATTGGAAAGAGTGACGAAAAATGCGGTTATAAAATTATGGAAATAAGACCCTTTATTGGACGAAGCCGGACGAATGGAGTTCACCGGATTACTGCGAAAGGTATAGATTCCGAAAAGAAGTAACATGACACTACCCAGCAATTGCAGATAAAAACTGCCTTTATTAATGTAATCTGATACAAAACTCATGCCGTAACCGGTCAGCAGAGCGTAAGCTATATCGCTCAAAGAGGCTCCCAGGCCTGTCACAAATCCGTACCAACGCCCCTTATTCAAAGTCCTTTGGATGCATAATACACCCACCGGACCGAGAGGTGCGGACACAACAACGCCAATAATAAAGCCTTTAACTAATATATCGAATATTGTCTCTATCTGAATCATTCCGCAAATATCGCACTTTTTTGTGATATGGGGATAGTATATTAACGTTTTTTCCACACAAGAATCACTATATATAGCCATAATAAGCAAAACGTACATCGAAAATAAACATATTAAATAAGGTATAGGAATTTATTCTCCATTTTTTTCCTACCACCAATGAAATTGCTTATCTTTGCGCCACAGAAAAAGAGAAGAGTTTCTCCTGCAGAGACTTCAATCGTAAAATCGTAAATCGTAAAATCGTAAATATACAACATGATTCTTTTTTTCAGAACCCCTTCCAAGAGCGTGATTGCCGTAGAGAGCAACCATCAGCTCACCCCTGACGAAAGTAATAAACTCTGCTGGCTTTTTGGCGAAGCCGTGATGGAAAGTGAAGAAAACCTGAAAGGCTGTTTCGTTGGTCCGCGCCGCGAGATGATCACTCCCTGGAGTACAAACGCAGTAGAAATCACCCAAAACATGGGACTTGAAGGCATCAGCCGCATCGAGGAGTACTTCCCCGTTAAGGACGAAAACGCCGACCGCGACCCAATGCTGCAACGCATGTACAAAGGACTCGACCAGAACGTATTCACGACAAACCGCCAGCCGGAACCGATCATCTACATCGAAGACCTCGAAGTGTACAACGAAAAAGAAGGTCTGGCACTTTCTAAAGAAGAAATGGACTATCTGAAGAAAGTGGAAAATGACCTCGGACGTAAACTGACCGACTCCGAAGTTTTCGGTTTTGCACAAATTAACTCCGAACACTGCCGCCACAAAATCTTCGGCGGAACGTTTGTCATCGACGGCGTAGAGCAGGAGTCCTCGCTGTTCCAGATGATTAAAAAGACGACACAGGAAAATCCTAATAAAATCATCTCTGCTTATAAAGATAATGTAGCCTTCGCAGAAGGTCCGGTTGTGGAACAGTTTGCTCCGGCAGACCACTCCAAGCCTGATTACTTCCAGGTGAAAGACATCAAGAGCGTTATCTCGCTGAAAGCGGAAACACATAACTTCCCGACTACCGTAGAACCGTTCAACGGTGCTTCTACCGGTACAGGCGGTGAGATCCGCGACCGTATGGGTGGTGGTAAAGGTTCATTGCCGATAGCAGGTACTGCCGTTTACATGACTTCTTATCCCCGCACGGACGAAGGACGCGAATGGGAAGATATTCTTCCGGTACGCCAATGGCTGTATCAGACTCCCGAACAGATTCTTATCAAGGCATCCAACGGTGCTTCCGACTTCGGAAATAAATTCGGTCAACCGCTGATCTGCGGTTCCGTACTGACTTTCGAACATACGGAGAACAAAGAAGTATATGGTTACGATAAAGTAATCATGCTTGCCGGCGGTGTAGGTTACGGCACACAACGTGACTGCCTGAAGGGTGCTCCCGAACCGGGAAACAAAGTGGTAGTAATCGGTGGTGACAACTACCGCATCGGACTTGGCGGCGGTTCCGTATCTTCCGTAGATACAGGTCGTTACAGCAGCGGAATCGAACTGAATGCCGTTCAGCGTGCCAACGCAGAAATGCAGAAACGTGCCAACAACGTAGTACGCGCTCTTTGCGAAGAAGAGGTGAATCCCGTTGTTTCCATCCACGACCACGGTTCGGCAGGACACGTAAACTGTCTTTCCGAGTTGGTGGAAGAATGTGGCGGTTTGATTGACATGAGCAAGTTACCTATCGGTGACAAGACCTTGTCTGCAAAAGAAATCATTGCCAACGAGAGCCAGGAACGTATGGGTCTGCTGATTAAAGAAGAAGCTATCGAACATGTACGTAAGATTGCCGAACGCGAACGCGCTCCGATGTACGTAGTCGGTGAAACAACCGGCGACCATCGCTTCGCTTTCCAGCAGGCAGACGGTGTACGTCCGTTCGACCTTGCCGTAGAACAGATGTTCGGTTCTTCTCCCAAGACTTATATGATAGATAAAACCGTAGAGCGTCATTACGAAATGCCGAAATACGAATTGTCGAAACTCCATGAATATCTGACCAATGTATTACAGCTCGAAGCAGTAGCCTGCAAGGATTGGTTGACAAATAAGGTAGACCGCTCCGTGACAGGTAAAGTAGCCCGTCAGCAATGCCAGGGTGAACTTCAGTTGCCGTTGAGCGATTGTGGCGTCGTTGCGCTCGACTACCGTGGCGAGAAAGGTATCGCCACTTCTATCGGACATGCTCCGCAAGCGGCATTGGCGGATCCGGCTGCCGGTTCTATCCTTTCCGTATCCGAAGCATTGACCAACCTCGTTTGGGCTCCGATGGCAGAAGGTATGGACAGCATCTCTTTGTCTGCCAACTGGATGTGGCCTTGCCGCTCTCAGGAAGGTGAAGACGCCCGCCTTTACACAGCCGTTAAAGCATTGAGCGACTTCTGCTGCGCTTTGCAAATCAACGTTCCTACCGGAAAAGACTCTTTGTCAATGACTCAGAAGTACCCGAACGGTGAAAAGGTGGTTTCTCCGGGAACTGTGATTGTTTCTGCCGGCGGTGAAGTTTCTGACGTGAAGAAGGTAGTATCTCCGGTATTGGTGAACAACGAAAAGACAACTCTTTATCATATCGACTTCAGCTTTGACGAACTGAAACTCGGCGGTTCCGCTTTCGCGCAATCTCTGGGTAAAGTAGGCGACGATGTGCCTTGCGTACAAGATGCCGAATACTTCCGTGATGCTTTCCTTGCCGTACAGGAGCTCGTAAACAAAGGACTGATTCTTGCAGGACACGATATTTCTGCCGGTGGTTTAATCACTACATTGCTCGAAATGTGCTTCTCTAATGTAGAAGGCGGTATGGAAATCAGTCTTGACAAGATGAAAGAACAGGATATCATCAAGATTCTGTTTGCAGAAAATCCGGGTATCGTTATCCAAATCAGCGACAAGCATAAAGATGAAGTGAAAAAGATTCTGGAAGATGCCGGTGTAGGCTACCTGAAGTTGGGTAAACCGACTGACGAACGCCATATCCTGGTATCTAAGAACGACGCTACTTACCAGTTCGGTATTGACTATATGCGTGATGTATGGTATTCTTCTTCTTACCTGCTCGACCGCAAACAGTCTATGAACGGCTGCGCAAAGAAACGTTTCGAAAACTATAAGATGCAACCCGTAGAATTTGCGTTCATGCCTGAATTCAAAGGGAAGCTCTCTCAATATGGTATCACTCCCGACCGTCGCACTCCTAGCGGTATCCGTGCGGCCATCATCCGTGAAAAAGGTACAAACGGCGAGCGTGAAATGGCTTACTCACTCTACCTGGCAGGCTTTGACGTAAAAGACGTCACGATGACTGACCTTATCAGCGGACGTGAAACACTGGAAGATGTGAACATGATCGTTTACTGCGGTGGTTTCTCCAACTCCGACGTACTGGGTTCCGCCAAAGGATGGGCAGGTGCCTTCCTGTTCAACCCGAAAGCAAAAGAAGCGTTGGATAAATATTATGCCCGTGAAGACACGCTTTCATTAGGTGTCTGCAACGGTTGCCAGTTGATGATGGAACTCAACCTTATCAACCCGGAACTGAAGAAGCAGGGTAAGATGTTGCACAATGATTCGCATAAGTTCGAATCACGCTTCCTCGGCCTGACAATCCCGACAAACCGCAGCGTTATGTTCGGTTCTTTGAGCGGCAGCAAACTGGGTATCTGGGTTGCTCATGGAGAAGGAAAGTTCTCTTTGCCATATGACGAAGACAAATATAATGTAGTAGCGAAGTACAGCTATGATGAATATCCTGCTAACCCGAACGGTTCCGATTATTCCATCGCAGCACTGGCTAGCACAGACGGACGCCACCTGGCTATCATGCCTCACTTGGAACGCTCCATCTTCCCATGGCAGAACGGTTGTTACCCGGCAGACCGCAAGAACAGCGATCAGGTAACTCCGTGGATCGAAGCATTTGTCAATGCCCGCAAATGGGTTGAAGAAAAAGTGAAATAAAGACACTCTTTTATATTTTATTTAAGAAGAGCTGGTATTTTTTTGAAATACCAGCTTTTTCTTTTTCACTTTTTTGCTACCGCAATTCCCTTTTTTGCAACTAAACATTCCATAAATAAACAGCATATACAAATAGCGATAAAATACCTGATTCGCTTTATTTCAAGAGCTATCTAATCTTACCTTAAAATTTTGCAGTATCGAAAATTCTTCTTAATTTTGTCAAACTTTCCCCCTCTAAAATAAGATTCAATAACCCTTAAAAGTCCTATTTGTATGAAAAAGTGGATTTTTCTATTATTATTGTTTCCTTTAACCTGTGTCGCTCAGACGTATCAATATCTAGGAGTGGAAGATGGGTTGAGCAACAGGCGAGTTTATTGTATTCAAAAAGATAGAACCGGCTATATGTGGTTCCTCACGCACGAAGGTATTGATAGATACAACGGAAAAGATTTCAAGCGATATAAGTTAATGGATGGTGACACAGAAGTGAACTCTCTATTAAACCTCAACTGGCTGTACATCGACCGGAATGGAGTCCTGTGGGAAATCGGCAAGAAAGGCAAGGTGTTCCGGTATGACCAGGTGCATGACCGTTTCGAACTTGTCTACAAGTTACCGATAGAGAACTTTCGCGACCTGCCTGCTCCGGTCAGCTTTGCATGGCTGGACCAAAACAATCACATATGGCTATGCAATGAAGAAACCATCTTCCTTTATAACACGGCAACTTCCCAAGTATGTCCTATCAAGAATGAAATAAAAGAAGAAATCACTGACATTGAGCAGATAGATGAATCACATTACTTTATTGGCACGGAAATGGGGATACACTATGCCGAGCTGAAAAATGACACCCTGGAACTTATCAATTGCGACAAGATGGAGAATGTGAAGTTTCAGGTCAGCGATTTGCATTTCGACAGAAAGATAGGCAAGCTATTCATCGGGACCTTCCTGCGGGGTATCTTTGTCTACGACATGAGCATCAAGTCTGTCGTACAGCCGGAAAACAACTTGATGGATATCACTATCAACAAAATCAAGCCACTGAACGACAAAGAATTGCTGATAGCTACGGATGGCGGCGGCGTACACAAGATGAATGCCGAAACTTACCAGTTGGAGCCTTTTATCATCACAGACTACAACAGCAATAATGGCATGAACGGTAACAGTATCAATGACATTTATGTGGATGATGAAGAACGGATTTGGCTGGCAAATTACCCCATCGGAGTAACTGTGCAGAACAACCGCTACTCCAGCTATAAGTGGATAAAGCACTCCATAGGCAACAAGCAGTCCTTAATCAACGACCAAGTGAATGCAATCATTGAAGACAGCGACGGAGATTTATGGTTTGCCACGAACAATGGCATCAGTTTCTTCAATTCAAAGACCGGACAGTGGCGTTCGGTACTCAGTTCATTCGAGAAGTCGCAAAAAAACAAGAGCCATATATTCCTCACTCTTTGCGAGGTGGCTCCCGGAACGATTTGGGCAGGCGGTTATTCTTCCGGCGCTTACCAGATAGACAAAAAGTCATTCACAGTCAGCTATTTCATGCCGCCGTTATATACTCAAACCAGCATGCGCCCGGACAAGTATATACGGGATATCCGCATGGATTCACAAGGATACATATGGTCCGGTGGATTTTACAACCTCAAACGTATCCGCCTGCAAACACAGGACGTACGGTTTTACCCCGGTTTGAATTCCATTACCGCCATTGTCGAGAAAGATGATAAAAGCATGTGGATAGGCAGTGCCACGGGGTTATACCTGCTGGACAAAGAATCCGGAAAATGGGAACGCATCAAGCTGCCGGTAGAATCAACCTATATCTACTCTCTGTATCAAGCAAAGAACGGTTCATTATATATAGGTACAAGTGGGTCGGGGCTCTTAATCTACGATTTTAATAAAAAGCTGTTCACTCATTACTATTCGGAGAACTGTGCTTTGATATCCAATAATATCTATACCATATTATCGGATGAGGATAAAGAAATACTGATGGGCACGGAAAGCGGATTAACGAGTTTCTATCCGCAAGAAAAGAAATTCCATAACTGGACGGAAGATATGGGATTGATGACTACACACTTCAATGCGCTGTCGGGCGTATTACGCAGAAACAATAACTTTGTCTTCGGCAGTTCCGACGGGGCAATCGAGTTTCATAAAGATATGAAGCTGCCCAGAAGCTATTCGTCCAAGATGATTTTCAGTGATTTCAAACTTTTCTATCAGACCATTTATCCGGGCGACAAGAGTTCGCCACTGAAAGAAAGCATCAACGATACCAAAGTATTGGAATTGGAATACAATCAGAATATTTTCTCCTTGCAGGTTTCTTCCATCAACTACGATTATCCTTCCAACGTTATTTATTCCTGGAAACTGGAAGGGTTCTACAAAGAATGGAGTAAGCCCAGCAGCGAAAATACAATCCGCTACACTAATCTTGCACCGGGCACATACACGCTGAAAGTGCGTGCAATCTCTAACGAAGACAAACGGGTCGTACTTGAAGAGAGAAGTCTGGATATTATCATTGCCCAGCCCTTCTGGCTGACATTCTGGGCGATGCTATTATATGCAGGCATAATTGTCCTCATTGCCGCCATTCTGCTGCGTATTCTTATTTTAAGAAAACAGCGTAAAGTCTCCGATGAGAAAATACACTTCTTTATCAATACCGCACATGACATCCGTACTCCATTGACGTTAATCAAAGCGCCTTTGGAAGAGCTTCGTGAAAAAGAAGCGTTAAGCAAAGAAGGCATTTCGAATATGAATACGGCTTTACGCAACGTGAATGCCCTGCTACGCCTCACGACCAATCTTATCAACTTTGAACGGGCGGACGTATATTCTTCCGAACTATACATTTCGGAACATGAACTCAACACGTTTATGAATGAAATATTCAACGCATTCCAGCAGTATGCCAATATCAAACACATCAACTTCACCTATGAAAGTAATTTCAGGTACATGAATGTGTGGTTTGACAAGGAGAAGATGGAGTCTATCTTCAAGAACATCATTTCAAATGCGTTGAAATATACACCGGAAAATGGGAACGTACAGATTTTCGTTTCGGAAACATCCGATTCATGGAGCGTGGAAGTGAGAGATACAGGTATCGGTATTCCGGCCAGTGAACAAAACAAGCTGTTCAAACTTCATTTCCGCGGCAGCAACGCTATCAATTCCAAAGTGACCGGCAGCGGTATCGGACTGATGCTCGTATGGAAATTAGTCCGGTTGCACAAAGGAAAGATTAATCTGTCGAGCGTGGAGAATCAGGGTTCAGTGATTAAAATCACTTTCCCAAAAGACAGCAAGCTTTATCGGAAAGCGCATTTGGCGGCTCCAAGCAAGCAACGCCAGGAAATCAAAAGCCTCAACGATGACGCGGCTCCATCACCTGAGATTTACGAAACTGCACAAAAGAAAGAAAATGCAGAACACCAGCGAATCCTAATCGTGGAAGATAATGACGAGTTGCGTAATTACTTGTCGCAGACATTATCCGGAGACTATACCATCCAGGTTTGTTCCAACGGAAAGGAAGCATTGACTATTATTCCCGAATACAAACCGGAATTGGTTATCTCCGACATTATGATGCCGGAAATGCGAGGGGACGAATTATGCAAGGTTATCAAGAACAATATCGAAACATCACATATCCCTGTTATCCTGTTGACAGCCCTCAACAACGAGAAAGATATTCTCTCGGGACTGAACACCGGCGCGGACGAGTATGTGGTGAAACCGTTCAACATCGGTATCTTAAAAGCAAATATCTCCAATCTGCTGGCTAACCGCGCGCTCCTGCGCAGCAAGTATGCGAGTCTGGACTTGGAAGACGAAGAGAACGATGAAGATTGTATTAACTGCTCACAGGATATTGACTGGAAATTTATCGCAAGCGTGAAGAAGAACGTGGAAGATAACATAGATAATCCGGCTCTCACAGTAGACGTGCTCTGCAGTCTGATGGGCATGAGCCGCACCAGTTTCTACAACAAACTAAGAGCACTGACCGACCAGGCACCGGGAGATTATATCCGGCTGATTCGCCTGAAACGTGCCATACAGTTGCTGAAAGAAGACGCACATAGCATAACAGAAATAGCGGAGATGACAGGGTTCAGTGATGCCAAATACTTCCGCGAAGTATTTAAGAAGCATTACAACGTAAGTCCCAGTCAATACTTCAAAGAGAAAAAAGCAGTAAATAAGGAAGAAGGAGAAAAAGAAGAATGAACATTTATCTCGAAGCATTTGGAATCTTTTTTAAAATAGGCGCCTTTACCATTGGCGGCGGGTATGCAATGGTGCCGCTAATCGAAAACGAAATTGTGACCAAGCGGAAATGGATAGCACAAGAAGACTTTATCGACTTGCTGGCTATCTCCCAATCTGCTCCCGGCATACTGGCTGTTAATATTTCCATCTTTATTGGATATAAGTTGCGCGGCATCCGGGGAAGCATCATCACGGCATTGGGAACAATTCTGCCGTCTTTCATTATTATATTGGCTATCGCTCTGTTCTTCCATAGCTTTAAGGATAATCCGATAGTGGAGCGTATCTTCAAAGGGATTCGCCCGGCAGTAGTGGCACTCATCGCTGCACCGACTTTTACAATGGGACGGTCGGCGAAAATCAACCGCTATAACTTGTGGATTCCTGTTGTTTCAGCACTGCTAATTTGGCTGCTGGGCTTCTCACCGATTTGGATTATCATTGCTGCGGGTGTAGGCGGGTTCTTATGGGGAAAATTAAAGAAGTTGAGAATTGAGAGTTGAGAAGGCACGGGTTACACGGATTAATGCTGTTGTTTTACAGATTCATAATTCTAAAAACCGTGAAATCCGTGTAATCCGTGCTTAAAATTATTATATAAATTATTAATCATATGATTTACCTACAGTTATTCTATACATTTTTCAAGATTGGGCTTTTCGGCTTCGGTGGCGGTTATGCCATGCTTTCCATGATTCAAGGCGAGGTGGTGACCCGCTATGGATGGGTAAGTTCGCAGGAGTTCACGGATATTGTCGCAATCAGCCAGATGACACCGGGACCGATAGGTATCAATGCGGCAACTTATGTAGGATTTACTTCGACAGGCAGTGTTTGGGGATCCATCATTGCTACTTTCGCAGTAGTTCTCCCCTCTTTTATCTTAATGCTGACTATCAGCAAATTCTTTCTGAAATATCAGAAACATCCGGTAGTAGAATCTATCTTCAGCGGGTTACGACCAGCAGTCGTAGGACTGCTGGCTTCTGCCGCACTGGTATTAATGAATGTAGAGAATTTCGGTTCGCCTACGGAAGATACTTATTCATTTGTTATCAGCGTCATTATATTCCTGATTGCTTTTATCGGAACGAGAAAATATAAAGCAAACCCGATTCTGATGATTATCGCCTGCGGCATTGCAGGATTGCTGCTCTATTAAAAAAATAAAGGATGAAGATGTGCCATGCAGCAAAAATCTTCATCCTTTATCTATAGTTCTTTATTTACGCTATAATTTCACTTTCTTACTTACAGACTTCGATTCATTATGAAGACGGTCCAAAGCCGTTACTACATAGCGGTGTTTTGTTTTTCCTGTTTCGTATGGGAGCTTGTAAAAAGAATTGCGGGTGATATCTACAATATGTGAAGGATCGTCGAGATTCACCTTTTCTTTTCCGCTAAAGCGGTAAACTACATATTGAACCGCTTTATCCATTTCCGTTTCCGCCTTCGGGGCAGTCCAGAAAAGCACATAACCATCTTCCGTCCATACCTTTTTCATCTTGCGCACTTTGCCCGGAGCCTTGTCATCCATAAAGTCAAAAACAGGAATCAAAGCGGGATATTTATGATATTCGCTAACTAAAGCGTCACGGTATCTTCCCTGATTTTCGACAACTGCCGACGCATACCATTGGCAACTACCGCCAATCGTCTGATAAGCACGCTGCAAGGCCATCTTCCGTGGAAGCTGATTGATGGAAGGATTCTGCGGATCGGCATGCTGAATAGTGTTCGGCACAGACTGGCCGATAAACAACGGACGGTTTTCCGAGTGGGTAGCCCACCATTTCACCAATGTCTCATAATCGGCTGCCTTATGACCGATTTCCCAATATATCTGCGGAATATTATAGTCAATCCATCCTTCACGTGCCCAAAGCAGGACATCGGCATACAAGTCATCGTAATTCTGCAAACCATTCGTATTACTTCCCAACGGATCGCTCTTCTGATTACGATAAATACCAAACGGGCTGATACCGAACTTCACCCACGGCTTTATTCCACGGATAGTCTCGTGAAGCTTCTTTATCAACACATTGACATTACTACGACGCCAGTCCGCCTTATTCGTAAAGCCACCGCCATAACGGGCAAAGCTCGCATCATCCGGGAAATCCAGTCCTTTCACAGGATAAGGATAGAAATAATCATCCATATGAATCGCATCCACATCATAACGGGACACGATATCAGTCACAATTTTACAAATATATTCCCGGCTTTCAGGAAGTGCCGGGTCGAAATATACCTGATCGCCATAAGTAACGAACCATTCAGGATGCTGATGGTAAATATGTTCCGGAGCCAACTGATTCTTCAACGAAGTCTTCACACGATAAGGATTAATCCAGGCATGAAACTCCATATTTCTTTTTTGGCACTCTTCAATCATAAACTGCATCGGATCCCACATAGGAGAAGGGATCTGCCCTTGCGTACCGGTCAGGAAGCGACTCCAGGGTTCATGTTGTGAAGCGTACAGTGCATCCGCTTCGGGACGTACCTGGAAGATAATCGCATTAATGCCGGCTCCCTGAAGAGAGTTCAACTGGCTAATCAACGTCTGTTTCAGCCGTTCGGTAGGAATACCGCGGAACTGCCCGTTGACAGCCTGTATCCATGCTGCACGAAATTCACGTTTGGGATATTTATTGCCGGTTGGCACCTGCGCCCTCACTCCTACCGCAAGAAGAAGAGCTAAAAGTAAAAGATAGTTTTTCAGCTTCATAATATTCTTAAATCGTAATAATGTGACGCAAAGATAATACAAACTCCCGATAAATTCGCTAACTTTGCCGACTACCATAAAACAAGGAGTATTTTATGTCAGAAAATAACTATATTTCGATAAAAGGTGCACGAGTAAACAACCTAAAAAACATCGATGTAGATATACCACGCAACAAACTTGTTGTAATCACCGGATTATCGGGTTCCGGCAAATCTTCCCTCGCTTTTGATACCCTCTATGCAGAGGGACAACGCCGCTATGTAGAAAGTTTGAGCAGCTATGCGCGCCAGTTTCTGGGACGAATGAGCAAGCCGGAATGTGACTTTATCAAAGGCATTCCACCCGCCATTGCCATCGAACAGAAAGTGAATAGCCGCAATCCGCGTTCTACGGTGGGGACTTCGACCGAGATTTACGAATATCTCCGCCTGCTTTATTCCCGCGTGGGGAAAACATACAGCCCCGTCAGCGGACAGGAAGTAAAAAAACATTCGACGGAAGATATTGTCAACTGTATGCTCTCGTATCCGGAAGGTACAAGATATACGGTGCTGACACCGATCCGCCTGCGTGAAGACCGCACCCTGCAACAACAGTTGGAAATAGACTTGAAACAGGGTTTCAACCGTATCGAAGTGAACGGTGAAATGAAACGTATAGATGAATATACGCTCGTGGCAGGTGATGAAGTCTATCTGCTGGTAGACCGTATGGCGGTAGCCAACACCAAGGATGCCATGAGCCGGTTGACCGACTCTGCCGAAACAGCCATGTATGAAGGTGACGGAACCTGTATGTTGCGTTTCTATCTTTCGGACGGAACAACGAAGCTACACACTTTCAGCACGAAATTCGAAGCGGATGGCATCGTCTTTGAAGAACCGAACGACCAGATGTTCTCGTTCAACTCTCCTATCGGTGCCTGTCCTAGCTGCGAAGGCTTCGGTAAGGTTATCGGCATAGACGAACATCTGGTTGTGCCGAACCGTTCTTTATCAGTTTATGAAGGGGCTATTGTATGCTGGCGTGGCGAGAAGATGGGAGAATGGAAAGAAGAATTGATCCACAACGCGGACAAGTTTGATTTCCCGATATTCACTCCTTATTATGAGTTGACGGATGCACAACGCCGACTACTTTGGGAAGGCAACGAATACTTCCACGGCATCAACGATTTCTTCAAGATGCTGGAAGAGAATCAATATAAAATCCAGTATCGTGTGATGCTCGCCCGTTACCGGGGAAAGACGCTTTGTCCGAAATGTCACGGCACACGCCTGAAACCGGAAGCCGGATATGTACGGGTAGGCGGAAAGAATATCTCCGAACTGGTAGATTTACCTATCACAGAATTAAAGCAGTTCTTTGACGGACTGGAACTCAACGAGCACGACAGCGATGTAGCCCGCCGTATCTTGATTGAAATCAATAACCGTATCCACTTTCTGATTGACGTAGGTTTGGGATACCTGACCTTGAACCGTCTCAGTAATTCCCTGTCCGGTGGAGAAAGCCAGCGTATCAATCTGGCAACATCACTAGGCAGCAGCCTTGTAGGCAGTCTTTATATTCTTGACGAGCCAAGTATCGGGCTTCACAGCCGTGATACAGACCGATTGATTTATGTATTACGCCAACTGCAACAGTTAGGCAACACGGTAGTGGTCGTGGAACATGACGAAGAAATCATCCGTGCCGCAGATTATATCATCGACATAGGGCCCAATGCCGGACGCTTGGGCGGAGAAGTCGTTTATCAGGGCGACATGAAAGACTTGAAAAAGGGAAGTAATAGCCACACAGTGCGTTATCTTCTGGGAGAAGAAGAAATTCCTGTTCCCGAACATCGCCGTCCGTGGAATAACTATATAGAATTGAAAGGGGCACGCGAGAATAATCTGAAAGGAGTAGATGCCCGTTTTCCGCTCAACGTAATGACGGTCGTTACCGGAGTTTCCGGTTCCGGAAAAAGTACGTTAGTAAGGGACATTTTCTTCCGGGCACTGAAACGTGAATTGGACGAATGTAGTGACCGACCGGGAGAGTTCTCTTCTATCGACGGCAGTCTGCGCGACCTGCGGAATGTGGAATTTGTAGACCAGAATCCGATTGGCAAATCATCGCGCTCCAATCCGGTAACTTATATCAAAGCGTATGACGAAATCCGCAAATTATGGTCTGAGCAACCTTTAGCTAAACAAATGGGTTACACAGCCGGATTCTTCAGTTTCAACAGCGAAGGCGGACGTTGCGAAGAGTGCAAGGGCGACGGAACCATCACGGTAGAAATGCAGTTCATGGCAGACTTAGTGCTCGAATGTGAATCCTGTCACGGAAAACGCTTCAAATCCGACACGCTGGAAGTGAAATTCCACGATAAAAGCATCTATGATGTACTGGAAATGACCGTGAACCAAGCTGTTGAATTCTTCAATGAACATGGACAGAAGAAAATTGTAAAGAAGCTGCTTCCCTTACAGGACGTAGGATTAGGATACATCAAACTGGGACAATCCTCTTCCACCCTTTCCGGTGGTGAGAACCAGCGTGTGAAACTGGCATTCTACCTAAGCCAGGAGAAAGCAGACCCGACTATGTTTATCTTCGACGAACCGACTACGGGATTGCACTTCCATGATATTCGTAAATTGTTGGATGCTTTCGATGCACTTATCCGTCGGGGACATAGTATTGTTATTATTGAGCACAATATGGACGTTATCAAATGCGCCGATTATGTGATTGACCTCGGGCCAGAAGGCGGAGATAAAGGGGGAAATATAATAGCGGTAGGTACTCCCGAAGAGGTAGCCGCTTGCGGAGCAAGCTATACGGGGCAGTTTTTGAAAGAAAAACTGAAATAGAAATAATTTATTTCCTAAGATTCGTTGTATCTTAATCTCTCCTCATATATGCAAGGTATTTGTACTCTCCATTTTAAAAAAGAGTGTTCAAAGCCTTGCAATTTACTTCTTTTATCCAAATTGCGTCTTTTACTTCTTGACACAAACAACTAGCCAAACACGCTAATCAATAAACTATCCTTAAACTGATTATATTTTAACGTATCTCATCTTCATCTTATACCAAAGACAAAGGAGAGGAATGTTAAAATAGCAAAAGGCATGCAGTCTTTTTGACTTTTATACATCATATCTATTATAGAATGTCATATAGAACGTAAAACACATGAACCAAAATAAACTCGTAGAGTTATGTAAAAAAGGAGATAAGCAGGCTTTAAGCTGGCTCTACCAAACTTATGCTAATAAGATGACAAAAATCTGCTTTCATTATGTCTCTGACAGGCAAATTGTACAAGACCTTCTGCATGACGGCTTTATTATCATCTTCACTTCTATAGAATCCCTACATTCTCCTGAGAAATTAGAGCACTGGATGGGAACAATTATGAAAAATATATCTTTAAGATATTTGAAACAGTGCAGTTCTGCGTCTACAATCTCTTTAGAAGAGATAGGTGAAGATGAAGCTCCCATCGACACATTTCCCTCTAATGATTTCCCGTCCTACAAAACGATGCTCAAAATGATAGAATCACTTCCGGAAGGCTATAACAAAGTTTTCAAATTAGCTGTATTAGAAGGATTGTCTCACAAAGAAATCGGTCTATTGTTAAATATAGCTCCTCATTCTTCCTCATCGCAATTATCAAGAGCGAAAGAGATATTGCGTAAACTCATCTCCCAATACCGCATTATGATTGGATTACTTATATTATCATCTATTATTTTTATACAAATATGGCTCTATACATCTAAGAAAACTGTTACTACAGAACAAAGTATTGCGACTACACAGAAAGAGAAAAAACAAGAAGTCCAAAGCATCTTAACAAAAGATTCCATAAAAACTATTTTAAATCATGTACCTACTTCTCCTCTGTATGCAAAATCTGAATCTGTAAGAAAGATACCTAAACAAAAGGTTATTTTACAAGACAGTGTTGCAAAAGGAAAAGACAGTATTAAACTCTCTAATCACCAGATAATAGAAAATCAAGATACCAAAAAGCGGAAAGAGTTTTATAGTACCTATACTCCAAAACAACTTTCCAACGATAAAAGAAATTGGTCGTTGGCTTTATCTTATTCAGGTGGAGAAAAACAAATCAACTCTCACAAATCAAGAATCCCCGGTGATATTTCATCCGGACATTCCAAGGAAGTACTGGAAAAATCATATCATCACATTCCTATTACATTATCGCTTTCGTTGCGTAAGAATATAAATGAACATTGGGGCATAGAAACCGGAATTCAATATACATACCTACGTTCTGACTTCACTGTCATTAGCGATTCTTATTTAGAAAAAACACACAAAATCAATTATATAGGAATCCCAATAAAAGGCTCTTTCAATGTATGGAAGCAACGAAGATTCTCTCTATACACTTCCGCAGGAATGACTTTGGATATACCTGTAAGAGCTACTTCAGAAGAAATCACGTCAGAAAATGGGCAAATTATATCTCAAAAGAAGAGTAGCCTATATCCACATTTACAGTGGTCAGCCGATTTTGGCATAGGCATCCAGTATCATATAACTCCCTCTATCGGAATTTATGCAGAACCTAATTTACGATACTACTTTGACAATGGAAGTAGGTTGAATACAATTAGGACTACAAAGCCATTCAATGTGACATTACCGATAGGTATTCGCTTATCCTGGTAAAAAAAACAACGATTACCATGCAGTCTTTCAGGGAATAGTTTATCATAATTATAGTAAGTAATTTCAATTGAATCACTCTTTATATATGAAACTATTATTATGCAAGAGCGTCATAAGAACAGAAATATATATTTCAAAGAATTATCTATAACAAGTAGAAACTACTTTATCCCCTATATCCAAAATTGGCATACAATAGAAGCAGAAATGAATGTGTTGGAAATTGGTTGTGGTGATGGAGGTAACTTGCTTCCTTTCTCGGAAATAGGATGTAATACCATCGGGGTTGATATGGCTAAAAGTCGTATCAAAGACGCAAAAAACTTTTTTAATGAGCTTCATGCAAAAGGTGAATTTATAGCATCAGATATATTTAAGCTAAAGGAATTGGAATCGAATTTTGATATTATTATCTGCCATGATGTATTTGAACATATCACAAAAAAAGAACTGTTTTTGTCTAATCTGAGCAAATATCTGAAACCACAAGGCATTGTCTTTATGTCATTCCCAGCATGGCAAATGCCATTTGGAGGTCACCAACAAATATGCAGAAACCGAATATTTTCCTATCTGCCTTTTATTCATTTATTCCCCGCTTTTATATACCGATTACTTCTAAAAGCCTTCAGAGTGGATACAGATTGTATCAAAGAATTGCTTTCCATCAAAAAGACGAGGGTATCAATAGAATTATTCGAAAGATTAATTAAAAAGACTGATCTAATAATACTAAATAGGCAACTATGGTTCATTAATCCACATTATAAAACAAAGTTCGGGTTATCTCCACATAAATTGAATAATACGATTTCCAGAATACCTTATCTAAGGAATTATGCAAGCACCAGTTGTTTCTATATCTTAAAAGAAAAAGAATAAACTAACAAGACTAAACAAGACATCAATCCCTCTTAATAAGCTTTTACTTACTAAGAGGGAATATATTAAATCTCAATTTATTTACAAGTAAAATCCGAATCCTATCTTAACGCCGAAGCGTGACATATCACCATCATTGAAACGCCATTTATAATAAACGGCAGGCTCGATAGTTACTGTGCGTGAAAGGAAATAAGCATATCCTGCTTCAATACCCAATCCCCAGTCAGTCTGATGCTTGCCGCCACTCCAACGGAAACGGTTCCAGTCCAGTCCGCCACCTAAATAAATACCGGTTTTGTTAAAGTAGAAACGTACCCCCGTACCCAGTGTGTACTCGTCTACCGGTTTCGACCAGTCGGCTCCGGCGTTTACCATCAAGGCAATGCCTTCGGCAAAGAACGTACCGACCTGTGCGCCAAGACCAAATTTTGCTTTATCATTTTTACTATACGAAAAGTCCAATCCTGACAATGAAGGATTAATAATCGTGATTCCTTTCTCAAATTGTGCCTGTGCAGTGAAAGAGACTGCCAATAAGCAAAGAGCTAAAGCTAATTTCTTCATAAACTTACTTTTTTAAGTGAATAGATTGTTCGTCTTTTTTGCGGCGTTCGCGCATTTGTTCCTTTTTACGGAGCACTAACCAAAGAAGGAAGACAATGACATAAGAGACGCCCACTGTCAGAACTTTCTCTGTCAGGCTAACTTCCGTGTTACGCGGCAACAAATAAGCTGCCGTTACTGATACATAAATAAGGAATGCTAACGCAACTCCCGTTGATTTCTTTATTTTCTTCATTCTGATAATTTTCTTGTTTTCTGCTTGCCCAGCCAGACGTAGAACCAAACTGCCGCAATCACTACACACGCTATGCCGATGCCATAGGAGAGTGCATGCGAAAGTCCCAGTCCTTCGGGAGCAATACATATATAAGTTGAACATACACTTGTCATAAACAGTGCCGGTATCAAAGTTATGATATAAGGTTTCCTGGATACCGCCAAGAAAACTGTTATAGCCCACAGGGTAAACACAGCCAAAGTCTGGTTGGCCCAGGCAAAATAACGCCATATCATATTAAATCCGTTCGCATCACGCAAACTGTACAAAAGCAAACCGATAGCTACCACGAACATCGGAATACAGATGTACAAACGACGGCGCATACTTTTTTGTTCCATGCCCAGAAAGTCCGCTACAATCAGGCGGGCGGAACGGAAAGCCGTATCTCCCGAAGTTATCGGAGCGGCAATGACTCCCAAAATAGCAAGCACTCCACCGATTGTTCCCAACCATTCTTTTGTAATGGCATCCACAATAACGGAAGCATTGCTTTCTTCCATTCCATTCTTGTGGAAAAAGTAAGTAGCAGCGGCAGCCCAAATAAGGGCAACGATACCTTCGGTAATCATCGCGCCGTAGAACACCGGGCGACCGTGACGCTCCGAAGTCATGCAACGTGCCATTAACGGACTCTGCGTAGCATGAAAACCGGAAATTGCACCACAGGCAATGCTCACAAACATAATCGGGAAAATAGGAAGCTCACTCGCTTCCGGATTTGTATTCTGTAGTCCGTCCCATAATTCCGGCAAAGCAGGATGGTTGACATAAAGCATCACTAAAATTCCTACTGCCATAAACAGTAGGGCAACCGCAAATAACGGATAGATTTTACCTATGATTTTATCAACGGGCAGTAAAGTAGCCAGAATATAATAAGCAAACACAACGATAATCCAAAATGTCGCATCCAGACTTTCCGGTGTCAGCTTTGCCAACAGCCCTGCAGGACCGGCAACGAAAACGGAACCTACCAAAATCATCAGGATAACGGTAAATCCTCTCATGACCTGCTTCGTCGTAAGCCCCAAATAACGACCGATAATCTCCGGCAGGCTCTCTCCGCCATTCCGTAATGAAAGCATCCCGGCAAAATAATCGTGCACCGCACCTGCAAAAATACTACCCAATACAATCCACAAATAGGAAGAACTACCGAATTTAGCTCCCATAATTGCCCCGAATATCGGACCTAATCCAGCGATATTCAGAAATTGAATCATAAATATCTTCCAGGTTGGCAATGGAATATAGTCCACTCCATCAGCCTTGGTCAGAACCGGTGTTTTACGGTCATCAGGACCAAAGACGCGCTCCATCAGGCGTCCATACGTAAAATAGCCTACTATCAGCGCCAGCAGGCATAGAGTAAATGTTATCATAGTGTGTCGTTTTTTTAGCTTGGCAAATGTAACATAATCTCACGAAACAGCCCAACATTACCGACACTTTTACTAACTTTGCAGGGATTTAAAACAAAAAATAAAGAATATGCGCTTATCTATTTTCATTCTTTCACTTTTGTTTCCTTTCCTCTCTGTAGCTGCACAGCCCAAGCATGAGGTTCGTGCCGCCTGGCTCACGGCCTTGTATGGTCTTGACTGGCCTCGTACACGTGCGCTAAGTCCTCAAAGTATCCGCAAGCAAAAGGAAGAACTAGTGGATATTCTCGATAAGCTGAAAGCTGCCAACTTCAATACCGTCCTGTTTCAGACACGTACACGCGGGGATGTATTATATCCCTCGTCTATCGAACCTTTCAACTCTATCCTGACAGGAAAGTCCGGCGGAAATCCCGGATATGACCCGCTCGCTTTTGCCATTGAGGAATGTCATAAGCGGGGCATGGAATGTCATGCCTGGATGGTGACTATCCCGCTGGGAAACAGGAAACACGTTGCTTCTCTCGGCAGCCAGTCCGTCACCAAGCGGATGAAAGACATTTGCGTACCATATAAGAATGAATATTTTCTTAATCCGGGACATCCGGGAACCAAAGAGTATCTGATGAAACTGGTGCGGGAAGTCGTAAGCCGTTATGATATTGACGGGGTGCATTTCGATTATCTGCGCTATCCGGAGAATGCTCCTCTCTTTCCCGACAAGTACGACTTCCGCCGATATGGCAAAGGCCGTACACTGGAACAATGGCGGCGGGATAATATTTCGGAAATCGTGCGCTATATATATAAAGGTGTAAAAGCGATGAAGCCGTGGGTGAAGCTCAGTGCCAGTCCGGTAGGAAAATACCGGGATACTTCACGCTATCCTTCCCGTGGATGGAATGCTTTCTTCACTGTTTATCAAGACCCGCAAGGATGGCTTGGCGAAGGTATCATGGACCAGATATATCCGATGATGTATTTCCAAGGAAACAATTTCTATCCTTTTGCCCTCGACTGGCAGGAACAGTGCAACGGACGGCAGGTGATTCCGGGACTCGGCATTTATTTCCTTCATCCCGACGAAGGAAAATGGACACGTGACGAGATAGACCGTCAGATGAATTTTATCCGCAGTCATAAACTGGCAGGTGAAGCACACTACCGGGTGAAGTATCTTATGGAGAATACACAAGGTATTTATGATGAATTGGCCGAAAATTTCTATGCATATCCGGCTTTACAGCCACCTATGCCCTGGCTGGATAATGTTCCGCCTACGGCTCCGTCGGAGCTAAAAATAACGAATATCGAGAATGGATACACTGAATTAAAATGGCAGGCTGCTACGGATAATGACGAACGCAACAAACCGATGTATGTTATTTATGCTTCCAATGAGTATCCGGTAGACACCAGCCGACCGGAAAATATCGTAGCACAGAATATTAGGGACACAAGTTATATCTATGCCCCCATCCTGCCTTGGAATACTAAAAAGCATTTCGCTGTTACGGCCGTAGACCGTTTCGGAAATGAAAGCGTAGCGATACAAGAGGGAAACTAGAAGTATCAAGTAAAGATGTATATAAAATCAAAGAAGAATAACAGTTCAAGTTCAATTAGTAACACAAAGGAGAAAGAACCTTGATACAGCCATACGTTTTATCCATAACTGTAACAGTAATGAGTAAAACCGTGCGGAAATGAATGAGATTTTGCTTTCAATTACTGATTTGCATAAGTATAACATGAACTTTTGATTCATAAGTTCCACCAGTTTCACCTTATAGCTGAAACATCGATGAATAAGGAGATAGCGGGTGAAAGCGTAGGGAAGAACCAGGTGAAGTCTTCCATTATCGCTTTCACCTTTTGAATTTATTTATACCGATTGCTGGACATATAGAGCCACTGTGCTGAATATATAGATGCAATACGGTGAGTATATAGATGCAATCTGTTGAATCTATAGATGTACCAATTCAAGTATTAATAGATGAGAACCAAGGTATTAACACCTGACAACTAGGCTATTAATATCTGACAGCTCATCTATTAATACCTGACAATGGATTTGCTATAAGCATATTTTCATTAGCTATAATGATATCCGGATTAGCTATAATGATATTGGTTTTAGCTCAAGGGATATTTAGAAAAGACAAGGTGGAACCGATAATGTTCTGTTTCACCTAATTTGCCCCTCGCTTTCACCCGCTATAACCTTATTCATCGGCATTTCAAGAATCAGGTGAAATCGATGAATAGCAATAATCTTATAGTGGCATTTATGATACTTTATTTATTAAGAAAGAGGTAAGTTACGCAGTATTCCGCTATCGAATGATTCAGAACTGCACAGTTTAGCTCATTTTCGCATGAGAATGAGCTAAATGATAATTTTCCAGTTAAACAAAATTATAATACCCATTCTTTGACATATTGAAAGCGGAATATTACGAAAATAATGATTATCTTTGAACCACTAAAAGGAGATTAACAATGAATGACCTGCTTCGCAAACTCCCTATTGGGATACAGACTTTTGAGAAACTTCGTAAGGGTGATTATCTATATGTAGATAAGACAGAACTTGTGTGGAAAATAGCTTATACATCTACTCCTTACTTTCTGAGCCGTCCACGCCGTTTCGGTAAAAGTCTTCTCCTATCTACCTTTGAAGCCTACTTTGAAGGAAAGAAAGAACTATTCGAAGGGCTTGCCATCGAAAAGCTGGAAACGAAATGGGAAAAGCATCCTGTGCTACATCTGGATTTGAACGCAGAAAAATATGATTCCCCAGAAAGACTTTATGATATTCTTAGCCGTCAACTTACCCTATGGGAGATTCAGTATGGCAAAGGAATGGATGAAAACACTCTTTCCGGCCGCTTCTCCGGCATCATCCGCCGTGCCTACGAGCAAACAGGTAACAGCGTTGTGGTTTTGGTAGACGAATATGACAAGCCGTTACTTCAAGCCCTAGGTAATGACAACCTGCTGGATGACTATCGTAAAACTCTGAAAGCCTTTTATGGCGTATTGAAAAGCGCTGACCGCTACCTGCGTTTTGTCTTCCTCACGGGAGTGACGAAATTCGCACAAGTAAGTGTATTCAGTGACCTCAACCAGTTGCAGGACATCACCTTATGGCCCGATTACGGCACTCTTTGCGGCATCACTCTTCAAGAATTACTGGATACCTTCCAACCGGAAATAAAGATACTTGCAGCCAATAATTCCATTTCTTATGATGAAGCAGTGCTACGAATGACGCGTCTCTATGATGGCTATCATTTTTGCATCAACTCGGTAGGCATTTTCAACCCGTTCAGTGTACTGAATGTCCTGAAATCAAAAGTATTCGACAATTACTGGTTCCAGACCGGCACTCCGACTTTCCTCGTCGAGATGCTGCAAGAAACCGAATATGACCTGCGTACTTTGCTCGACGGCATCGAAGCACCGTCTTCCATGTTTTCCGAGTATCGTGTAGATTCCAATAACCCGATTCCGCTGATTTATCAAAGTGGCTATCTAACGATAAAAGCTTATGATGAACGTTTCCGCAACTACCTGCTGGAATTTCCCAACGATGAGGTGCGTTACGGTTTCATTGATTTTCTGGTACCATTCTATACCGGAGTAAAGAATAACGATCAAGGCTTTTACGTCGGAAAGTTCGTCAATGAGTTGGAAAACGGAGACTACGATTCTTTCCTCACCCGCCTGCAAGCCTTCTTTGCCGACTTCAACTACGAACTGAACGAGCAAACAGAACGCCATTACCAAGTGGTTTTCTATATTGTCTTCAAACTTATGGGACAGTTCACTGATGCGGAAGTGCGCAGCGCCCGCGGTCGCGCAGACGCCGTAGTGAAAACTCCTAAATATATCTATGTCTTCGAGTTCAAACTGCATGATACGGCAGAAGCGGCACTAAAGCAGATTGAAGATAAAGGCTACTTGATACCATATCAGGCAGACGGACGTGAAGTGATAAAAATTGGAGTAGAATTCAGTGCGGAGAAACGTAATATCAGCCGCTGGCTGGTGTGAATAGATGGAACTATAAACTATCGGGAGTAACCAGTATCCACGCCCGATAGCAGCTTCTCTTATGAACAGGCACCAAAGGTAAATAACCGGAATGCACTTTCCCTTCCCTGATTTCCAACGGAAAGGTTGCGGACAGCCGTTCATGTTCCTTCAAGGCTTCGCCTTCCGAAGGATGGTAATCAATCCCGAAACGTCCTGTAGAATCAGAATATACATAATGGTCATACAGAAGACGTGTCATGACTCCCATATTCATGCGCAGATTAATTTCCACACAAGGATGAATTCGGAATACAGTTTTTTTATTCTCCGGAAACCGGCAAATCATCATATCAACTCCAAGATAACCTTTATACACGGTTCCCACCAATGCAGAAAGTTTGTATTTCAAACAGTTCTCCAAATCTGTCAGAGCCTCCGAAGGGACATATTGCGAAAGTTGTTCTCGGATTGCCTCATTAGAAAGCAAACGGTTTCCTTCATACATTCCGCTCTTTCCGGTATGAAAAAGGGAATATCCCGCAAACGTCACTCCACCTGCACCGTCGGAATAAAACTCCATGGCAAAATCTTCTACCTTATTATATATAGGCTCCGCGATAACTCCGCCTTGCGAAGCAGCCACACGTGTACACCAACCGGAAATAAAAGGAGTAAATACGCCTTTGCACCAATTCAACCCCTTGCCGCTTCCCGAAAGCGGAGCTTTCAACAGGCAGCCTTCCCGCTCTTCCACAAAAGCTTTCCATTCTTCCGGTGTTTCCAAGTAATAAGATTCTCCGCAGAAATGTTCATTTAACTGTAATTCCGAAAGTAATGAGACAGCTTTAGAACGATGAGAATATTCCCGCCAACTGCTTAGCTGCTCCATAGAAGGGAGCAAAGTTTCATCTACTCCCAGCCCTGCAAGCCGTTTCCGTAAAGCTACATCCCAGCCCCAAGGATGAATATCCCAATCTGGTTCAGAAGCCAGTTCCGGCTCCGTTATCAAACGAACCGGAATATCCAGCAACTCCTGCATTTGCTTCAGATAATTGAGATTATAAGCGGAAGAAGCCAATACTGCACTCCCCTCTTCTGCATACCACATCGGAAGCAAAGCTAGTTCAGCCGCCATCTGTCTGGCGGAAGCCGGAGCCATATAATTCGCTTCACCACTGGCAAGCGCCAAATCATGCTCCGGATTGAATATATAAAGAACCTTCTTAGTCATTTCAAATGAATTCAAAACTTTATTCTGCAAATATATGCAGGAAATAGTCAGGAATGGCTACAATAAACAGAAAGTTAGAATTAAAAGCACAATTTTGCCATCTCTACTTTGCAAATCCTAAAAAAAGCACTATATTTGCCCCCCGAAAAACAAAGAACAGAAATGGAATCATTCTATCGCACGCACTCCTATCTTGTTGAGCACACCAATGCCCCCGTTCGCCGCGACCTCATGGACGAGATTGACTGGAGCGACCGCCTGATTGGTATCAAAGGGACACGTGGCGTAGGAAAAACCACTTTCCTGCTCCAATATGCCAAAGAGAAATTCGGGAACGACCGCTCTTGCCTGTTCATCAATATGAACAACTTCTATTTCTCGGGACACAGCATCGTGGATTTTGCCAACGAATTTCAGAAACGCGGTGGAAAGGTATTACTGATCGACCAAGTATTCAAACACCCGGAATGGAGCAAAGAACTGCGTATGTGCTACGACCGTTTTCCCAATCTGAAGATTGTCTTTACCGGTTCGTCCGTGATGCGACTGAAAGAAGAAAACCTAGAACTGCGTGATATTGCAAAAAGCTATAACCTGCGTGGATTCTCTTTCCGTGAATTCCTGAACCTGCAAACAGGTATGAAATTCCGGGCTTACAGCCTTGAAGAGATTCTCAGCACGCACGAGCAGATAGCCAAAGGAGTACTTTCCAAAGTTCGTCCGCTGGATTATTTCCAGGATTACCTGCATCATGGGTTTTACCCGTTCTTCCTCGAAAAGCGTAACTTTTCGGAGAATCTGCTGAAAACGATGAACATGATGGTGGAAGTGGATATACTGCTCCTCAAACAAATTGAATTGAAATATCTTTCAAAGATAAAAAAATTACTATATTTGCTCGCTGTCGACGGGCCGAAGGCTCCCAATGTGAGTCAACTGGCAAGCGACATACAGACATCCCGCGCCACGGTGATGAATTATATCAAGTATTTGGCGGACGCACGACTCATTAACCTGGTTTATCCGAAAGGGGAAGAATTTCCGAAAAAGCCATCAAAGATAATGATGCACAACTCCAACCTGATGTATTCCATCTATCCGGTGAAAGTGGAAGAGCAGGATGTACTGGACACTTTCTTTGCAAATTCCTTATGGAAAGACCATAAGATACATAAAGGAGACAAGAACTACTCGTTTATGGTGGACGAAGTAATGCCGTTCAAAATTTGCCAGGAAGGAGCAAAGATAAAGAACAATCCGAATGTGACGTACGCGTTGCACAAAGTGGAGATAGGCCGGGGCAACCAGATACCTCTCTGGATGTTCGGTTTTTTATATTAAAAGATTTATTTACTTAAATATTTAATTTAGTTATGACTAAACAGAAGAAATTCATCACTTGTGATGGTAACCAAGCTGCAGCACATATCTCGTATATGTTCTCTGAAGTAGCAGCTATCTACCCCATCACTCCTTCTTCGACTATGGCTGAGTACGTAGACGAATGGGCTGCCGCAGGACGTAAGAACATCTTCGGCGAAACAGTATTGGTACAGGAAATGCAATCTGAAGGCGGTGCTGCCGGTGCAGTACACGGTTCTCTTCAGGCTGGCGCGTTGACTACTACTTACACTGCTTCTCAGGGTCTTCTCCTGATGATCCCTAACATGTACAAAATTGCCGGTGAATTTTTGCCTTGCGTATTCCATGTATCTGCACGTACATTGGCTTCTCACGCATTGTGTATCTTCGGTGACCACCAAGACGTAATGTCTGCTCGTCAGACTGGCTTCGCTATGTTGGCTGAAGGTTCTGTACAGGAAGTTATGGATTTGGCTGGTGTTGCTCATCTGGCTACTATCAAATCTCGCGTTCCTTTCATGAACTTCTTCGACGGTTTCCGTACTTCTCACGAAATCCAGAAGATCGAAATGTTGGAAAACGAAGACCTTGCTCCGCTGGTTGATCAGGAAGCTCTTGCTGAATTCCGTGCCCGCGCACTGAACCCGATGAATCCGGTAGCTCGTGGTATGGCTGAAAACCCCGACCACTTCTTCCAACATCGTGAATCATGCAACAACTACTATGAAGCTGTTCCTGCTATCGTAGAAGAATACATGAATGAAATTTCCAAGATTACAGGTCGCAAATACGGTTTGTTCGATTACTACGGAGCAGAAGATGCAGAACGCGTGATTATCGCAATGGGTTCTGTAACGGAAGCTGCACGCGAAGCTATCGACCATTTGGTAGCCAACGGTGAAAAAGTGGGTATGGTTGCCGTACACCTGTATCGTCCGTTCTCTGCTAAACACTTCCTGGCTGCTGTACCTAAGACTGCTAAGACTATCGCAGTTCTTGACCGTACTAAAGAACCGGGTGCTAACGGTGAACCTTTGTATCTTGACGTTAAAGACTGCTTCTACGGTGCAGAAAATGCTCCGGTTATCGTTGGCGGTCGCTACGGTCTGGGTTCTAAGGACACTACTCCTGCTCAAATTATCTCTGTATTCGAAAACCTGGCTATGCCGATGCCGAAGAACCACTTCACTATCGGTATCGTAGACGACGTAACTTTCACTTCTCTTCCTCAGAAAGAAGAAATCGCTTTGGGCGGTGAAGGTATGTTCGAAGCTAAATTCTACGGTTTGGGTGCTGACGGTACGGTAGGTGCTAACAAGAACTCTGTTAAGATTATCGGTGATAACACCGACAAACACTGTCAGGCTTACTTCTCTTACGACTCTAAGAAGTCTGGTGGTTTCACTTGTTCTCACTTGCGTTTCGGTGATAATCCTATCCGTTCTACTTACTTGGTAAATACTCCGAACTTCGTTGCTTGTCACGTTCAGGCTTACCTTCACATGTACGATGTAACACGTGGTTTGCGTAAGAACGGCTCTTTCTTGCTGAACACTATCTGGGAAGGCGACGAACTGGCTAAGAACTTGCCGAACAAGGTTAAGAAATATTTCGCACAGAACAACATTTCTGTATATTATATCAACGCAACTCAGATTGCAATGGAAATTGGCTTGGGCAACCGTACCAACACTATCCTTCAATCTGCATTCTTCCGTATCACAGGCGTTATTCCTGTAGAACAGGCTGTTGAACAGATGAAGAAATTCATCGTTAAGTCTTACGGCAAGAAGGGTGAAGACGTTGTCAACAAGAACTATGCTGCCGTTGACCGTGGTGGTGAATACAAGACTTTGCCTGTTGATCCTGCTTGGGCTAACCTGCCGGACGACGCAAAAGCTGAAAACAACGACCCTGCATTCATCAACGAAGTAGTTCGCCCGATCAATGCACAAGACGGTGACTTACTGCCTGTATCTGCGTTCAAGGGTATCGAAGACGGTACTTGGGAACAAGGTACTTCTCAATACGAAAAACGTGGTGTTGCTGCATTTGTGCCCGAATGGAATGCTGAAAACTGTATCCAGTGTAACAAGTGTGCATACGTTTGTCCTCACGCTTCTATCCGTCCGTTCGTTCTCGACGCAGAAGAACAGAAGGGTGCTCAGTTCGAACAACTGAAAGCGGTAGGTAAAGTATTCGACGGTATGACATTCCGTATCCAGGTTGACGTTCTCGACTGTCTGGGTTGCGGCAACTGTGCCGACATCTGTCCGGGTAATCCGAAGAAGGGTGGCAAAGCATTGTCTATGAAGCATCTTGAAAGCCAATTGGCTGAAGCTGCTAACTGGGAATACTGCGCTAAGAACGTGAAGACTAAACAACATTTGGTTGACATCAAGTCTAACGTGAAGAACTCTCAGTTCGCTACTCCGTTGTTCGAGTTCTCAGGTGCTTGCTCAGGTTGTGGTGAAACTCCGTACGTGAAACTGATTTCTCAGTTGTTCGGTGACCGCGAAATGGTTGCTAACGCTACCGGATGTTCTTCTATCTACTCTGGTTCTGTTCCTTCTACTCCTTATACTAAGAACGAAGACGGTCATGGTCCTGCTTGGGCTAACTCATTGTTCGAGGACTTCTGCGAATTCGGTCTGGGTATGGAACTGGCTAACGAAAAGATGCGTGCACGTATCGTTAAGGTTATGAACGAAGCAATTGCTGCTGACTGCACTCCTGCTGACGTAAAAGAACTGTTCGCTGAATGGATTAACAACATGCTGGACGCTGACAAGACGAAAGAACTGGCAGCTAAGATTATCCCGGTTGTTGAAGCTAACAAAGATAAATGTAATCATTGCAAGCAAATCGCTGAACTGCAACAATATCTTGTTAAACGCAGCCAGTGGATTATCGGTGGTGACGGTGCTTCTTATGATATCGGTTACGGTGGTCTTGACCATGTAATCGCTTCTGGTAAGGACGTTAACATCCTTGTTCTTGATACTGAGGTTTACTCTAACACAGGTGGTCAGTCTTCTAAGGCTACTCCGGTGGGTGCTATCGCTAAGTTCGCTGCTGCTGGTAAGCGCGTACGTAAGAAAGATCTCGGCCTGATGGCTACTACTTACGGTTATGTATATGTTGCTCAGATTGCTATGGGTGCTGACCAAGCTCAGACTCTGAAAGCGATCCGCGAAGCAGAAGCATATCCTGGACCATCTTTGATTATCGCTTATGCTCCATGTATCAACCACGGTCTGAAAGCCGGTATGGGTAAGAGCCAGGAAGAAGAAGAAAAGGCTGTTAAGTGCGGTTACTGGCACTTGTGGCGTTACAACCCGGCTTTGGAAGAAGAAGGCAAGAATCCGTTCATGCTGGATAGCAAAGAACCGAACTGGGAAGACTTCCAAACGTTCTTGAAGAGCGAAGTTCGTTACTCTTCTGTAATGAAGATGTATCCTGCTGAAGCCGAAGAACTGTTCCAAGCTGCTGAGAACAACGCTAAATGGCGTTACAACAGCTACAAACGTCTGGCTAAAGGAAACTGGGATGCTGAATAAAGAGCTATTTTAAGAAGGAAAAGGCGGAATCCACAAGGGATATCCGCCTTTTTTACAGTTAGTTAAAAATATCTTTAATCAATATAATTTTGGCACACCCAGCAAACTATGGGAGTTCGTACACTACAAGATAGTGTACTTCAAAAAGCCATCTTCAAATATGTCACCATTATAACCATATATAATTCCGTTCTCTTCATCCACATCAAATGCATATAATAGAACGTCCAGTTCGTATTTTGCGACAGAATGTCCTGAATAATCAAATACTTCAATAAAACATCCTTTTTCCTTTTTGGGACATCTTATATAGAAATAACGCTTACCTGCAACTAATTCACGCTGACAAAATTTGGTTTCTTTGATATTGTTCACTATTATATAAGGCACTACAGTATTATCAATAAGTCTCTTACAGAGCTTCATATCGCTTACTCGATAAAAATCTATTTGCTTTTTATAGGTATAAGCATAGATTATTAGAGAGTCGTTAGCTGCCAAATATCCTCTATTCTCGTCAAAGAATAATTCCTTCTGCTTTTGTTCAATTAAAATCTGTCCTGTTATCTGCATGGTATTCAAATTGACTTTTTCTATATTAAGTTTATAGGGAAACGTACTATATATTAATAAAGAATCGTTGACAACATTCATAAAATTGACTATTCTATCAGAGATAGGCAGTTTGATTTCTTTCTCAAGAGACATGTGGTTATTATCCAACATAAAACATTTGATAAGAAATGGAGTGTATCCCCAAATATAAACTTTATCAGAAACAGTTTTACATAATGTGGGAGATATTTGAAATTCATCTTTTCCTCCTCCTTTGACTCCACCTTGATAAATACAATGAAATCTAGGAAGTGAATATTGATATATCATAGCATCATTATTTCTTGAATCTGTTACAAAGAGATTTCCTTTTTTTATCACTATTCCATCAGGAGAGAATATTTCATTTACTCTTATTTTCTCCGCACAAAAAGATTTTTTCACTGGAAAGGGTTCTATTTCCTGTGAAAATGCCTGCCTTTGTGCACAAGTTTGTCCACTGCATGCTATAATAATTAAAGTATAAATAAGTAATAAATAAGTTGTTTTTTTCATCGTATAATTTATTCTTTCTAAAATGACTATCTTAATTCAATAAATAAGTGTATATAATACTGTATCTATCATTTAGAGAGTTTTAGCTCGAAGAATCTGATTTTTGTACATGAAAAAATGATATTTTTCAATGAATAATAGATCTATAGGCTATAATAAAGTTACCATCCCGGTAGACCAGGAAAAGAACCCGCACAATTAGAAGTACCAATACTCGTAGTGGATTTTACTGTATGGCAGTTACTGCACGATGTAACATAGAATGCGGGTTCGTCTGGTAGTAATGTTGTACTAGTAAAAATGTAACACTGTTTGAACCTTCCGGTGAACTCATCATATGCCAAAGCCTCCACATTAAGAAGTGTTAACTGAGTTAATTCATATTTTGAATTATACGTCACATGGACGCCATAACAAGCAACTGCTATAATCAAAGCAGCTAAGCCATAATTTTTTTTTTTCATCTTGATAAGTTTTTAATTTGTTACTTTGTGTATTTTCCGTAAATATACTGTTTTATTAGTTGTAAGCAATATTTTATGCTATGTTATTCAGCAGATTATATATAATTTATTACTGGCACTTGTGGAGTTACAACCCAACTTTGGAAGAAGAAGGCAAGAATCCGTTCCAATTGGATAGCAAAGAACCGAACTGGGAAGAATTCCAAGGTTTCTTGAAGGGTGAAGTTCGTTACGCTTCTGTAATGAAACAATATCCTACTGAAGCTGAAGAACTGTTCAAAGCTGCTGAAGAAAACGCTAAATGGCGTTACAACAACTACAGACGTCTGGCTAAAGGAAACTGGGATGCTGAATAATTAATCACACTCAGATAGATATAAAAGGGAGTCTGCTCAATGCATGACTCCCTTTTTATGTTTAAGCCAGTTATTCCTTTGATTTCGGTATCCAGCTATCCACCAACTGCCGATGTTCATCCCGCCATTTGCGTGCTATATCTTCTTCGTCCATTCGGGCGTCTTTCATAGCTGTCATAAAGGAGCTGAGTTCCTCTGTCGTTAATTTGATATTACCAAAGAACTCCGCTGCGTACGGATCTTTTTCACTGAATCCTTTCCAGGCGACGGCATGGATTTCTTCCAAGTCACCATATACTTTCTTCGGGTCTTCCAGAAATTTCAAATCAAACTGATCGAACATCCAGTGTGGTGTCCATCCTGTAATAACTATCCATTCGCCTTTCTCCATCGCTTTTTTCAGAGATGCAAGCATCGTCGAGCTACTTGAAGTCATCAGTGTATAGCCGTCAAGGCCGTAAGCTGAGATGGCTTTATCCGTGGTTTTCATGATTCCTGCACCGGCATCTATTCCGACTATTTCAGAAGAGAACCGGTCTTTATTGGCAGCCAGTTCATCAATGGAATTAATGGTAACGTATTGAGGTACGACCAGTCCGACACGCGCTTCTCCATATACTTCGCCTAAAAATTCGATGCTATCACCATATTGGTCCATATAATCTTTCATTGTGATCGGTAACCAAGTATCCAAAAAGACATCTGAATTCTTTCCGGATATGGATACGAAGATGGGTGCAAGATCGGCATTCTGTAGCTCAACCTCGTATCCTTGTTCTTCCAGTACCACTTTCGCCAAATGGCTCATGGCTATTCCTTCCAACCAATTGGCATAGGCTATTTTTACTTTTTTCTTATTTGAGTCGGAATTCGTACAGGAAGCCAGCAAAAGCAGAGCGGACAGTACGATTCCTGCTAATTTATATATTCTCATTTTTATTCCTTTCAGTTTTCTGTCTTTCTTATTTTAGTTCTTTCTATTTTAGTCCTTCTTGCTTTTTCTTCCTGCCATTCCTTGTGTGATACGGTCCAGGATGATAGCCAAGATGACCACTGCTATACCGCCTTCAAATCCGAGTCCGATTTTCATTTGGGTAATACCCTTTAATACGATTTCTCCCAAACCACCGGCAGCAATCATTGCGGCGATGACGACCATGGAGAGTGACATCATAATCGTTTGGTTTACTCCGGTCAGGATAGTGGGTAGTGCCAAAGGAAGCTGTACTTTATAAAGTAACTGCCAGCGGGTAGCTCCGAACGAGCGGGAAGCTTCCACTACATTTTTAGGAACTTGCCGGATTCCTAATCCGGTAAGACGGACCACAGGCGGCATGGCGAAAATGATGGTAGCAAACACTCCGGGCACTGCCCCCAAGCCGAAGAAAAGAACGGCAGGAATCAGATAGACAAAGGCAGGCATAGTCTGCATCAAGTCAAGAATGGGGCGGAGTATCTTATCCGCACGCGGACTGTTTGCCGTCCATACTCCTAAAGGGACACCGACAATCAATGCCAGGCAGGTAGATGATAATACGAGAGCCAGCGTTTGCATGGTTGCTTCCCAAAATCCCATACCGTAGATTAGTAATAAGCCTAGTACGGTGAAGATACCTGTTCCGCGTCCTGCTTTCATCCAGGCTGCGACGGCAAGTACGAGGATGGTTATATAAAAAGGGATTCCGAAAAGAATGTGTTGAAATCCGATAATGAAACTACCGATACCTGCATTCACGGCATCAAAAAAAGTGGCGAAATGTACCATCATCCAGTTGATGGCACTTTCTATATATTGTCCTATATTTATCATAAATCTATTGCGTTTTGGATTATTTCGTTTATTTCTTCTTTATCTTTTCCTGTCACTTCGATGATTAAGGATGATAGTGGGATAGTTCCCAGAAATTCATGTGTTTCGTCAATCACCCAAACCGGTGAATTGCTCTTTGTCATCAGAGGGAGAATATCTTCCAATACTGTATCGCATAGTACTGAATGTACTTCTGTCCTCACAATTGGTTCTATGGATTTCTCCTGTTTACTACGCAGTTTAAGCAGGTCATTCAGACGAACCTCTCCTATCAACTTGTCGTCGGCATCTATAACAGGAAGTACTGTTATATTCTTCGCACGCATTTTACGAATCAGTACTTCGGGTCCTTCTTTCTTCAGGCGGGCAACCAATGGTTTGTCAATCATCAAGGATGAAGCGGTAATAATCTTGCTTCTGTCTACGTTTTCCACGAAGCGGGCTACATAGTCGTTGGCGGGTTCAGTCAGAATTTCTTCTGAAGTTCCTATTTGTACGACTTCCCCGTCTTTCATAATAGCAATACGGTCGCCCAGTTTGATTGCTTCGCTCAAGTCGTGGGTAATAAAGACAATCGTCTTTTTCATCTTTGATTGCAAAGCCAGCAGTTCATCCTGCATCTGTACGCGAATCAGAGGATCGAGGGCGGAGAAAGCCTCATCCATTAAAAGTACTTCGGGATTATTGGCCAAGGCACGGGCTAAACCGACACGTTGTTGCATCCCACCGGAAAGCTCGCCTACCATTTGATTCTCGTAGCCTTTCAACCCGACTAACTTCATACTTTCCATGGCTTTCTTTTCTCGTTCCTCTTTCTTCACTCCCTGAAGTTCGAGTCCGAATGCGATATTATGTAATACGGAACGATGGGGCAATAACCCGAAATTCTGAAAAACCATAGCCAGCTCTTTTCGCCGGACTTGCAAGAGTTCTTTTTCGGAAACTTTGGAAATATCTACTCCATTGACGAGTACTTGTCCCGATGTGGGACGTATCAAACGGTTTATACAACGTAGTAATGTCGATTTTCCACTGCCGGAGAGTCCCATTATCACAAAAAATTCTCCTTCGTTAATTGAAAGATTAGCATCTTTCACTCCTACCGTACACCCGGTATCTTTCAGGATTTCCGCTTTGCTCTTATCTTCTTTCAGCATCTTGAGTGCTTTCTGTTTCTCATGACCGAAGATGAGATATAAATCCTTTATTTCTATTTTGCTCATATAATATATTGGTTTAGATTATAATAATTGTTTTGTTTTCAACTGTTGCGCTTATCATTCTCACCAATGATAAACAAGTTGAAAGTTCGCTTGGTTCGGTCACGTTACATTATAACATGACAAGCTAATGAGTTTTTAATGATTAAAAAAACAGACTGAGTAGTTTAAAAGGAATAGAATTTGATAAGATTATCCTCTCAATGAACAGTAAAAAACAGTATTTTCATATACGAATTACAGCCTGTTTTTGCATATTGTTACTGCAAAGATAGGCAAAATAGATTAAAGATGCAAATTTTATTCAGAAACGGAGTAGTTCCAAAGGTGCTTTTTCAAGTCTACACACCCATTTTGTTTGAAAGAAATTCCTTCTTCCAAGAGTAATAGTTTTTGCTCTTCCCAACCGGGAACGAGACGCCCGGATGCATTGACAACCCTATGACAAGGCGCTGAGACTTCATCCGGCACTTGCTTCAGGGCACGACCTACCATGCGGGAGCATTGAGGTATTCCCAATAATGCAGCTATACCACCATAAGTGGAAACTTTACCTGAAGGTATTTCACAGACCACCTGATATACTTCCTGACAAAAGCTATCGGAAAGGCTCGCTTTATCTACTTTATAATCTTTCATTGCTCGGATTTCTACTTATTTGATTTTCAAAGCTAGATAAAAATAAGAGAATGTGCAAATTATAATTTGCAACCAGTTTATTAGAATCATCTATTTCCGTTTCTGTAAGAATTTCCCTGCCTTATCCTTTCCTCTTCAACAAATCCGTCGGGCTCTCACCAAACTGTTCCTTATAGCATTTGGTAAAATAAGAAGGAGAACTGAAGCCGACTTCATAACCAATTTCAGCCACAGTCATATCCGATGAAGCAAGCAGGGAAGCCGCTTTCTTCAAGCGGGCAATTCGAAGTAATTCATTAGGAGAATAGTTAGTCAGGGATTTTATCTTACGATAAAGCTGCACACGACTTAGTCCCATATCCTTGCCCAAGTCTTCTACATTCAAACCGGAATCTCCCATCTTCGCATCAATCAAGGTTTTGAATTTTTCTACAAAGTCCTTGTCCATATCACAGACATCTTCTTTTGCCAATGTCTGTCCGTCACCAAAGAATTGTTTCAGACGACGATGTGAATCTATCAGGTTACGGACACGTGCCAGTAACAATTGCGAACTGAAAGGTTTGGAGATATAAGAATCTGCGCCACCGTCATAGCCTTGAATCCGTTGTTCATCCAAAGAACAGGCCGTTAATAGGATAACAGGGATATGACATGTTTGCAGTTCGCTTTTCAGACGGCGGCAACATTCAATACCATCAATGCCCGGCATCATTACATCGGAGATTATCAAATCCGGGACATATTTCATAGCCTTGCGGATACCTTCCGAACCGTCTGCCGCTTCAATGACAGTATAGTCTGTATGAAGTAGTCCATGAACATATGAACGGATATCCGCATTATCATCAATGATAAGTACGGAAGGTTTGGAAGAATCATAGTTCTTTTCCAGTTCCTCTTCTTCAATGGGTAAAGCGTCATTTAAGGGAGAAGCTTCGGAAACAGAAGATGCGGGAGAGCCTTCCAAAGAAGAAGTCTCATAAATACAAGCCTGTACCGGTAAATCGACGGTAAAGACAGTTCCCTGTTTTTCATCACTTTCCACTGATATAGTTCCGCCGTGCAGTTCTACGAAAGCCTTTACTAAAGCCAATCCTATTCCCGAACCGGCATGGTGCATATCTATTTTATAGAAACGTTCAAAAATACTCCGGATATGTTCTGCGGAAATCATCGAACCGGTATTGGTTACCGTAAAACGAATCCACTGGCTACCTTCTTTCATCAACGAAGCCAGGCGGACTGTTACTTTTCCATTCTCGGGAGTAAACTTGAAGGCATTGGAGAGCAAATTGAAATAAATACGTTCCAGTTTCTCTATGTCCGCCAATGTATGGAAATCCGTATCCGGCATATTGTCAAAAGAAAAATGAATATGCTTTTTGCGGGCTGCCGCCAGGAAAGATTCGTTCCAACCTTCGAAAGAGGAAAGAATATCTACCGGAACGGGGGTATATTCCATCTTGCCATTTTCGTATTTACGGAAATCCAAAATCTGATTGACCAGACGCAAGAGGATATTTACGTTTCGTTGTATCAGCATCAACATTCGATGCTGGTCACCACTTAGTGTATTATCGGCCAACAGATGCTCTACCGGATCGGCAACTAAAGTTAATGGAGTACGGAAATCATGAGAGATGTTCGTAAAGAAAACAAGTTTGGCGTGGGTCGCTTCTTCCAGTTGGTGGGAAAGCTGTATTAATTGGTCACGCTGTTCTTCCAGTTTGTCACGTTGTTCCTCTAACTTATCCCGTTGCTCTTCCAGTATATCGCGCTGCTCTTCCAATTGCCTCTTTTGTTCCGACAATTCCTTATTCAGTCTGTTTTTAGAGCGAAGAGACTTATAAACAACTAATAATAATCCCGCCACCAATAAAAGAATGACCAAACCACCATACATGACAACCTGTTGCGTAGCCACACGTGACAGATATCCACCGATACGTCCGTTTAAGGTTTCTATCTTCTGATCCAGTTCTGAGATGTGAGTCGTCTGAAGTTGCATGACGTGTGCGTTCGTACGGTCTACAACAGCGGTATTCATCACAGTTTCTCTAGGATAAGTCTTTTTCTCAAGGATATTCATTGCCAACTGCAACACCTTGTCGCCATTGGTAGGATAAATAAAGGTGGCGTCCAACACACTATCAAGAACAAGTTCAAGTCCGTTTCCTTTCCCCGGCAGAGCGTCGATACCGACAAACATCATTTCCTTTTCCCGTCCCACTTTCTTGGCGGCCTGATAAGCTCCCGGAGCTATACGGTCATTATGAGCATATACGGCATCAATCTTTGGATTACGACGAAGCATACTATCCATTGCTACTTCTGCCGGACCACGCTCCCAGGCAGCATCCGCTTTATCAATCAGCTTGACGTCCGGGAAGTTACTGATGGCAGCCATAAAACCTTGATGCCGTTCCATAGCAGGAGTCGAACCACCTAAGCCGGTGAGCTCCACCACATTTCCTTTTCCTTTCAGGCTGGATGCAATGTAGTTTCCCACCGCACGGCCTATTTCATAATTATCAGCACCGATATATGCGGTATATTTATCAGAAAGAATCTTCCGGTCTACTAAAACAACAGGAATTCCCTTTTGATAGGCTTCTTCCACTATCGGAGTCATGGGAGCTGCTTCATTGGCGGAGATTATCAGTAAATCAACTCCTTTGTCTATAAAATAATGAACATCTTCCGCCTGCCGGCGATTATCATCTCCGGCAGAACGTATCTCTACCGATACCCCGTCATAGAACATCGCTTCACGGAGAATTTCATCATTCATCTTATGTCGCCATGAATCATCGCTACATTGAGCCACCCCAATACGGAAACGGGGAGCATCCTGCCGACAGGCAGCCATTCCTAAAAGACAAAACAATATCACTATCCATTTCGTATATTTCATCGCTTTAATTGTTTTCATTCTTTCGTTTTTCTTTCTGTAATCCAAATTCTTTTCCCTTCGTTATTAGCATTCACTACCGGGAAGTACATCAATTCCACTTTCGCAGGATTCAGCGTATATTTACCGGTAAACCGTGGAAGCAGAGGAATAGTAAACGTATAAGTACCTATCGGTAATTTTTCGCTAAAGATAACAGTTTTCTCTTTAAAATATTCACGATACACTTCGCCACCGGAAAAATTAACAGGTTTTGAAGCATAGCTGCAACCTGCCGGTATAGGAACTTCGAGCATTACATACTGCGCGCCTTCCTGTTTCACTTGCAAGGTAACCGTGAGTGCGACAGGCATACCCGCTACCAAAGAATCCGTCTCCAAAGTCGATTCGACCTTGAATGAATCGCTTTCACGAGCATCCATTACACGCTTCGTCGAATAGACACTATACAATAAAGGCTCATTCCCTGTTTTTGAAATAAGCAGACTCTCTCCTGCTGTCAGTCGGGCTTGATAAGGAAATTCCGTTATTTGTTTGTTGTCCTTACCGCTCACGGATACAGTCGTCCCCATTATTGTGCCTTTCGATTCTTTTAATATATCAGTGAGGATGGTTGCCACGGCAGAAGAAGCCTGATAAGTATTCCAACCACGTTCTTTAGTCCGAAGAATGTATAATTGCATCTTATCTTTCAGCTTATATAAGGAAGAATCATTCTTGATAATCCGGTAAGCAATCAGCGTATTTATCATTTTATTTCCTTCCCAAGACCAGGAAGAAGTGCGCCGCCCATCATCACAATAAACACCGCCCAATATATCTTTTTTCAAATAACGATTTACACTATCGCCTACATTTACTGAATCCACTTGCTGTTTGATTTCCCAAAGAAGCAGCTTTTCTTTCAGATACGAGCGAGGATGATAGTCCTTATATCTGTTCGCCAATGAATCCTCCTTTTGCTCCTGTTGCCGGACGAACGGTTGCAACAATTTGACAGCCGAGGAATAATCCGCCTGAACTCCCCATTCATACAATGCATGAAGGATTTCTATATCATCCAGTTTCATCCCCCGATAAGGACGCACATGGGCATAATTTACTTCCAACCCGTTCAGATTCAAGTCTACCGCATAGCCTGCATCTTTCGCTAATTTCAAAGCCCGCAGGATATGTGCCGACATCCAGTAAGAAGTATTTTCCATATTTCCCCACCACGACCATAGCTTCTGCTTATTCTGGTTGTTCACCAACTTGCGGACAATAGATTTGATTGTCTTATCCACTTTTCCCGGTTCGCCCTTATTTTGCATAAACTTTTGATAAGCCAGCAAACCCATCAACTTGGAAGCCAGTTGCTCATTACACAAATATCTGTATCCGTTCAGATAATTCACCGATTCTTTATAAACATCCAGTTGATTGTCCATGATACTAATCGTGACCTCTTCATCCTTGCCGGATTGTACTTTGACCGTTTCCGGATCGGATAAGATACTTAACGTACCTTCAGCCAGTTCCGTTCCTTGAGGTAATACAGGAATTGTATATTCTTCCCCATCCTTATATCCATCGTCACGAGTGAAAAGATAACTCATTGTCACACTATCGGTATTCGCGGCCTGCATCGGCAACGTTTCATGGAATCCTTCCGTCAGATTCACTTCCCGCTCCATCCTTGCCTCCCCATCAACACGGAACTGCACATTTCCTTTTATCTGCTGCCCTTCCAAATAATTACGAATCGTTCCGACCAATGCACTCCGGTCTCCATCTATCAGGAAACGGGGAGTTTTCAGCTCCGCCATCAACGGCTTGTAGGAGCGGACGGAACGGCGGAAAGTACCCGTCTGCAAACGATGGTTCATAGCATAGACAACCGCTTCCCATTTCGTCATATTATCAGGGAAAGTCGTTTCAAACCGGACTGTTCCGGTTTTATCCGTAAACAAGCGGGGTTGCCAGAAAGCTACATCCGAGAAGTTCCGGCGCAATCCGCTCAATTGCATCAACTCATTATAGATTTGACCGGCATCCACTTCGTCCTTAGTTTCTTTATCCTGTTCTTCCAGTTTCTCTAAAGGTGCGGAAGCCGGAGCAGAAGAATCCGCCGAGAGTCCGGCAACAGCCCCCGTCAACGAGCGCTTGGCACTTACTCCATATCCAACGACTACCACTTCTTCCAACGCCTGACTATCTTCTTCTAAGGTAATCATCAGGTTCATGCCGGGAGTTGCCATTATTTCCTGTGTTTTAAATCCGATGTAGCTAATCTGAAGCAAATCTCCGCTCCTGCCACAATCCATTTCAAAATATCCGTCCACATTAGTTATCGTCCCTTCCATCGTTCCTTTCACCAACACAGTGCATCCTATCAGTCCTTCTCCTGTAGAATCAACGACATACCCGCAAATCTTTCCTCCATAATGGCGAACATACTGCGTTATCCTCATCGTTTTGCCAAAAGACGGATTCGTTCCGATGAAACCGGCTTCTCCTCCCGCCAAAAGCCATTTGGCAGATAAAGAATCACATTCATGCAATGACAGAGATTCCATACTGACATCCATATAAGTATAAGGTCTTATCTGCAAACTGTCCTGTTTCAGATACTTCCCGTTCTTATAAAGCAGAATAGCATCATAGATACCCGCAGGAAGTTTAGAATATATCCTGCTTTTCCGCACCAGTGTATCCGGGTATACAATTTCCCCGGTAACGCAATCTCTAAAGAACAAGTTTGCCACTCCGGTAGAATCCCTCTCTTCAGGAAGGCGGAAGTTCAGCTTCTTGTCCGGCAAAGAAAAATAAATCCGGGAAGGATGCCAACTGATTCCTTTCCTATGCTCTTCCACCAGCTTACGGAATCTTTCCGGCGACAAGTGGGAATCGTCCAAAGTGGGAATCTTAGCCACAGATGAAAAGTATAAACGAGTCGGACACAACTCGTCATCCTTATACTTATAGACTACATTCCCCTCAAACCCATAAGAGAACCCGCCTTCATGCCGATAGAGTACGCCATTCATATATTTCCAAAGCCCCGGCTCTACCGGCCCTGCCAATATATTCTTCTTATAACGCGGCAATCCCTGAAGTGAAACTGGAAACAAATCTCTATTATGTTCCAGAGAAGTATATCCCCACCCTTCCGCTACGGGAAGCCGGCAGAGATACCGTTCATATCGTTTTTTCTCTTCCGGGGTAAACTTATAATCATAATATTTCCCTTTCTTCTGTCTTAGCCAAACCATTGATACGCCTTGCGGCAACTGATTCATATCAAAACTCAGTATCGTTTTCTTGCCCCGTTCAAAGGCCAAAGAGTCAATAATAAAAGCCCGGTCATGCATCCGTAAAGTTATCTTCTGCTTTCCCCACGGACGAAATACAGGAAAAGAATACTCTTTCGGCTGCTCCGTCCACGAGAAATAACAGGGAACATCGTCCTGCTCAATCACATAAATATCCACCGCTTCCCCGTTCAGCATCACATAAGGAGCAAACTGGGTAGTTCCGTCCGGCGTGTCCGCCGTCTGCCTGAACAGATTTCCCGAAGGATAAGCAAACTGATAATAAGGCAATTTCTCCAAATGAAGCAACTGGTTCCAACGTTTATAATCCAACCTGCCGGTATGCAGATATTCTTTTTGCCGCATCGAATAAGAAGCACGCTGCTCACGCGGACGGGGAGCGCTGCCATAATAAGGCAAATCGGGCACATAATAATTTAATTGACTATTCACGGCAAAAGCCGTCAAGTCCACATTGGCAACCGGATGCCCCTGGATATTCGTTACATTCAGTTTTGTGGTTACTTTCTGTCCGGGATACACGCGTTCGGGCAAATCGGATTCAATCAACAACCGTTCGGAAGGAGAAGTGTACGAGCGTTTCAGCATACATTCCTTATCTCCCATAAAATAGAATATCTCCACGTAATAGACAGAAGACGGGTCTATTTCACCAGAGCGATGTTCCATCTCCTTTCCCGAACCTTTTTGCAATAACCGGTTGCCCTGATATACATACCAGGAAAGTTCCAGTTGCAAAGGATTGGAAAGAGAGACACAGAACGAATCCTTTTCTATTCCGCCATTCAATTTCAGTTTGGAATCCAGTCTGTCGGCAGCAATGACTGTTTCATAATTCGCTTCGGGGATTTTAAACCGATAGTCGGAAACAGATTGGTTGAATGGTTCCCGATAAGGCAAACGTATTTTCTTTACTTCTTTCTTATCTCCATAAACCAGTTCCGCTGCTACCGGACGTTCTACGCCCGAATCAAAGAAAGAAAAGCAGATAGTATCCGCTTGTGTCGTACATTGCACATCGTGGCTGGAATAGTAGAAAGTCGCTTTGTCCTGTTGTTCCAACCGACTATTATCAGCAGTCAGCAACACGACATTTACACTATAAAAGCAGTCGGAAGCGCCGAATATTGCAGAAGGGATATTTACCGAGGCTTTTCCCGAAACATCCAGTTCCGCCTGCACAGACATCAACGTATCCGGCAAAGAGAGGATTTCCGTATAAGATTTCAACACTTGCTGCCTGTTGATGGTAACTTCCACATTCACTTCCCGCAGAGGAAGTCCGTTGGCATCCGTGGCACTAATATCTATCCGGTTGCCCTGTGGCGCATACTGCACGTTCGAAGCCAACTTGACAAGCAACTTATTCCCGTTCAGCTCATAATCCTCGTATTTGAACCCTGTAGAACCGACAATACGTCCCCGCTTGTCACGAAGCTGGATGATATACATCTTGTCCAACTTCAGATTCAATGAATCGTCCAACTGAAATTCTCCTGCATATCCCCCCGGATGATAAGGAGTGACAGGCATTATCTTCTTATAGTCACGTCCGGAAGAACCGGTACGCATCCACAAAGAAAGTTCCTGTTTCAAAGGTCGTTTATGCTCCGAGAGAGCATAAGATTTAAAACGAACCGTCTCGCCCGGTTTATATTTATTCTTATCCGTAATCAGATAACTATAAAATTCCGGGCCGCTTTGCTGACCATAATCATTCCGATACCAAGGCGAAACAAGATGTTTCCGCAAATCAAATACTGCCCGGAACTTGTCTAACTCCACCGTCAGGATATGTTGCTCTTTCTGCGACCAGTTATCATCCGTATACGTCTGGCTGTCTTTATCGTAATATACCGCCCTGCCGCCAACACGTACTTTAGCATCTTTTCTGATTGCTCCTTCGGCATCAACCACTTGGAGAGTCAGCACCCCATACTCTTTGAACAGAAAAACGTGGAAAGGAATCACTGGGGTATACCGGTAATGAACTTCGTTCCGCTCTACATTAGCTAGCAGGAAATGTCCCCTGGCAGGAAGTTCAGTCCACGTTTTAGTGAAACGGGCAAATGGCGTCTGCTGTATTCTGTCCCAATCCTTACGTCCGAGTTTACCTTTGAGAAGCTTCAAGGCATCCTTATTGTTCAATTCGAAAACAACCGTTTCGGGAGAAGCGTCGCTTCCAAGCATCGGTTGTCCGAAAGTCCAGTCAGAAAGAAGCAGTAACCCCAGTAGTAACAGGCTTTTTATTCGAAATCGCATGGTGCTCATAGTACTTAATAGATTGATTCTGAACAAAAATAAAAATAAATATGCGAGTTCACTAATTATCGCCCGATTATTCTACGAATTAGTCTCTCAAAAGAAGATAAGATGGGTATAGATATTTGCCGGAGAATTATTAAGAAAAGTGTAAAGCGTAAACAAAACGCTTAATCAATGTTATAAAACATCTCTTTTTATTTGGATTATTTGCAGATTTCACAGAAGTCCGTATCTTTGCACTGTGTTTTTCATAGTATTAGATTTAAGGTTAACAAAGGTTGGAGCAAGGCGTTGCTCCTTTTTTTATGTCCATACCTCTCCTAAGTAAAGGAAAACCAGTTATTCATAAGGCAGAACAGTTGTTCTGTATCTGTTGCATTTGTCAATCTCATTTTACCGTCAGTGGCTTGCATTTTCAACAGGTTACAATTTGTAACCGCTTCATTTCCCCTTCTTAAGTCTCTGTTTCAGTTTATTCTAATCTTTTCTACTATCTACGTTATCATTCAACAGCCATAGAAGCAGAAATGATTTTATCCAGTTCACGAATAACAATCATTGGATTTTTAAGAATCTCTTTTATTTGAAGCGTATCGTTCCGTAACATATTTACGAGTGCAGGATAATCCGCAAACTCCCTCATCAATGACTTTTTGTGTCTTTTATAAAAGAGAGTACCTTTCATAATAAGGAAACATTTGGCATAATCCATATCTGGTAGCTGATAATAAAAGCAAGGGAGTACTTCCGAATAGCCACTAAGGGGGTCAACAAGGCACCATATCATTCCCACATACCCATTCACATTCTTACCTTGATAAATGGAAAGTAACATAACCGGGTTTTCAGCGATATATCCTTTATATCTTCCAACACCATTGTTGACAAACATAGGTTTCCATACACCGCTTATAGAATCGCCATTCTCTGATTTAATCTCCATCTTTTCTATATTCCTTATTTTATACTTCTCGGACTTGCCTTCTATATCAGAACTGATTTTGACTGAAACAGCCCTATCTGTCAATGGAAAAGAACGCAGATAACCTTCCACGATAGTCGAATCTTTAAGTGTCAGTATCGCATAAAGTACTTTTCTTTCTTTACCGAAAGAACAAACGGAAATTAAAGAGAATATTACCGAGCATAAAAATACTCTTTTCAGAATCAACCTGGAGTTTTTCATAACTTATTCATATTTTGCGCAACAAAGCTATGAATAACGAGAAGAAAAAAACTTGAAGTATTTCAAGACTTTCATTTATATCGAAGCTTTCTTCGTATATTACTGACCGTTTCGGGGGTAACTCCAAGAAATGACGCAATATCCTTTAGTGGTATTTTTTCTTTTAAGTCAGGACAGCGCCTCATTAACTTTATATATCGCTGCTCCGGTGTGTCACAATAAAATCCAAGCAAACGCTGGTACATCTCCGTAAATAAGATTTCAGCAGCATGCCTGCCCATACGCTGCGTATCCATATTAGTTTCCCAAAATTGATTGAGTACATGTATCGGTAACCAATAAACCTCACAATCAGTCATTGCTTGTATGCAGACTGTTGTTCTGCTCCCAAGAATTAATGATGGATAATCACACACAAACTCACCCTGAAAAGAATATCCCATAATATGCTCATTACCATCATCACTAGTACAAGTATAACGAAATATCCCACATTCTATTAATGCTACAAATTGAGTAACTTCATTTTGACGAACGAAATATTCCCGTTTTTTTAAGATACGCAACTGACCCTTTTTGCGGAAAAGTTCCCTGATTGGAGTATAATCAAACTGCTCTATATATAAATTGAAATTTTTCATATTCCGTCTCTATTAGATACTCGGTATTTGTGTCTTTAGTAACTCTTCTATTATGATTTAACGCTATATTATTGCTATACAAATTAGTATATAACAAATAAGCTTCTGCCAAATATAACACAAAGCTCCTAGAAATACGGAACTTACCGTGCTTTTTTTCATATAACTTGATTATTTTATTAATAATCTCTTCCCCCAAAAAGATAGAATGAACACAAATATTTAGCAGGGAACTATCCACAATAGTGTAAAGGATAAACAATTAACCGATTGTGTGACACTTATTTAATTTTTCTATATATCTTTGCCCTAATGAAAATAATCTACCGGCAATGGGAGAATTCAACATATACAACGAAATACTCGATTTCAGCGAGTTCTTCAGTCTGTTTCTCAATAATGGAAAAAGGATTGATTTTAAGAAAAACGACTATTTTTGTAAAGTAGGCGAGCATTTTCCCTTTATAGGTTATCTTGAAAAAGGTTCATTCAGATACACCTGCGATGATTCTAGTGGGAAAGAACATATCCTGTCATACGCATTTGAGAATGAAGTTCTCGGCAATTATTCTCCTTTACAGAATAACAGTCGTGCAATTGCTAATATACAAGCTGTTCAAAACTCTGTCATATATATACTTTCAATATCTGAAGTAAATTCATTTTTCAACAGTAACATAGATGCCCAGCATCTTGGCAGAAGGATAGCAGAAGTTATTCTTTTTTCAATGGCACAAAGACTCAGAGCCATATATTGTGATACCCCGGAAGAGCGGTATCAAGCATTAACAGCAAAATGTCCTGACATATTAAACAGGATAACCTTGCGAGAAATGGCTTCCTATTTAATGATAACACCCGAAACATTGAGCCGGATTAGAAAAAGGATTGTACAGAGAAGTAAATCTTGATTCAAATCAAGGTTATTATCCATTCTTTTGCTGTATTTTGTAGTCAGATAATTTTATATTTTAATTCGATTAGTATAATGAGAACAAAAGAAAGATTTGGAATACTACTACTATTCCTTTATACATTCTGTTTTATCAGTTGTAGTGATGACGACAATGTTGTTGGAGAAATTGTCGTTATGTCTATTTCGTCCAAACTGGTGTGGGTTGAGGTTGTCACTTCAACCGAACATAAAGTTCAGGGTATGATAGAATGCACTATCAAAGATTCTAATGAGAAATTGCGTATTCTTCCCAATCAGATAGAAGGCTTTGAATACCAAAGCGGATATGAATATAAATTAAGGGTGAGGATAACCCCTTTCGATAATCCTTCCTCTAACGGTAGTACAGAGAGGTATGAACTAATAGAGATAATATCTCAAAATAAAATAGTACCATTATTCAATATTCAGCTCATGTATGCAGTTGATGCAGAGCAGAAAGATATTATCGAAAATGATTTAAAGAATAATTCATCATTCTTTGTTGGCGGCAGTTATCTTTTCAATTACGAGCTGACGGCATGGACACTTTTAGATGCAAACAATGTTCCAATAGAAAGTGGGACACTTCAAAGAAAGAGCAATTTTCCTTTGGAGACACCACTACCTGCATCCTATCAACTGTTACAACCGGATGAACAAATAGCCACGTATGCAATATGGTTCTTTTCTTCTATATCGAGATCTGAACAAATAGTGCACCCGTATGATGTCATTATTACATTAATGCCCGGTGGCGGAAGGGATCCTTACTATCGTCTTTGGTTTTACGAAGATTTGACTAATTATTATAAGACTAAATTTCCAAATGCCGGAGTTAAAGGTGTAGTACGCGTTCAACGCCTGAACAATAGCCAATTTACTATATCCTGATTTCATACCATGCAGACATATCACAAAAACAAGTAATACATTTCAATATTAATCGGTAGTATTTGCTACTAACTTCTTTAAGGAAAGTATGTAAATACTACCGATTATATCTTTCCTATAATAATCTGTCTTTCAACACCTGCGGAAGTTCCGGCATCGCCCCGCTCTGCGTACAGACATAAGCAGAAACTTCCACCGCCAACTTATGAGCTTCGGGAACCGGTTTACCGTTAAGTATAGAAGCACAGAAAGCTGCCGTGAAAGAATCGCCTGCCCCTACCGTATCGGCAACAGGAACTCTCGGTGTCTCCTGGAAAGAAACAACACCCGGGGTAAATACATAGCTGCCATTGATTCCGCAAGTCAAAATCAACATCTTCAGATTGTACTTAGCCAACAGAATCCAGCACTTATCCTGCAAGTCGATGCCCGGATAGCCGAACATACGGCTGATGGTCACCAGCTCTTCATCGTTAATCTTCAAGACATTGCAACGTTGGAAAGACTCACGCAACACTTCTTTGGTGTAGAAGTCCTGGCGGAGATTGATGTCGAATATCTTCAGTTGTCCGTCTATATCGGGCATTGTATCCAGAAAGCGGTTGATAGTGACACGGCTTACGTCATTGCGTTGCGCCAACGAGCCGAAGCAGACGGCACGTGTATTCAACGCCAAGCGTTTCAGTTCGTCCGTGAAAGGAATGTTATCCCAGGCAACGCCTTCCTTGATTTCATAACAAGGCACACCTTCAGCGTCCAGTGTCACTTGCACCGTACCGGTAGGGTAATCTACCCGTTCAATCTGAGTATTCAGTTTCTTGTCTTTGAATACTGACATTATCTCATCCCCCAGTTCGTCATTACCTACCGCACTGACTACACGGCTGTCAAAGCCGAATTGTGAAACATGGTAAGCAAAGTTTGCCGGAGCACCACCTATTTTCTTTCCTTCGGGCAGCACATCCCATAGCGCTTCACCCATTCCTACTATTATATTATTCATGATAAACAGAGTTTAATTGATTCCCAAATATAAAATTATTTTCTGATACGGAGCGTATAGAACAGCAGATAAAGCACTCCGATTGTCATAACGGCAATCGCTCCGTTCTGTCCCAGTGAAGTGTCCGAAGCCAGTCCCATCGCCAACGGGAATACCGTTCCACCGAAAAGCCCCATAATCATCAAGCCGGAAACTTCGTTTTTCTTACCCGGCAGATAAAGTAATGCTTGCGAGAAGATAACGGAGAATACATTAGAGTTGCCAAAACCAATCAAGGCGATGCAAGCATAGATAATTGCTTTTTCATGGAAAATAAACAAACCTATCATGGCAATTAACATCATCACTACGCTGATGCCGAAGAAAGATTTCGGAGACATCTTACGTAAGATGAAAGATCCCAGGAAGCAGCCTGCCGTACGGAAGATAAAATAAAGGCTTGTCGCAAAAGCGGCATCGTCCAGTCCCATGCCGATACGTTCCATCAGAATCTTCGGGGCGGTAGTGTTCGTACCTACGTCGATGCCGACATGGCACATGATACCGATAAAGCAAAGCAGAATGAACGGTTTGCCGAGTAAGGCCAAGCACTGACCAAAAGTAGACGGTTTGCCCTCTTCCTTTTCTTCTTCAATCTGCGTGACGTTGAGCAGGAGAATGGCAACGACGGCTGCTATCATATAAATCGGGAAAAGAACGCGCCAGCCCAGGTCGAAAGACGGAATGGCCTGCGTCGCTCCCCACATAGCAATATATGGCGCAAGGAAAGAAGCAATCGCTTTCACGAATTGACCGAAAGTTAGGCTACTTGCCAAGCGGTCACCCCTCACGATGTTAGAGAGCAGCGGATTCAGGGAAGTCTGCATCAATGCGTTTCCGATGCCCAACAAAGAGAAGGAAATCAGCATCAGCATATAGCTGTCACCGAAAATGGGTAACAGTAACGAAGCGAATGTCACAAGCAAACTAAGCAATACGGTTTTCTTCTGACCGATACGGCTCATCAGCATCCCTGTCGGTACGGAGAAAATCAAGAACCAGAAGAAGACGAGTGAAGGAAAGATATTCGCCTGTGAGTCTGACAGACCGAGGTCTGCCTTTACATAATTGGAAGCAATGCCTACCAAGTCAACGAACCCCATGGCGAAGAAGCATAGCATCACCGGGATAAGTTTGGAGAGAGAAGAGTTTTTACTGTTTTCCATTATTATATCTTTTACTTAAGTTTTCCATTGTTATATCTTTTACTTAAATTGCACATACCTGTTTATCCGTATGCTACAAAGTGAATCTGTTATTATATAATTTCTGTATCCTTAGGGCTTAACTTGTCCGCCCCTACGGGAGTAAACCTGTTTAGCGCTTATCCGATTCTTGCTTCATACCGCTATAATAGGACGAAAGCTACGGTATTATTAGTTTGTCACGGCCGTGACGAATTCTCTTCATGTCCGTGGTAGGTTCTCTTCATGGCCGTGAGAAGAAGCTACCACGGCCATGGTAAACTAACTATACCGTAGGCTTAACAGAAGTATGCCGTTACCTTAAGTGTAGTAATCCGTAAGGGTAGATATACTCTGCCGTAGGGAATCGGGAAAAGAGCGTATAGATTAAATAGAAGAAGCCTATTGCTTCAACCGGTAAACCACAAACGAATCTACCTTATAAGCTCCGCCCTTGCTATAAAAGTCGATATGGCGGTAAGGTTCCGACGGGAATACCTGGTTGGTCATCGCAAAACGTCCGTCGTCTCCAAAGGCTTCTACACTTGATTTATCGACAAACAGGCGAAGTTTCAATTCGTTCCTTCCGCTTTCAATAGCCGTCCATGTCAGCATCGGGAAATTTTCGTTGAAGCTGACATCTCCGCTTTTACGACGGTCCATAGAGAATTTGTTCTCTTTCATGTCATATTGCATATCTACTTCTTCGCCTTTATCATTGTAGAGACGGAAGCCGATAATGTCTGCATGTTGGTTCTTGATGGTCAGTTCTATTTCGTAAGCACCTTCGTTGCCCGGAATCATTTCTTTGACCGTGCGTGTTCCGCTTACTTTGAACGAACGTTTCTTTGAAATGTCGCGCAGTTTCAACAGTTCGGGAGAAGGGGCGGATTTGAGATAAATCCCACCGTCTATGGAGAACAGGCTCAAGTCGCGGGGAACGGAGTTCGGGCTGCGGTATTGGGAAGTCGGGACGTCGTTGGCATACTGCCAGTTGCTCATCCATGCGATAGCGATACGGCGGTTGTCGGGAGCATCGCTCCAGGTTACGGTGGCGTAATGGTCTTTTCCCCAGTCCATCCATTTGGTAGCTTCCGGCTGGTTGTCACAGACAAATTTCTTTCCGTCGAAGCTGCCGACAAAATATTGAGTGGCGGAATCTCCGAAAGGGCCGTCACCGAGACTGCAAAGCAGTACCCATTTCTTTTCATTTGTTCCTTCCACGGGAAGTTCGAAGAGGTCGGGACATTCCCACACATTACCGTGGGCGCCGTATCCTTCGCCGAAGCTGCTTTCAAATGTCCAGTCTTTCAAGTTCGGAGAAGAGAAAATTTGCATTTCCTGTCCTACGGCAAGCACTTGAATCCAACGTTTTGTTCCTTCGTACCAAAAGACTTTCGGGTCGCGGAAGTCGCGGGCTTCGGAAACCAGGACGGGGTTGTTTTCGTATTTGGTAAACGAACGCCCGTTGTCGGTGCTGTAAGCGATGCTTTGTACCTGGCGGTCGCCGTTTTGTGTATAGATGGCGATGATTGCGCCTGCGCCGAAGCCGGCGGTATTGTTATGGTCTACTACTGCCGAGCCGCTGAATATCGTTCCGAAAGCATCGGGAGCAATGGCAACCGGACGGTGTTCCCAATTGACCAGGTCTTTGCTGATGGCATGTCCCCAGTTCATATTCCCCCATTTGGAGCCATAAGGATTGTATTGATAGAACAGGTGATATTCACCGTCTTTATATACCATTCCGTTCGGGTCGTTCATCCATCCGTAGAGGGGTGAGAAATGGTACAGGGGGCGGAACTTTTCACGGTTAGAAGTATCGAACGTGTCGGATAGCTTCATTTCCTTGCAGCAGGCCGTGTTGTCCGGTGAAAGGTTGACACGAACCGGGTCGTTCGAGTTCAGTTTGAATTTGAAAGAAATCAGTTGGCCGGAGTAGTCGGAAAGGTCTACCGGAACAAAGTAATCCACTTTATTGATAGCCAGCCGGACATCGAAGTTCTTTACTTCTTTATTATTAACGATCATATTGATACGTACATCGGGAGACGCATCTTCTACGGGCAACAGCAGGTATTTCTGATTCGTGTTGACACGCACCAGGCAATAACCTTCTCCCAAATTCCGGATGGATAAGGAAGAACCGGTCGCTTGGACAGAGAGTGAGACAGTCATAAGCGTAAAACAAATCAGAAGGGTCTGAAGTTTTTTTAAAGGCAAAAATACATTCATGTTTTATGGTATTAAGGTTGTTACTTATTTCAGGATATCGCGTTTCTTGTAACAGTGCAAAGATAGGCGCAATGGAGCAGAGCGCCTATCACATTTGTTTCAAACGCTGTAAAAGATGTTACTTTTCAATCAATAAGTACTCAATTTAATTTCGGATACGGTCACTTCGCCGTCGGAGCAGAAGACAGACCAGGGATTCTTAGGCAAATCATACACCCGATTGGTGAATGCGAAAGCATCGTTGACGTATAATACACAAACAGATTGCTCCGTGTACATCTTGATGCGGTACATACCATCGGCGGATTTCTCAAAAGGAACTTCCGTGATGTCTTTCCGTTCGGTCACTTCTCCGGTCTTCTCGTCTGTCACTACTTTGGCAAGTTTCAGCATATTCCATCGAGCTTCGATAAAGAGACTGTATTTCACATTACGGTCGGTGCAGTCTACAAACGAAACTCCGAATACGGCTTCACTGTTTTCGGGTGCTTTCACCGTCATTTCTATCTTATTATTATCCTGCAAACGTCCGAAGCGAACGGAAGCCCCTGCTTTCAAGGTATAGGCTGAAGCATTCCCACTCACCTCTCCTGTCCTAGCTTTTTCTTCCCACACAACTGCCTGTGTATATTTGGCATTAATTGCGGCGGGGACATCCAGGCTCAACGTGCCATCTGCGTTCTGTACCAGTTTATGGGCTACCAAAGCGCCTGCCCAGTCGGCATTGGCTGCATTGTCTTTCCCTTCACGAGTGGCGCACCATCCCCAAAGATAACGGTCGTTCCCGTCGCTTGCCGTCTTTCCGGCATAGAATGAAGTACCTTCCAACTTTCCTTCACGAGGCAGATAGCCGGGATAACCGTTATCCGGCAATCCCATCAGTCCGGCCAGTGTAGGCGCAAAGAAGTATTGCACCATGCGGGTTTCGTCTTTGTCGGAGTAAATCATGTACCAGTAGTCTCCCATCTTAAATACATCCGGGCATTCGTAGAATCGTCCCCATATATTGTTGAAGAAAGGCTCCTGCACAGTCCAGTTGCGCAAGTCGGTGGAAGTAAAATGAGCGATGACCGATTTGCCGTTTCTAATGGCAGACACCACCATGCGGTAGAGTCCAGCATCTTCGTCACGGAACACATGCGGGTCGCGGAATTCATTCGGATTATATCCTTCGGGCGCTTCGAGACGGAAAGAGTGGTCTTTAGTCCATGTGCGGCAATCGGCAGAGGTAGCCAGCATCAACACTTCTTTCTTTTGGTCGCCTTTATAGTTGAACTTATGTCCGGTGTAGAAAGTATAATAAGTGCCGTCGGCATAAATCGTACCGCCGGTGCCTATGGCAGGGTCTTGTTCTGTCAATGCTCCGCAGGGGATTGCTTCACCAAAGGAAATATAAGAAGCCGCATCTTTTGTAGCGACGCAATGAATGGGGTGGAAAGTAGCCGCACCGTCACGCCAGTCCTGAAGATAAAGGATACGGAATTCCTTGCTCACCGGGTCGAAGAATGGCATCGGGTCACCTACATAGCCTACTTGCGGCTTGTAGTAGGTGAAATAACTATCCGGTTCGGAACGGGTGAAATAGGTAGTAGTCTGTTCCAACTGACGGTCGGTGATGACCGGATTGTCATCGTCGCCGCAAGCAGCGAACGATAAGGAAAGTCCCAGTGACAATATACTGAATATCATAGTTTTCATAATAATGGTGTCTTTATATAGTTTAATAGATATTATTCACATAAATAGTCGATAGCATTCCTGGTTAACTTCTCCGTATTCGGACGGTACAGGTTGTCGCTGGTTCCGTTCTCACCATACCAGTCGTAAGAGCCTGAGCCGATACAGATTACTTTACCGCTGCCATCACGCGACGGGAATTCGGCTATTACCACCGCCTTTCTGTCTTCATCCGCATCTACATCGCCATCCGAAGCGGCAAGGTCGATACCACCTGTCTTCTCTCTCCAGTCTACCATTGTAGAGTATGCATCAGCCCAACCTTCCTTGATTTGCGTCACCCACTGTGCAGTACTGTTCGTTGTATAATATCCTTTATCGAACAGGTAAGCCACATCCGAACGTCCGTCTTTCAATGCCAGTCCGCGGAATAACGGATGGTCTTCATGTCCTTTGAATGAAACTCCCCAGGGGGCATCTGTCACAAAGGCTTCCGATACAGAATTACCCCAACAGTTATTCGGTTCCCTACCGTCCAATGCAATTCCCCATTTACCTGCATACTTCGTAGCAAAACGTGTCAGCAACAGGCTGCCCCCGCCTTCGAAGTAAGAGCGCATGGCAGCAGAAACGTCGTCGGCTATAGATGGGAGATTGTCATGCGGATGGAAATCTCCATGCCACCAAATAGCTGTGTAACGGCTTAAATCGACACTTCCATTCTTTACGGCTTCGAAAGATATGTACTCTGACGCTGCGATAGTGCTCTTCATCCAAGTCCATGCAGCCTTTTCGTCATCGCTTTCCAACTGGTCGGCAGAAGCAGCCGTGCCGATGAAACCTGTAAACTTAACGTTGGTCGGTACGACAGTAACGGTATAGGCAGCAGTAGCGGTGCGATTGGTCACGGTAAATACGACCGGACTGGTAAAGTCGATGATGTCTCCTGATTCGGGTTCGATAGTAGCTCCCTCGCTTGCCTGAACGCTTACCAACATGGCTGTGACATCCGTAGCCAATGGCACATAGATGGCAATCTTCTTGCCTGCTTCATCAATGCTGCCCAAATATGCTCCGGCTTTAAACTCAGTGATTCGAGCCTCATCACATTCTACGGTAAGAGTATAGTCAAGAAAAACATTTCCGTTCGTCACTCTTACTACGACCGGCAGTGTGAAATCAACCGGCGTGCCGCTTTTCAAATTGGCAGCCGCTCCTTCTGAAAGGGTAAATTCGGGAGTAAGATTGGTAATATCCGTACCTACCGGAACGTGTACTTTCACTGTTTTGGCTACCTGGTCTATCTCGCCTGCCTGTTCGCCAATCCGGAAAGAGGTAATCCACACGTCATTGTCCAGTATCAGCGAAGAAGTATTATCGTCATCGCATCCGGCAGCCAAAAGCAGCAGTGCCGACAAGAATAACATATATATTTTCTGTATCATAGTGATTCTGTTTTTAAATAATTTGATTTTATCTGTCTTACGATTACCAGCCATAATTCTGCTTGTACAGGTTACCGCTGTAATTTATCTGCTTCTGCGGGATAGGCAGATATTCATTCTTGTTCTTCGTGAATACAGCTTCGCCATAATAAGAACGGCGTGCAGTCTCGGTACGGTAATAGTTGTTTATTACTTTATCGGCAATCCCCCAACGTACCAGGTCGAAGAAGCGGCTTCCTTCCATGGCAAATTCCAAACGGCGTTCCCACTGTAATGCTTCGCGAGCTATTTCTTCCGATGCAAAACCGGCATACGGAGATACTTTGAAACGGGCATTATAGTCGAAAATCAATACTGTGCTCTTGGCGGCACGGTTGCGCACTTCATTAATCAAAGGCAATGCTTCCTGGTAACGGTGAAGCTCAATCAAGGCTTCGGCACGCATCAACAGCACATCTGCATAGCGTAGCACGATATGGTTCAGCGAGTTGGCATAGAACACACCGACCTTTTTCAGACAGGTACAGTCTTTATCCACATTTTCTTTCAGCGACGCATATGTACCATAGAAGGTCTTGTTGCGGCTCCAACTTTCATCGAAAGTATATTTCTCATTATACTTATAGGGGAAACCCGGAACAGCTACCGTGTGGAACAGGCGGGGATCTACCGGGTCTGTTGCACTGTTATAATTTTCGGTATCATAAGAACCGACCAAAGGAAATCCATCCACACTGGTCTTGAATGCATTCACCAGGTTTTGGCTCGGCTTGTGGAAGTCACAGCAACCGATTCCCTGCGGAGCAGTCAGTTGGTCGCCAAAGTTCAGATTACCATATTTAGTTCCGTCATTCTCCGAGTATTGAACTGCCCAGATGGACTCTCTGCCATTTTCGTATTGCGGCAGAAAGTTCATGGAGTAATCCTGCTCCAGGCTGAAACCGCCCGCTTTCATTATCGCGTCGTCCGTATAAGCCAATACGGCTTTCAGGTCATCTTCATTAATTTCCGTCACTTCATTCTTTTCATTCTGACGGTAGGCTTTGTAAAGCATTGTTTTTGCCAGATAGGCGGAAGCTGCGGCACGGGTGGGACGTCCTTTTATGGTTTGCCCGTCCTGTATCCAAGTGTCCGGCAGGTTTTGGAAAGCAAACTTAAAGTCGTCGGCAATCTTCTGCCATTGCTCGTCACTGGTATATTGCACGTTAGAAATCTTTGTGTATTGTTCTGTCGGAACCGTTTCGTCCACAATCACAATATTCTTGAACATCTCTTTAAGCATAAACATATAGTGGCCGCGCAGGAAACGCATTTCTCCGATGCGTGCCTGTTTCAAAGGATAGTTGGCTTCATCAATCGAGTTGAGTGAATTCAATGCCGCGTTTGCACGGGAGACACCGCAATAAAAACGATACCAGATATCATCAAAAGCCCAGTTGTCGGTCGTGATTCCTTTTCCTATCTCAAGGAAGTGGAAGTGTGAGCCGTCTTCGGAGTTGAGCCCGCCCTTGTATGCGTCGTCCGAACGGACATTTCCATACGGCCAAAGGCTGAACGGGGCATTCATGTCCTGCCCTGTCACCATATAGGCATAAGCGGCAATAACGAGATTGTCCACATATTCGGGCGTCGTGATTTCTTCCTGCGTGAGGGAGCCTTGCAGATTCCGGTCTAGAAAATCATTACAACCGGTAGTGGTCAATAAGGAAGCTGCCAACAGCAATGATATATATAGTTTTCTCTTTTTCATATCTTCATGTATTATTGATAAGTAACTTGATTAAAAACCGATATTGAATCCGAACGTGAGATTCATAGGAATCGGATAAGCAAAACCTTTATCCTTGTCTTCAGGGTCGAGGCCGGTAAAGTTCTTGCTCTTGATAGTCAACAGGTTCTGTGCACTGAAGTAGAAACGCAGGCGTTCCATGCAAATCTTCTTGGAAATGGCAGCAGGCAGGGTGTAGCCCAATTGCAAATTACGAAGTTTCAGATAAGAGCCGTTTTCCACAAAGTAACTGGAGAAACGTTTTTCATCATTCAGGTCGTCAACAGATAATGCCGGAATCGTGGAAGAAGGATTCGATGGCGACCATGCATTCAGCAGGCGTGTACCGCGATTGGCGTTCATGTCTCCTACCGACCAGAAATCTGTATTCTTCTTCACGTCATTGACTACATCCACTCCTTGTACACCTTGCCAGAACATGGTGAAATCAAAATTCTTATATTCCAGATAGATGTTGATACCATACGTAAAGTCGGGGTTCGGATTACCAATCCATGTACGGTCATTTTGGTCGATTACTCCATTGCCATCTACATCCCGGTAGCGGATACGGCCAATGCCCTTTCCCGTTTGGTCGGCATGATTGTCCACTTCTTCCTGTGTCTTGAAGATGCCGTCGGCAATATATCCGGCTCTCATCTGATAGGCATGACCGATGATATTCATAGCACCGTCACCACCAAAATCTCCGGTAGAAGCCACTTCGGCAGGCACGAAAAGAACCTTGTTACGATAGCTTCCCAAGTTGGCGCTGATGTCATAGCTTAGTCCGAATCTTGTTTTGTTACGATAGCCCAAATTGATTTCGAAACCTTTGTTTTCCATAGAGCCTGCATTTCGCCAATGCGCTCCACCTTCTCCCAATACGGCGATGTAGGACGGTTTCAGCAGTATGTCCGTTGTTTTCTTATAGAAGTATTCGGCAGAGCCATACAGACTTTGGTTGAAGAGTGTGAAGTCGATTCCGACGTTCGTCTGCGTTGTCGTCTCCCATTTCAGATCGTCATTGGCCAACTGGTCGCGTTTGAAACCGGAAGGAAGGATCAGACCGCCGTTATTGCCGATGATGTCATAGGCAGTTCCGTATGTGGGCGGTTCGCCTGTTCCGTAATTGGAGTTATACAGGGAGAAACGACCGTTGTTCTCAATTTCCTGGTTACCGGTCTGTCCCCATGCAAAACGGATTTTCAAATCATCCACTACGCTCCGTGTCTTTTCCATGAAAGCCTCCTGGCTGATACGCCATCCTACGGAAACGGAAGGGAAGTTCGCATATTTGTTGTTCTTACCGAAACGGGAAGATCCGTCACGACGAATGGTGAATGATGCGAGATATTTCTCATCATAAGAGTAGTTCAACTTGCCAAAGAAAGAAACCAGTGAGAAGCCACCTGCGCCGCCTGTGGCTTGCGCCAGTCCGGTGCCTGCGCTGGGGTACATGTAGTTGGGGTCGATGACTGCAAAGTCTTCACGATAAGAGGCCAGGTCGATGTCGTCTTCACGGTTCAACTCCATACCACCCATGACGTCTCCGCGATGTTTACCGACTTCCAGTTCGTAAGTAGCAATGGCATTCCACATCCATTTGGTGAAATGTTCCTGTTTCATGGTCACGCCATTGGTGCTGTTTTCCAGAACGCCGTTTTTGTAGGGTAATACAAAGTTGCGTTGATATTTCTGTGCATAGTCCAAACCGAAGTTGGTGCGGATATTGAATCCTTTGAACGGATGCAGGTTGGCATAAGCGTTGCCGAAGATACGCCAGTATGTGTAACGGTTGTCTTTATTGTCATGCAGCACGCGGGCAATATTCTGACGGTCGGGCATACTTTTGTTAGGGCCGCCCCATCCTTTTCCGTCTACCGTATGTACGGGAATCATCGGAAGTGAAATCATGGCATCACTCAGCAAGTTGCCCGGTGCCTGCACTTCAGTAGTGCGGTTCAGGGTAAAGTTCTCACCAATGGTAAGAAGGTCGCCGATTACCTTAAAGTCGGCATTCATACGGGCAGAGATACGGTCGAAGTTTGTATACTTAATCAAACCGTCATTTTTATAATAGCCTAATGAGAAGAAATAGTTTCCTCTTTCAGTACCGTTGCTGATAGAAAGATTATATTGCTGGATAAATCCGGTACGGGTGATTTCGTCGAACCAGTCGGTATCGCCTACGGCAATGGTATTTTCCGAATCAATGAATTTGGGTAATGACATTCCATGAAGTACCGGAGTGCCATTGCTATCGTATCCCCAGTTATAATTATAACCGATAGGATTGGCGTTCGGATTCTTGCCGCTATTAACATTAGCCTGCCACAAGGTACGGCCGTACTGCTCGGTATTCATCATTTCTAACTTGGTCTGATACATAGAAGCCGAAACGGAAGCGTCAAAGTTTACTTTAATCTGTCCTTTCTTGCCTTGTTTGGTAGTAATAATAATCACGCCGTTGGCAGCACGCGAACCGTAGATAGATGCGGAAGCAGCATCTTTCAATACTTGGATGGATTCGATGTCGTTTCCGTTCAGTTCGTGCATCCCCGATTTAGTAGGCACTCCGTCGACAATGTAAAGAGGGTCGTTGTTATTCAACGTACCGATACCGCGGATACGTACGGTAGCGGAACCACTCGGGTTACCGTCAGTAGTGATGTTCATACCGGGGACACGGCCTTGAAGGGCTTTCACGGGATTGTTCTCACCTTGTTTCTGTATATCGTCCACCTTGACTACGGAGACGGCACCGGTCAAATCGGCTTTGCGTTGGGTGGTGTAGCCGGTCACGACGACTTCGTCCACCATTTGTGTGTCTTCTTCTAATAATACACGGATAGAAGCAGCCGCTTTCACGGTCACGGGTTTGTAGCCGATATACGAAATCTTTAAAGTTGAATGAGCAGGAACGGAAAGGGTAAAGTTACCGTCAAAGTCGGTAATTGTTCCGTTGGTTGTAGCTGTAGTTTCAATAACAGAGGCCCCGATAATCGGCTGTCCGTCCGTTTTGGAAGTAACGTTTCCCTTCACCGTTATGCTTTGCCCCCAAAGGGCTGACATGAAAGCAAACAGGAAACAAACGCTGCAAAGAAGTTTTTTGTTCTTCATAATACTGAGCATTAGTTTAATGTTATTAATTTAAAAGTACGAATTTTCTCTTTATCGATGATGCAAATTACGGTTGATTTATGTCAATCGACTGAAAGAAATGTTTCAAAGGCTGTAATTTATGTTGCATAGAACGCTATAATCACAGAAAACGCTACCTTTGTATGATGATAAGAACTTTTAAAATGGAGTTGACTACTAATTGTAGTCAACTGAAAAATGAATGATATGAAAACAATATCCAACGAACAACTTACGATTCAAGTATCTCCGCATGGAGCTGAACTTTGCAGTATCTTTGCCAATGGAAAAGAATATCTGTGGCAAGCCAATCCTGCATTTTGGAAACGCCACTCCCCTGTCCTGTTCCCTATTGTAGGAAGTGTGTGGGAGAATGAGTATCGCAATGAAGGTATTCCTTATGTACTTACCCAGCATGGTTTTGCCCGCGACATGGAATTCACGCTTGTTTCTGAAAAAGAAAACGAAGTATGTTATCGTCTTACCAGCAATGAAGAGACGTTGCAGAAATATCCGTTTCCATTCTGTCTGGAAATAGGTTACCGTATTCATGGGAAGCAAATTGAAGTGATATGGAAAGTAAAGAATACGGGTGACAAAGAAATGTATTTTCAGATTGGTGCTCATCCTGCTTTCTATTGGCCGGACTTTGATGCCGCCACTTCGGAAAGAGGGTTCTTCGGATTTGATAAGAAAGACGACTTGAAATATATTCTTATCTCTGAAAAGGGATGTGCAGACCCTTCTACTGAATATGCGTTAGAGTTGGCGGATGGATTGTTGCCACTTGATATACATAGCTTTGATAAAGATGCTTTGATATTGGAAGGTGAACAGATTCATAAAGTCACCTTATATAATAAGGAGAAGAGAGCTTATCTAAGCCTGCATTTTGATGCTCCGGTAGTAGGGCTTTGGTCGCCGCCCGCAAAGAATGCTCCTTTCGTATGCATCGAACCCTGGTATGGGCGTTGCGACCGTGCACACTATACAGGGGAATACAAAGATAAAGACTGGATGCAGCATTTACAGCCGGATGACGTATTCAAAGGGGGATATACGATTGAAATAAATGAGTAATTGATGAATAGCCAACAATATTCGAGCCATATCATACCTAAAAGTAGCTGCCGGATTCGCATCCGACAGCTACCCACACCTAATTCTAATCAACAAAACCTAACTTATAAACCTAATCTATACACTTTTAATGAATCAACATTGAATGCTCCCCCTTTACTGTAGAAACACATACGGTTGTATGGTTCCGTCGGAAAAACGAGGTTAGTCATAGCTATCTTTCCCCCATTCAGAAAGACTTCTACCGAACATTTATCAACAAAAATATCCAAAGTATATTTATTCTCTTTCCTTATAGGCGCCCATGTAGCCAATGCGAAATCATTCATATAATTAATCGAAGTCGTCTTTCTACGGTCATGAGCTTCCAGTTCATGGGGTATGCTATTCTTTCCGAAATCTACAATGCCGCTTTTCGTACGGTCCATCACCAGTTTCTTCTCCGGAAGATTGAAATAGATATCAACCTTTTCACCTTTATCATTAAAGAGGCTGAATCCCATAATCTCTGCTTTCCCGGAAGTTATATCCAATACCAGTTCATAAGAACCTTCATTATCAGCCAATAAGAAATCAATATGATAATCTTTGGTAACAGCAAAAGCAGGAATCTCCTTACTTTCTTTCCGCAACGCCTTTACTTCCGCTACCGGAGCAGCAGAAAGATAAATATCGTCATCTTGCGTGTACAGTCCCAACTCACGTGGCAATGCATTCGCACTGCAGAATTGTTTCGCCGGAACAATATTGCAATATTGCCAATTATTCATCCAAGGGATGGCAATTGTCCGTTCTTCTGTATTTGAGAAACAAGCTGTAACATAGTGGTCTTTTCCCCAATCCAGCCATTTCGTGACATTGGGCTGATTGTCACAAATAAAATTCGTCCCGTCAAAGTCTCCTATAAAATACTGAGTTGCACTACCGCCGAAGTAACAGCCCGGATTTACGTTGACTATCAAAGCCCATTTCTTACGACCGGTATCTCCATCTACCGATAGTTCCACCATGTCAGGATTCTCCAATAGACAAGGTTGCACTCCGTATCCTTCCCCGAAGCTGCTCATATAATCCCAGTCTTTCTTGTCTTTGGAAGCATAGAAACTTATTTCTTTATTGTCAGACACAATCATCACCCATTTATTCTCCGATGCATACCAAAAGACTTTGGAAGCGTTGAATATCTCCAAGTCGTCGGAAAAGATGTGTTCCAACGTATCACGGGGAGTAGTTGGCACCAAATACTCCCAATGTAGAAGGTCTTTGCTGACAGAATGTCCCCAATACATATTTCCCTGCCTGGAATCATAGGGGGTGTATTGAAAATAGATATGATACTCTCCGTCTTGATAAGATAAGCCGTTAATATCGTTCATCCAGCCGTAAAGGGGAGTATGATGGTAGACAGGACGGAACTTTTCTGCAACTGTATCTAATGTGCTGCTTGTGTGGCAACAGGTCAGTCCGCAGAAGGCTGCTAACGCAAGTAGGGCACCTTTACATAGTTCTATCCAAGGGATTGTTTTCATGGCAACAAAGTATTCAATTTAATAACAAGACCTAATTAAAATAAGACGAAGGCAAAGATAGGGGGTATCTTTGCCTTCGTCTATAAACTTTGTTTCAAAGGGTATCAAATTTGATACAACCGGCAGGCAACTTATAATAAAACCCTACACTAAAATTATACAGCGGATATGCCTTATCATAAATGATTTGTCCCGATTCGTCTTTAGGTTCATAGTCAGGACGGAGAGTCGTCTCAAAGTCCTCACGCGGATAAACAAAAGAACCGTCTTCATTTTTTTTATCCAAGTCTATATAGGTATAAAAAGCTTTATAAGGGTCACTGTCCCGCAAATTGCCATGTCCCTGCAAATGATTCTTGCCATTCTCCTGTTGGTCAATATGCGCTCTTGTTCCGGCATACATGATGATAACCTCTCCTTCCAAAGATTGCTGACAGGTCAGTACAACTTCATCTTTCTCGATAGTTATGTTTGTTATCTTCTGACAGTTGTCCGGCCGATAGTCATTCAGATATACTTCAAAACCATAATCACGGATTTTGGGCAATGTATTCACATCAAACACCAAAGGCGGCACAGGTACATGAAACTTGATACGTATCTGATTGGGCTGGCTTGTCCGCTTTATTGCCACCGGTTGTAAAGGTTTGAATTCCTTCTTTTTGATTTGCGTCTGATAATAAACCTTACCCAACATCTCCCCGTACCAACGATAACCATTAGCATCAAGATGCCCGCCCCTATCTGTCATCGGATAAATGGGGCCCGCACAGATAATATCCGGATTTTCGTTAGCCGCCTCAAGTTGTGCCATAGAAATGGAAAGCGTATCACGCATATATTGCGCACCGGTCTGATAGGTTATAAATACCGGTTTCTTCTTCTGTCCGTATCGTGACAATATATCATCCTGCATGTTGTTTTTCAACTGCAACAACAAAGCTTTGTATTCTTCCCTGTCTGTTGTATTCGGCACATCGGCATGCATTCCCTTATCTTTATTCGGACTATAATTAAACTCACCCTGCATCCAAAAAATAACCGGGCAATAGAGATTGCTATTCTGGCTTCGGGCAACTTCAACACCATAATCCAATGAACGGAGAAAGTCCTTATAATAAGAACGAATTTCCGACTCTTTCGACAATTCTTCCACACTGGCACCACTGACGCCTACCGAAGTTGCCAGGATTTTATCCATCTTCGGTCGCTTCAAACGGATATGATTGACAGCCGCCAATAACGGACATTCGGCTATCGTTCCTGCCGAACGGCTCTTTACATCCTTCCCGGTGAGAAAACTCGAAGCGATATTGCCTGTCAGCGGATTAAACACATATTCCCGGGAATTTCCATAGTTTATCCATATCTGATTACCAATCATATAATTACCTTCCACATTCTCCGTAGAAAGTACCGGATAAGACTGATGTCCGGTAGACAAACTCTGCCCGTTCATTATAATATGAACATATGCATCTTTCTTTTCTGCTACTCCCACAACCATCTTTTCAACAGTAGCCGCTGAAACCAAAGACGGACAGAAGCTGAAGAAGATTAAGCTTCCCCCTAAAAACAAATTTCGTATTCTCATATTTTGCTCTATTTAATTCTCAAACAAGCTCAACTATACTTATTTCTTTCTATTTCTTATCGAAATTCAAACCAATCGATGTTCAAGGCACTAAGTATATGAATTTTCATTGTATGAGTGCCGGGGGATAATTGCACATTCGAGACGGTAAAATCATTATAGGTATTCCAGTTCCCCGTAGTTGTGGATACGGCATCCAACTGCGCCCCACCATCAAAAGAAAGGGCAAACTTACCGCCACTTTCTGCTGCCGCACGAACCTTGACGCTGGAAATCTTCTCCTGAACGCTGAATGTATATTGAATCCAGTCGCCACCGGAAGTATTACTGATATGGACAACATTATTACTTGCACTGATAGCTACCCCCTGGTCACTCCTGTAAGATTTGAAATTGCCGGACGAACCGTTCTTGAAACTATATTGTCCTTCGTCAAAATCCTCAGCCTGAATGACACCGGGCACCTGGCTGTATCCCGCACCGAACTTTATCCAGTCCATGTCAATATCCCCGCCCTTAATACGGAAGTCGATATATTGCTCGCCCGCTTCCAGTTCGACAGGATATACAAAAGTCTCACTCCATACACCGGCAAAACCGCTCAAAGCAATTTCACCCGTTTTATATACTCCATTGATGGCAATACGGAATTTACCGCCCGAACGTTTTTGGAACATTCTGCAAGTGATGCCATAACGTCCCGCTTCCCTGACATTAATCGAATAACGCACCCATTCGCCGGACTTCATTCCTTTAAGATATGTAACCCCATTTTGTGTCTCCTGTTTCATTCCGCCTTCCGACGGATTCTTATGATACCCATAATGTTCACCGCCCGCATTATAGTCCTCTGCCTGAATCACCACAGACGGCGACATTTTTACTTCCACAGCCTTTCCACTGCGGGGAGTTCCCCAGTTTTGTACCATCTTTAATTTATTATTCTGGTCATATTCAATCGGGTCTACACAGACTGAACGCAAAGCTCCTTTCCCAGAATGATTAGCTGTGTGGTAGAAAGAATACCAACGCCCGTTATACTCGACAATAGAACCATGCGCTGTCTCTTCACCATGAGGATACATATATGCACCACATGGAGTATACGGGCCTAAAGGATTGTTGGACATAGAATACTGCATCCGGTTACCGCCCTGGCTGGCCGCATGATTGTCCGAATGGCTCAAATAGTACTTACCTTTATATTTATGCACCCAAGGAGCTTCATGAAAATCGGTAAAACCGGTCAGAGGAGTCATTACTCCATCCAACTTAGTCCAGTCATCCTTACGTAACTTAGCGCCCCAACAGCCTTTGCCGGCACCGCTGGTATAAATATAAGGTTGTCCGTCGTCATCGACAAATACGCAAGGGTCAATCGTAGAAGGAATACCGTCAATCACTCCTTTCACCCTGAACTTCGCGGCAGGTTCTTTGCTAGTTGCCACAAAAATACGCCATGTATTCGCGTCAATCTTATGAGGGAAATAAAAATAGTACAATTGGTCTTCCTTATTATACGCACAATCAGGAGCCCACATAAAGCCGTCAATGCCCATACCTACATGTGCCTTTACAGTAGCCGAGTTCATTATCTCTCCATGGTCTGTCCAGTTTTTCATATCCGTAGTAGAGAAAACATGGTATCTGTCCATGCGGTCGCATCCCTGTGTCGGCTCCATGTCGTGTGAAGCATAGACATACAGTCTTCCGTCCGCCCAAACATGGGCCGAAGGGTCGGCTGTATAAAGCGTTCCCGTAAATGAATTCTGAAACATCTGAGAGGAGAAATCGACGAACAACGGATTATGTTCATAATAACCGTATCTGGGATATTCAAACTGAGCACCGTCCACTTTATCTCCCGTATATTCTCCGGTACGTGTAAATACGAACTTATCCAGATTAATGCTACCCGTAGTGTACCACCTCAAAACATGCTTTCCTTCACTCAACTGCACATTCGTCACCTTGACCGAATGTGAAAAGACGCTCCAGTCATCTTCCGGCGAATCGACTATCTGACCGGCGGATTTACCGTCCACCTCAAAATAAAAACTGGTCTTTCCGCCACCCGACACACAATATGTTTCAATAGAATAAGCTCCTGTCTGAGTGACCTGCAATGTATAGCAAAGCCAGTCACCATTATTGATATTACCTATATTAATGACCGTTCCGCTCTTGCTGATGGCAACTCCCTTTTCTGTACGATAATCCTTGTAGTTTCCGGCCGTGCTGTTTTTAAAGTTGAAAGAGATGTCCTGTCCGCCGTCATCAAAGTCCTCGGCTTCTATCGTAGCGGGTACTCCCGAAATCACAGACAAACTATTTCCTTCCGAATCTTTTTTAAACGGAACTCCCCGATAGTTGGCCAAATATTCCTCGCAGCTTATCCCATTATCATAACGGTCGTCCACATACTCATATTCATCGTCACCATCCCCATCTTTCCCAGAATCATCACTGATGACCGAACGCTCTTCCTTACAAGCAACATTCAAGACGACTAATCCGCTAAAGAAGAGCGGAAGAAAATATCTCAAAGCAAATAATAAATTGTGTCTCATAGTTTTTCTTTTTATCAAATAACATTTATCATATCTGTATTTGCAAAGATAAATGGAGCCGGTTTCCTACTTTATTAAAACCGGATTAACCGGAGATTAAAAAACAATTAAATCGCTTAAAATGCTACTTTTCTTATCAATTATGTCCATTTATTGCCGGAGAGGCTAACAGGATTTCTTTCATTACCTAATCAGATTATCTTCATTGCTTATTCTTTTTGCGTTACACTATAGTGTAACACAAAGATAACTATAGTCTCCCTTGCGTATAACTATAGTCATCCGCAAGGGAAACTATAGTTAAACGAAATAAAAGTAACGAATGAAATATATCCTGATAGTTAAACGATGAAATTAAAAAGCCAGCAAAAGTTATTTCGCTCAAAGAATTAAAAATCATTCTCAGATATAAGTTTTTTCAGACGTGCAAAGACGGCATCTAAAGCAGATTTTTCCCTTTATTTGGAAGAAAAACAGATGTTTTGTGCAATTAATTACTTTTTAATCCCAGATTAATCCCTTTCATTCCCCCTTTTTAATGCTTTTCCCTTTACTTTGCCGCTAACTAATAATATCAGAAAAACTATTAATGTATAAATATGAAGAAGAATCTAATCCTATTGTGTAGTCTGCTGGCTAGTTTTACCTTACAGCCCATACAGACGAATGCACAAACAGTGACTAACGGACAAAAGTTACTTTATCCCTATCCTTTTGCCCCCAGCGAAGGTTTGGTGAATAAAACCGAGAAAGAACATCGCCAAGAGATTTGCCTGAACGGCTACTGGGATTTCCAACCCGTCGCTTTGCCGAAGGACTACAAACAAGGGAAAGGAACAGCTCCCGAATTGCCACTCCCGAAAGACGGTAGTAATTGGAGTGCGACACGTATCAAAATACCTTCTCCATGGAATATCAATTCTTTCGGTTATCGTGATTTAGAAGGTCCCGACCACCGCAACTATCCTTCTTATCCCAAAGAATGGGAACAAGTAAAAATGGCATGGATGAAAAAGAACATCACCATCCCCGCCAACTGGACAGGTCAGCAAATCAAACTTCACTTTGAAGCCGTCGCAGGATATTCCGAAGTCTATGTCAACAAGAAAAAGTTAGGCGAGAATTTCGATTTGTTCCTGCCTTTCAGCTTCGACATCACAGATAAAGTGACTCCCGGTGAAACCGTGGAAGTACTCGTAGGAGTACGCAGCCAGTCCTTATTTGAAGATAACTCGACTATCGGACGCCGTATCGTACCAGGTGGCTCCATGTGGGGGTATCATATCAACGGTATCTGGCAAGATGTATATCTGTTGGCCTTGCCCAAAATACATATAGAAGATGTATATGTGAAACCGCTGGTTTCCAAGAATACATTGGAAATAGAAGTAACCCTGGAGAATAAAACCGCCCAGAAAGCCAACATACAACTGCAAGGCAATGTAAAAGAATGGATAAACTGTGCCGGAACGGACATTAATTCCGCTCCCGTTCCTGCCTGGACATTAGGCACGGAAGCGTTACAGGTAACTCCGCTCAAAGTTTCGCTGGCTGCCAATGAAAAACAGAAAGTCACCTTACAAATAGCTGTCGGCAAGAATACGCTCCAATACTGGACTCCCGAACAACCGAACCTGTATGCCTTATTACTTTCCATAAAAGACAAAAAACAGACTGTCGATACCAAATACGAACGCTTCGGCTGGCGTGAATGGACATTACAAGGAACTACACAATGTCTGAACGGCGAACCTTATACATTGCATGGAGACTCCTGGCACTTTATGGGTATCCCGCAAATGACACGCCGCTATGCGTGGGCATGGTTTACTGCCATTAAGGGCATGAACGGAAACGCAGTCCGCCCGCACGCACAGGTCTATCCCCGCTTCTATATGGATATGGCCGACGAAATGGGTATCTGCGTACTGAATGAAACCGCCAACTGGGCGAGCGACGGTGGCCCGAAACTGGATTCGGAACACTTTTGGGAATCATCAAAAGAACATCTGAAACGTTTTGTCTTGCGTGACCGCAACCATGCTTCCGTCTTCGGATGGAGTATCAGCAACGAGAACAAACCCGTTATCCTGCATGTATATAACCGTCCCGAACTGATGCCCACCCAACAAAAGGCATGGGAAGAATGGCGCGACATCGTACGCCTGTACGACCCTACCCGTCCCTGGATTTCATCTGACGGTGAAGACGACGGCAACGGCATACTACCTGTAACCGTCGGGCACTATGGAGACATCAACTCCATGAAAAACTGGATTAACATCGGAAAGCCTTGGGGTATCGGTGAACACAGCATGGCTTACTACGGTACACCTGAACAAGTATCCAAATACAATGGAGAACGTGCTTACGAATCACAGGAAGGACGTATGGAAGGACTGGCAAACGAGTGTTACAACCTGATAGCCAACCAACGCCGGATGGGTGCTTCATACAGTACTGTCTTCAATATGGCATGGTATGCACTGAAACCGCTCCCACTCGGCAAGAGAGATGTAACGAAAACGCCTTCCGTGACGGAAGACGGCGTATTCTTCGGTGAATACCAGGAAGGAGTTCCGGGTGTACAACCCGAACGCGTAGGCCCTTATTGCACGACGTTCAATCCCGGTTACGACCCAACCTTGCCACTCTATCAGGAATGGCCAATGTATAGCGCCCTACGTGCCGCCAATGCTCCGGGAGAACCGGCATGGTCACCTTACGCCACAATCGACAAAGAACAATACAAGGCCCACGAAGCCACAAATACAGTCAGAAATTATAAGGAAGTAGTATTTATCGGCAATCCGGACAGCAAAGTAAAACAACTGATGGACGCACAGGGAGTAACATTCGCTTCAAAAATAACCACTCCTTCCTCACTGCTTTATATCATAGACGGTACCCGCGCATTAGATGCCGCCACCCAAAAAGAACTGCAAAAGCAGCTTGCCAAAGGCGCAGATGCATGGATTTGGGGAATTACACCGGAAACCGTAGGAAGATACAACGAGATTCTGCCGCTTCCGGTAGCCTTAGACCCGCTGAAACGTTCTTCTTTCCTACCTGTGCAGAAAGCATGGATGTATGGACTCAACAACTCCGACTTCTATTTCTGTGAACTTCAAAAGGCGGATGCTTCCAACTATTCACTGAAAGGCGCATTCGTAGAAGAAGGCGATGTCCTACTGAACGCCTGCAAAACAGACTGGCGCAAGTGGAACAAACGACCGGAAGAAATCAAGACAGCCGGAACAATCCGCAGTGAATACGAATGTACGTCCGCCACTCCGGTGTTTGTCAAATACCGGGAAGGGGCTTCCACTTACTATTTAAATACACTAACCGAGTTCGCCAATTCGGAAAAAGGATACAACACATTGAGCACTATCTTGAAGAATGCAGGAATCCAATCCCAAAAGCCGGAAATTGACATCAACGAAGTCTTTTTCCTGCGCGACGAGCAGATGAACTTCCCGGTAGCCACTAAAGATAAATTCGTGAAGGAGAATGACAGCCGGACATTGGAATTTTATGTATTCAGCCCGCGTCCCCTGGATGACCTGTTGATAGAGCCTAATATGCCAAAACTCTCCCTGATGTTGAAAGCGAAGAAACGCGAACTGCTCATTAATGACAAACCTTATACAAGTGTATCGCACGACGGGCGGAATGAAATAATCTATAAAGAGCTTCCTCTATTGCAAGGCTGGAACAAGTTAGTCATTAAAATAGGAGAAGGCGACCGGAACGACTTTACCGGATTCTTCAAATGTGACAACAAACAGGATTTTCTTCCGACTTTAAAAGCTGCCTTCATCAACCCGGAAGCCAAATAAAATAGGATTAGAAACAACTAAAAATAAAAAGCAACCATGAGAATTACACATTTCTTCGCTGCCGCAACAATCGTTGCCATATTAAGCGGATGCAATGGCGGACAGTCGCAGAGCTCCAACAAGGAGCCTGTCGACTATGTCAATCCGTACATAGGTAATATCAGCCATCTGCTGGTTCCTACATTCCCTACCATCCAACTGCCGAACAGCATGCTCCGCATCTATCCCGAACGTGTCGACTATACAACCGAGTTGTTAAACGGACTGCCTTTGATTGTCACCAACCACCGCGAACGTTCCGCGTTCAACCTCAGTCCCTATCAGGGAACGAAGCTCCGCCCCATCATCACTTACAACTATGATAACGAGCGTCTCACCCCTTACTCATACGAAGTAGACCTGGACGACAACCGCATGAAAGCGGAATATGCCCTTTCCCACCAATCCGCCCTTTACCGGATAACCTTTGAAGCGGACAAACCTGCCTATATCATTGTCAACTCCCGCAATGGCTCTATCCATGTAGGTGAGAACTTTATCAGCGGACATCAGCAACTGAGCGACAACACCAATGTATATGTATATATCGAGCCACAAGAAAAACCGATAAGTACAGGTATCCTGAACGACGGTGTCATCGAAGCCAGCAAAGACAATGCAGAAGGCATAAACGCTTGTGCAGCATGGCGTTTCGCCGACGGAACAACGACAGTCAACCTTCGCTATGGCATCTCTTTCATCAGCGAAGAACAGGCAGAAAAGAACATGCGCAACGAACTGAAAGACTACAATATAAAGAACCTGGCAAAAGCCGGACGCCAACTATGGAACGAAACCCTGGGACGCATCAAGGTGGAAGGCGGTACGGAAGACGACAAGACCGTATTATATTCCTCGTTCTACCGTACTTTCGAACGTCCTATCTGCATGAGTGAAGCCGGCGGCCGTTACTTCAGCGCCTTCGACGGTAAAGTACACGATGACAACGGCACTCCTTTCTACAACGATGACTGGATTTGGGATACCTACCGCGCCGCCCACCCGCTCCGTACATTGATTGACCAGAAGAAAGAAGAGGACATCATCGCTTCCTTCCTATTGATGGCGGAACAAATGGGAACGATGTGGATGCCTACCTTCCCCGAAGTAACGGGTGACTCACGCCGCATGAACTCCAACCATGCCGTCGCCACCATAGCCGATGCCCTTGCCAAAGGATTGAACTTGGATGCGGCAAAAGCCTACGAAGCCTGCCGGAAAGGAATTGAAGAAAAAACCCTTGCCCCCTGGTCGGGAGCCGCCGCCGGATGGCTGGATGAATTCTACCGAAACAACGGATATATCCCCGCCCTTCGCCCGGACGAAAAAGAAACCGACCCGAACGTGCATCCTTTTGAAAAGCGTCAGCCCGTCGCCGTCACTTTGGGAACCAGCTACGACCAATGGTGTCTTTCACGCATCGCGGATGCATTAGGCAAAAAAGACGAAGCCGTCCACTACCTGCAATGCTCTTACAACTACCGGAATATCTTCAATAAAGAAACAAGTTTCTTCCACCCGAAAGACAAGGAAGGCAACTGGATTACTCCATTCGACTACCGTTACTCAGGCGGTATGGGCGCCCGTGAATACTACGGAGAGAACAACGGCTGGGTATATCGTTGGGACGTCCCCCACAACGTAGCCGACCTCATCAACCTTATGGGCGGAAAAGAACAGTTCATCGCCAACCTCGACCGCACTTTCAGCGAACCGTTGGGGCGCAGCAAATATGAATTCTATTCAAAACTCCCCGACCACACAGGCAACGTCGGACAGTTTTCCATGGCAAACGAACCGTCATTGCACGTACCTTATCTCTACAACTACGCAGGGCAGCCTTGGAAAACCCAGAAACGTATCCGCCAAATGCTGAAAACCTGGTTTCGCAATGACCTTATGGGAATGCCGGGAGACGAAGACGGCGGTGGTATGACTTCATTTGTAGTTTTCTCCTCACTGGGCTTCTACCCTGTCACTCCGGGAATGCCCGCCTACAATATCGGGAGTCCTCTTTTCACCAATGCAAAGGTGACCCTCAGCAACGGTTCCGTATTTGAAATCGAGGCTCCGGACGCTTCCGAAGAAAATAAATATATCCAGTCGGCTACACTGAACGGTCAGGAATGGAAGAAACCTTGGTTTAGCCACGATGATTTGAAAAACGGTGGAAAGTTAGTATTGAAAATGGGCAACAAACCGAATAAGGCATGGGGCAGCGGAATAAATGACGCTCCGCCCTCAGCGGACAGTAAATAAGCTACCACCAGTTTATATGAAGATGTCGCAAAATAGAATTTTCATTTCCCGCATTCTATTTTGGGACATCTTCATTTTTCATAAAACGTATGATAGATAGTAATACCGAATATCTGTTTCAAAGTATTGCCCCACAAATAACTCCCATTTCTTGGGTATATCATACAGTTTTTTGTATTTTTGCACTATAAACAGAGTACTATGAAATATCAACTGCAAATTTTGCTCTTCGTCCTGCTTTGCACGGTAGGTAAAGTGGACGCATCTTCTTTGTATGATTATGGTCTTTCTCTCAAATCCCATACAGTGCCGGGAGTAGAGAGAACCACCTTGTACTTGGATGATAACCAACCTTTCTCTATAAAAAACGATTTCATCATTTCATTCCAAATGTATGTACGAGCCGGTGAACCCGACTTCGGTTCCATTCTCCATCTGCATACAAATACGAACCAGTTTATTCGTTTTTCATTTGTCGCCGGTGAAGAAAGGCATTTCCCGGCATTGGTGCTCAATGAAGGTATCGTAAACATAAACAGTCCCATAGAACGTGAAAAATGGCTGGATGTCTCTTTGCATCTGCGCCTGAAAGACAACGTTATCGAGGTAGATTACGACAACAAGAAAATATCCGCCATGGCTCCCCTGCAAGGAGTGAAAAGCTTAACGGCTTCATTCGGACAGATGCAACAATACCTGGCAGACGTGGCTCCTATCGACTTGAGAAACATAACCATCACACAAGATGGAAAACAGATACACGAATGGAAACTGTGGAAACACAATGACGATGTATGCTATGATGAAATAGAAGAGGCTGTGGCACGCGCTGTCCATCCTTTATGGCTGATAGACAATCATATCGAATGGAAACTTATCCACCAGGCTAAAATTCCGGGAAAACTGAACATAGCCTTTAACGTCCGCGAAGCCTTATTTTATCTGGTCAAATCCCAGTCGATTGACATTTTAGACGAAAACGGAGTCCATCAAAAGGAAGTAACTATACGTGGCGGCTATCCGGCTGTCGAGTCTCCCAACCATCTTATATACGATACGTTAAGCAACCGGTTAGTCTCTTATTTCCCGAAAAAAGGCACAATTTCCAGCTTTTCGTTCGATACGGAGAAATGGAGCAATGAGGTACGCAATACGGAAGAAGCCTCTAACTACAACCATGCCAGGGCATTTAATCCGGCAGACTCTTCTTTCTACTTCTTCGGCGGCTATGGTTTCTACCAATACCGCAATGACCTCTATCGGATGAAGTCCGGCAGTGGCAAAGTAGAACAGATAGAATACGAACGCCCCCTCTATCCCCGCTACTCAGCAGCTATGGCGGTGGTTGGCGATGAACTGTATATCTTTGGCGGCAGAGGAAACAAGTACGGCAAGCAGGAACTAAGCACTCACTACTATTGGGGCTTATGTGCCATCAATCTGAAAACCAAGCAATCACGTATCGTCTGGCAAAAAGACAAGCCCAAAGCGGACGGCACAATTATGGCCTCATCCATGTATTTCGAACCATCGGACAGTACCTTCTATGCCGTCTCGACAAATAAAGGGGGCGTATTGTGGAAGATTTCGATGAAAGACTCCGTCTACACGGAAGTCTCCAAGCCCATTTATAACGAATCGACCTATCAAGACTGTGATTTCAGCCTTTATACCTCTCCGTCGCACGGAAAACTGTTCCTGGTATTAGATAAGATACTAAGCAACCATACTCACGATGTAGCTATCTATTCCATCAATATGCCACTCGTGAACGAAATGGATATCCGGCAGTCCACGGCTGAAGAGGATACCGGCAGTTGTTGGTATATCTACGTCATCGGTATCATCCTGCTTGTCTTAGGTGGTTTCGTATTCTACCGCTTGAAATGCAAGAACAAGAAGGAAGAAGCACCTGCCCCCAAGAAAGTCGCAGAAAATCCAGCTATGACAGAAACCGGAAATACCCAAAAACAACCGGAACCAACAGAGTACAAGGCGGCATCGAGAAGAGAAATAATGCAAGACACGGAGCCCGTTTTCACTGAAACGATGAACTATTACGACCGTAGCCGTGCGTCAATTTCTTTACTGGGCTGTTTCAACGTACGCGATAAAGATGGGAATGACATCACTTCCAACTTCACCCCCCGCTTGAAACATATGCTTATCCTGCTGATACTCCATACAGAGAAAAATTCCCAGGGCATTTTAGCATCCAAGACAACGGAAATACTATGGCCGGACAAGGAAGAAACAGCCGCCCGCAATAACCGTAACGTAAACCTGCGCAAGCTACGGGTACTCTTGGAAAGCATCGGAGACATGGAAGTAATGATAGAAAACAATTTCCTGCGCATCAAATGGGGAACAGACGTTTTCTGTGATTACCACACCCTGATTGCCTGTACCAAACAATTCGAGCAGGAGAAAAGTGAAGAACTATTGAACCGAATCCTGGAATTACTATTATACGGCCCCTTACTCCCCAATACGATTCTTGATTGGCTGGACGACTTTAAGGACGATTATTCCAGTTATTCCATCGACTTATTGAAGAACCTGCTGGACATTGAAATCAGCCGGAACCATCAGGATATGATTATCCGCCTTGCCGACATCATGTTCCTGCACGACCCACTGAATGAAGAAGCATTGGCAGCCAAGTGTTCCGTACTGGTCGCACAGGGAAAGAAAGGTATTGCCCGAAACCTGTACGACCGCTTCTGCAAAGAGTATCACGACTCCATGGGTGAAACTTATAAAGTCCCATTTGGCGATTTATAACCCGACGACAAGTTATTTTAGCATTAATTTTTCCATAAACATTCTCCCCTTCCCCCTAAACCATCGAAATATATCAAGATTTAGGGAAAAGGGGAGTTCCATTTCATACACTCCACATCACAAACCTGAATAATTCCAGAGATATTTCTCCATATACATAACTTTATTTTCATTCAATACAAGGAAAAAGCACCTATCTGTGAAGGATTATAAGAAAAAAAAGACTTAATTCACATTTAATTGTTTTTTAATTCCCAATTAATCGCAAACACCCCTCTTTTTTTATTGATTAACAGTTCTTTTGCTGAAAAATTAATCTTAAAAACATAACGTATTATGAAAGAAGAAAGGACACCTTAATCTAATTCGAATGACGAAGCCTATAAGGAAACAAGCTTCTCTCATCCGATTAATTCTTAAATTTAGTGATTATTCATAAATAAATTCATGAAAAGCATGAAACAACGATTTTCTCAGCACATGAGATACTATGAAAGAAGTCTCATTTTAATTTTAATGCTGTTCAGTGCTTCGGTGATGCAGGCGCAGAACCGGACGGTGAAAGGAACAGTATCCGATGCACAAGGTGAGCCTATTATCGGTGCTAATGTAGTGATAGTGGGTGGTACAAAAGGTGTAATAACCGACCTTGATGGTAAATACTCTATTCAAGTCCCCGAAAACGGCGCTGTGTTGAAATTCTCCTATATTGGTTTTAAGACAAAATCATTCAATGTAGTAAAAGGAAAGAACCTATTGAATGTGACCCTGGAAGAAGACGCCGTGATGTTGGAACAGACAGTAGTAACAGCCATGGACTTGCGCCGTGATGAAAAATCACTTTCCACCGCTTTCCAGAAGATGGACGTAGAAAGCATGACCGAAAACCGGGACGCAGGATTCGTAAACATGCTGGCAGGTAAAGTAGCGGGATTGCAGGTTATCTCCAACGGTGCCGCCGGTTCGGCTACCGTGCGCATCCGTGGTGCTAACTCCATTTCCGGTAACAACCAGCCACTTTACGTTATCGACGGTGTACCTATTATTAATGACGTGACCGGTGGCGAAATCGACTACGGTAACCCCGCCAACAGTATCAATCCGGACGACATCGAAAACATCGTAGTCCTGAAAGGTGCGAACGCTTCTGCCCTCTACGGTTCGGACGCAGCCAACGGCGCCATCCTGATTACCACCAAGAAAGCCGGTCAAAGAAGCGGCTTGGGTGTGACGTACTCCACAAACGTACAGTTCACTGAGTTTTCCCAATATCCCATCTATCAGAATATATATGGTGGCGGACATATCAACCGTTTTGAAAACAACAAAGCCAACTCCTTCAATGGAGACGTCAAAGTGCCTTATGACCCGAATCTACCTTACGGTATCCAACGCATGGGCGGTTACGACAACTCCCGTTCATGGGGTATGCCGATGTTAGGTTTCCAAGTAGTAGGACGCAACGGAGAACTCAAATCTTACGTTCCTACCCCGGCAAACACCACCTCTATGTATCAGACTGCCTACTCCTGGACGAACAGTGTTTCCATAGAACGCGCCACCGAACATGTCTCCACCCGTATCGGTTTCACCAACCTGCGGAGCGACGACGTATTGGAAGGACTGAACAACCTGACCCGTAACGCTTTCAACGTACGTTCCAACGTAAAACTGACAAAGTCACTGGACGTCGACCTGAACGGTCGCTATACGCACGAGAATGTCAAAAACCGTTCTTACCGTAACAACTCCGACCGTAACCCTATCTATACACTTATGGATATGCCCCGCGACCTTTCCATACAGGAAATGTATCCCTGGAAAGACGAGAACGGAAAACCGACCGCCCTTCAATTCAAGAGTCCGGTGTGGATGCTGAACGAACTTTCCAACCAGGATAAGAAAGAATGGATACTGGCAGACATTACGATAAACTACAAACTGACCAAAGACCTGAAACTGCGTCTGAAAGCCGCCCTCGACATGAATATGAAAGACGGCTATGAGTTCCGTAATATGTACACTCCGGGAGATGCCGACGGATTCTATAAAGAATTCACGGAGAAAGCCCGTAACTATACTTACGAAGCCATGCTTTCTTACAACAAGACCTGGAAAGACTTCAACGTATCCGCCAGCGTGGGTACCAATATGCAGGACTTCCTGTTCAAGAAACAAAACTCGGAAATCGGTACATTGGCTACTTCCGACTTTATCTCCCTCACCAATAACGGTGCTACCATCAAATCATGGCCGGAATATAACGCGAAGAAAAAGCAAGCTGTCTACGGAACTGCCAGCGTAGGTTACAAAGATTTCATCTACATGGACGTAACCGGACGTAACGACTGGTCGTCTGCCCTGCCTTCCGACAACCGTTCTTATTTCTACTCCTCTTACGGTGTCAGCTTCGTACTGACAGAGTTAGTGAAAAGTATTCCCAAAGACTGGTTATCCTATGCCAAGGTTCGTGGTTCTTACGCCAAAGTAGGTAACGATACCGGCTTCGACCAATTACTGAACGGATTCAGCTACAATACTTCTTACTTGGGAGACATGGCATGGTTTGAGAGTGAAAACAAGCGCAAGACCAATTCATTGAAACCGGAAAGCACCACCTCTTTCGAGACAGGGTTGGACCTTCGTTTCCTGAAAGACCGCGCTTCATTCAGCTTCACCTATTACAACAAGAACACCAAAAACCAAATCCTGACTTCCACTATCAACGGTGTAAGCGGTTATGGAGAAGCCTTGTTCAACGCCGGTGAAGTAAAGAACTGGGGATATGAAGTGACCCTGGGCGTCGTTCCTTTCAAGAATAAAGACTGGGAATGGAAAGTAGACATCAACTGGGCTAAAAACAACTCGGAAGTAGTCTCACTGGCAAACGGTATGGACTACATGACACTGACTACCGTACAAAACAGTGTGGAACTGCGTATTGTGAAAGGTGAGCCGCTGGTAAGCCTCTATTGCCGCGAACCGTGGAAGACCAATGACGAAGGCCAAGTACTCGTGGGAGCCAACGGCCGTCCCCTGTCAGGCGAAGCCAAATTCCTCGCCAGCGTAGAACCGAAATGGACAGGCAGTATCCGTACTTCGCTCCGCTGGAAAGATTTGACTTTCTCCGCCATGCTCGACGTTCGTATGGGCGGACACGTATGGTCGGAAACGGCTTTCCAGTCTTCGCGAAACGCACAATCCATCATGTCCATGGGCGGACGTACAGAGCACCTGTTCTCTGACCTGATTCTGAATGAAGGCGACCAGACCGGTTATCTCGGTATTCTCGACCCTAAATACGTACCCAACGGCAAGAACAACATCTACATGGACGCTTCCCGCCCGAAAGGCATGAATATCCCCGGAGCCGTATATGACAGTTCCGTACCGGGACTGGCGGGACAACCTTGCCAGGCTTGGATTAAGCCGATTGACTATTGGACCAACGACAGCGGTAAAAACGGTGAGCTCTATTTGTACGACGCTTCTTACGTGAAACTGAAAGAAATCTCTTTGGGATACAACATCCCCAAGAACTGGCTGAGAAAGATAGGCTTCATACAATCCATGAGAGTTTCCGCCGTAGGCAGGAACGTAGCTATCCTTCATCAGAAAACGCCGAAAGGAATTGACCCGGAAGCCACTTCTTCCATGGGAATCCAACAAGGTCTGGAACGCGGTTTTAACCTGCCTACTTCCAGTTACGGTTTCGATTTTAAAATAACTTTTTAACAGCGATGACGATGAAAAAGTACTTATATACACTATGCGCTGCAGCCATGTTGGGACTGGCTACATCTTGCGTGGATAGTTTCGACGCAACCAATCAAAACCCCAACAAGCTATATCTGGATGAAATTGACATTCAGAAGATATTTCCGGGCACTATCTACAAATCCCTGGACGTATTATCCGAAATGAACTATAACTACTACGCCTACATGGCACGTTACGTAGTTTCCTGGACGAGCCCGCAAAGTTCGGAGAACGTAGGCGACAGATTCTATAACTTCTACAAGAAAGTTTTGGGCGACGTAGCTATCATGGAGCAGAAATATGACCGGGATACCAACGGCAACTACTGGGCGATACTGACCACTTGGAAAGCCTACCTCTACTCTGTACTAACCGGAACCTGGGGACCTATTCCTTTGGATTCTGCCTGCAAAGAGACTTACGGAAACGTATATTACTACAACAGCGAAGCCGAAGCATATATGCAAATACTCCGTTGGTTGGATCAGGCAGTGGAAACATTCGACCCGAACGGAACGAAAATGCTGAAAGACCCGTTCTATCCGTCTGCCGGTGGTGACAGCGACATTGATAAATGGCGCAAGTTTGCCAACTCTCTGCGTTTGGACGTAGCTATCCGCATGATGAACATGAAGAAAAGCCCCGAAGCCATCTCCATGGCACGTGAACAGATAGAAAAAGCGCTGAACGAAACCAACCGCAACTACCTGTTCAGTTCCAACAGCGACAACGCGGCCGGACGCTACGGAACCGACCCCAATGCCGACGTATCCTTATATTACAACCGTATCCTGAAAGAATTCGACCTGGGTACGAAACTGGAAACAGAGATAGGTGGGCTGACTTACCCGGCAATGAACGAATACTTCTTCTGCTATATGCGCTCCTACAAAGACCCTCGTCTGAGCAAGTACGCGCAAACATCGCGCCTCAACGAGAGTGGTGACTACCGTGCCGTAGTAAGAGACTCCCTCTGGTCGGTAGCAGAGCAGAAATATATCCAGGTATCCTATAGAGTACCGTTCCTGCCCCGCTTCGAATTGAAACAGACTCCAACCGGATGGATTGTAGGCAAGGATGAACACAATAACAACCTTCAGAGCCTTTACTCCACAGCTTCCGTCAGCATCGAGGGTTATACATACGCCCTGATTCATCGTGACTTCATCAAGCAGGACGCTACGGTGAAACTGCTGACATGGGCGGACGTAAACTTCATGCTCGCCGAAATCCAATTGCGCAAAGATGAATGGGGATTGAACGTGGCATTGCCGCAGAGCGCCGAACAGTACTACTACAACGGTATCAGTGCTTCCATGAACGAGTATGGCGTCACAGCCGGAATCTCCGGATACATCGAACGCAACGGTATCAAATGGAACACCAACGGACTGGGATGCCGCGACTACCGCGCCTTCTACAAAGCCGACATCAACGGAAAAGGCGGTTACAAGAACAATCTGGAACAGGTGTGGAAGCAACGTTACATCGCCGACTACTTCAACGGATTCGCCGGATGGACATTGGAACGCAGGACACGTGTGATGCAATATCCACCTATCTTCTACAACGGAACTCCGAACAACTACGGAACCTACGGTGCCAACCAGTTCGACCCTGTGCCCGAACGCCTGCAATATCCTACGGACGAACGTAACTGGAACATGAACTATTACCGTGAAGCCTGCCGTATGCTGCAATCCACTTCACTCGTACCCCGTTCCGACGGTAACTATAATGATAATTTCTTCACTCCGTTGGGTATCGGCGGTCCATACAACCAGGAAGGCTTGTACGAGCGTTGGAAAGGCGGCCAGTTGATGTATAACAACGAAATGGTAGCCCATTGGTATGGCGACACAATTGAAGAGTTTGTCGAAAATGTACTCGAAGACTATCCCGAATACGCTTCCCTGCAAGGAGAAGAACGCCTGGCGGCAAGTATCAAGTGGGTACGTATAGAAGATAATAAATAATATAATAAACAGATAGACAGTTATGAAACTAATGAAATACATTGCCGGATGCTCCGCAGCCTTACTACTTCTTGCAGCATGCAGCAAGGAAGAAGGTCCGAGCGTCGATGACTACTTCCTGAACTACGAGATTCCGGAAATTCCTGTCACCGAAGATTATCAGGTGGGCATCTTCTACTACAAGGGGAACGACATTACCACCAGACCGAATGGTGACGCAAATTTCACCCGTTGGGAACTTCTGACGCTGACCGACAAGGAACTGAGCGCCAAGAACGACTACAACAACCTGACACCGCAAGTAATGCCCGAATCACAAAAGGACGGTTACTTGCAACCGGACGCAGGAAGCCAAAGCTATCGCATGATACCAATGGTACAGCAGCACGTAGACGACTGTATCGAAGCAGGAGCGAACTTTATCATCCTGCCCGAAGTGGGCGCTGACTTGGGCAAGGGCCCCGGTACGGAAATCAACCAGGGAGATTCCCTGTTCGTCACTATGATGCTGGGACGTTCCGGCAGGGGCGGCAAACGCCTGCCGATGCCGCACCTCGGACAACCGGGAGTAGACTTCGTAGACCTGAAAACCATGAAGATAGTAATTGCTGTCAACTGGAACAACATTGTCGACCTGCCCCCCACTCTTTCTTCAAGCAACTGTATCGAGACGGCAGCCGGAAAAGCATATGACGGTGTCACCTACACCCGCCAGCAACTACTGAACAATTTCTTCAGCAAAATCGGCTGTTACTTCTCGGACGAACGTTACTACAAGCTGAACGGCACACGCCCGGTAGTTTACATCAAGAACAAGACAGGCGAAATCTATGCGCAAGAATCCAAGGCAATGTATGACGGCATCCGCAAAGCGGTGAAAGAAGCTACCGGTTACGACATTTACATCATGGTGGAAAGCGCTGATGTATGGTGCAACCAGATGCGTTATCAATACTTCTACATGGAAGGTTGCGTAGACGCCGTAGCCAGCCGTAATATGTACGACCAGTCGGAAATGAGCCGTTCCTATATGTACCCGCAGATGATAGACCAAAACTGGAAGTACAACCGTGAAACAGCGTTGCCCGCTTTCGGCGACGGCAGCATGGAGTTCGTTCCTTGTGTCGGTCCGGCATGGAACAAACTGGTGCAGGATGGTCGCGGTTCCGTCGGCAACTCTCCGATTGTGAAGAAAGACGACGCCACCTACCGCACCATGTGCAACGTGGCCAAGATGAATGCCGGACGCAACCGGTTAATTCTTATCGACTCCTACAACAAGTACAACTTCGACTCTTTCATCGAGCCGACAGTAGAAGGATACGGCAACGGATACGGCAGGACTTACCTGGACATCACCCGCCAGCAATTCAAGAAAAACTAAGATTGTAAACTCTTTAATGATAGAAAGAATATGAAAAATAAATATTGGAAATACATTTGTCTGCTAGGATTGGGCGCTTTCTGCTGGACGTGCTCGGACGACAATCCGAATGACGGACCGGACGGTCCGGGTTCTGAAGGCGGACAGGGAACGGAACAGGAAATCGTACGTTCCTACAAGATAGGTACACTGGCAGGATTCGAAGGCAACTTGCGCCAGAAGATGGACAAGCCCAGAACCGACGTATCCACCATGCACAACCGTTCATTATTCTGTCGCTACGTTGCTTCCGCTTACCCGGAAGCACAGGACGACAAACCTTATCCCGGCCCGATTACCGAAGCCGACTGGTGGGATAACTTCGTAGAAGAAATCGCTTACAGCGGTCAGGATTATGTTGCCATGAACTGTCGCGGTGAAGCCAACAAGGACATTGACCACGGACGTCCCGACAAGCTACACGACCTGATGGCAGCTATCAAGCGCAAAGGTGTGGAACACGAGTTCAAAATCGCCATCTTCGACGATACGCCTGCCTCATGGTCGGCTGCGCGCAACGCGCACAAAGGTTACGGTTATGACAACAAGCCGTTCAAGAACGGTAGCCGTGTAGAAGGCTCACACTATCCGTTGCTGTTCCTCGACCCCGAGAAAGAGGATATGAAAGGTATGGACAACGATTTCCGCAAGGAAGTGTACTACTACATCTGGGATGCCAACCTGAAACCCTCGTTCGAAAACGTACCACGCGACTACTGGTTCGAGATAGACGGACGCCCGGTTATCCTGTTCTGGAATCCTAACGGCTTTCTGCAGGACAGTTACCTCAGCGAGCTGATGAAAAAAGACCCGGCAAAATACAAAAGTACGACCGGACTCGATGAAACAAAATCGGATGCCTACAACGGCAAGTTGAGCTATATCCTGAAGTGTATCAGTGACGATTTCAACAGTACGTTCGGCGTGCGCCCGTTCCTTATCATCCAGCGCGAATGGACCGACCGCGACTTCTCACTGGTAAACTGTCCCTATCTGGACGGTATTCACAACTGGTTTGCAGTTCCCACTATGGATATGTCAGAGGAAGTGTACAATGAGAACTTAATCTACAACACCTATATCTCCGCCTATAACTTCAAAGGATTCAGTGTAGGCAGTGGATGCCCGGGCTTCGTACAGGGTGACCTCGCCCGTCCGAACTGGCAGTTTATCGACTCCGACCACGGTCGCTACGCAACCAAGATGATGGAATCTTTCTTAGCTAAAAAGCCTGACCTCGTATTCCTGGAAGGATTTACCGACCTTGCCGAGAACGCAGCCTGGTGGCGCAGTTCGGATAAAATCTACTACGACTATCCCAACCAGCGCATCAACCTGCTCCGCAAGTACAGCAACCATCCTTTCCCGACCAAACAGAAACTGGAAGCGGAAGCCTGCGACTATTGTTTCAACGGTTCAGTTTCGGGAAGCAAGATAGAGTCGCTGTTGATGGAAGTAGAAATGAACAATGCTCCCGAACAGGGCGTGGTGAAATACAGCGACGATACGAAGTACAACGGCGGTTGGCACGCCAACCTCACTTCCGGCGGTCTGAATACGCTAAGATGGAAAGAGATTCCTTTCCGGACCGGAGCGTCCACCATCCGCTTCCGCTACTCCAGCAATGGTGCAGCCAGCGTACGTTGCCAGATTGGCGACACGATGACCCAAAGCGTAAGTCTCCCTGCCACAGGCGGCGCATGGGAAGAAGCCGAAGTAGCTGTTTACTCCCGTGAAGCACGCGGATATGCCGACTTCAACCTGATAGTGACCGAAGGTGACATCAGTCTGAACTACGCGGAAATTATCGCAGAGAAATAAAGAAATTAGAATAGTAAAATATGTATCAAACTAAAAATTTACCTATGATGAACAAAAGAGTATTAAACAGTTTTCTCTATGGAGCACTGTTGTTTTCATTAGGAACAGGAGTTGTTTCTTGCAAGGATTACGACTCGGATATCGAAGGTCTGAACAACCGCATCACAACGGTTGAGTCTGACATGGATAGATTCAAAGAAAAGATTGAAGCTGCGCTGAACGCAAACCTGACCGTACAAAGCTGGTACCCCAGTGAAGACCAGTCGCAATACACCATCGTATTGAGCAACGGAGACGAGTTATACGTCCAAGCTTCCAATAAAGCCACCCCTTTCTACCAGTTCAAGGTGGAAGAAGGTACATGGAGATATACCAAAGACAAAGGTGCGGGCTGGTATAAAGTACTGACATTCGGTACCGAACAGGAAATCGCCGGAACAGACAAAGACCAACTGTATTATGACAAGAGCAACGGTTACATCTATATCCAGAAAACGGAAGGACTGGTACAAACCACTATCACCGCAGACAAGGATACACCAATTTTGGCAGAGAACAAAGAGAATAAGACGCTCTCTGTCTATATCTACGGCGAAAACTATATTCTTCCCGTACAAGGCGGCGGTTTCAGCGGTATCAGCTCTATCCTCTTCCAGAAACAATTTGTTTTCGAAGAAGACGAGTTCCTGGAAGCAGCCAGCTATACCAATACGCAAGGTAAAGTGGTTACCGCCCATACAGCTACCGCCAAGTTCAAGATTCTGCCTAAAGACATTGATTTGTCCGAAGCAGACTTCCAGTGCGCGGATATTCACGAATTGAAGCTGACACGTGCGGAAGTGCCCCAATTGTTAGTAAATACAACTAAGAAGTTAGACGAAAACGGCATTTTGAGCGTAGAGTTGACTCCAAGTAACATGACTGCTCCTTACTACGGTGCAGTACTGGAAATCACATTGGACAAAACGACTACAAGTTCCAACTACTTCGTGGTGAAACCGACTTCCTACAGTGCCAATAATGGCGTGTTCGCTTATCGTGAGACACGTACGGTATATCAGAACTCGGAATCCTTGAAATTCGTCAGCACGGAAAGTCTCGACCTTGCCAGAACAATAGGCTGGGGATTCGGTGAAAACGAAGAAGTGAAGTTTGTAGACGAACTGGGATTCAGTGAACTCGCAGTTGCAACCACTTATGAATTGACAGAAAACCCGAACAATACGTTCGAAGTTACTGATAAAGGTGTATTAACTGCCAAAGCTCCTAACAGGTCGGGTAAAGTCAGAATAACTTATACCGTTGCCGAAGAGGAATTCTCTAAAGAAGTATTGATTTACTCACAAGATGAAGCAACCGCTAAGAACGGTATCGAATTAAGAAGTACAACAGTATCGTTGAGCGACATTGAAAGTCTGTACAAAGGTACAAAAGTCTTCATTGTGCAGAACTCCCAAACAACACTGGAAAATCTCGGTGTCACTGCGTCCAAAGCATGGAAACTGGGTACTCAAGCCAACGGCGGCAATTGGGAAGCTATCCCGATGACTACCAACCTTGCGACGATTACACAAGACACTGAGTTAGCTAATGGTGAAGTATGCCTTTACTACGATGCCGCCCAAAAGACCAGTTATCTGTTGGTAGGCCCTCAGGCTGACGGTATAGAAAGCGCTAACCTGTTCGCAATGAATGATGAAGGAACAGACAAAGCTCCTTTCACTCTCAATGAGAAAGAAGTGGGATTGTATGTAGGAAATGTAGGTACGAAGTATGTAGTGGAAGCTCCGACTGCAAAAGAGGAACTGGCTATTCAAATGTATGTAAAAGCCGGTATTGACCATCCGGATACCGACCCTAATCAGAATATACGTATATTAGGCAAGAAATTGGCAATCCCCGGTGTGTATGATGAAGAACTGGGTTACCACTTCAACGAGTTGGATTTGCGCACTACCTTGTATAATTTCAAACCTGCTGACGCTGATTTCAAAATCACATTGAATAGAGACGACCAAAATGACAAAGTTAAAGAAAAATGGGACACTAACTTCAAATGGGATGCCGACAACTATACTTTAACATTAAGTCCGGTATGGGCTCTGTATAACTTCAACTTCAACGACAAGAAAGTGAGTGATATGACAGAATCCAATAATGGTGTCAAATTCTCTTGGACATTCGATGCCGGTAAGGGAGCAACTAACTCTAACGGAAATGAACAGTGGTACATCAAAGACCCCGTTCGCCAACCAGGTGAAAACACAATTTACATGGGACTTGACAAACAGCCAAACGCAACGGGCGTCATCAGTACAGACTATGAAATCAAAGTATCTGAAATAACGGGCGATCCGGAAAAGAAGAAATTGTCAGATTTGGAAGTAGGCAAAGTGTATAAATTCGGAGATTACTTCAAAAATCACAATTTCTGGGTAAACGGTTGTTCATGGGATGTTTACGGCGGGCCTGATAATCTTACCGGAAAGGATCTTCCCGTATTAATAAAATATGATTTTGCCACAAATAAACTTGTGATAACCGATTATGCAAAGAAGTACTTTGGCAAAAGAAGGTGTGAATTAAAGTTCCAACCACAAGGTAATGAAACTACTGCCGGCTTGGAAATTGACAGTGACGAACAGACATTCAAATTAAAGGCAGTTCCGACAACGACCAATTTTCAAATAAAGATTGATTATAATACCGACTTCTCAAACCAGAACCTGTTCTTCAGAATTGTTGAGGGGTAAGTCTTATTCTCTGTACAAACTAGAGTAATACAGGTTACTTTAGAATAGGAACTCTATCAAACAACCATGCCGTGAAATCGCAAGTCTGTTACAGACCTCGAATTCCGGCATGGCTCTTTTTACAAAAAAACAAGAGCAGGGACAATTAATCACATTTTAAGCGTACATTAAGCGACACTTCATCCTAAAATTTATCGCCGGACGATATCTTTGTCTCAAAATTATTATTAACTTGTAATATCATGAATAGAATCAGCAAAGTATTTCTAGCCTGTGCGTGCAGCGCCTTCTGCATGAACGGACAAGCACAAGACAATGCTTCATGGACAAACGACTTCTCCAACACCGGAGAAACACTGAAAGTGGTGGGTCGGGGCACATGCAGTATTGCCGACAACGTATTCCGTTCCAAAGGCTCCTACGCCTTATTCGGCAACCCCGAATGGAAGAACTACTCTTTCTCTTTCAAAGCCCGTGCCCCTAAAAATGCCGAACAGGTACAAATCTGGGCGAGTTTCCGCAATTACAACCGTTTCGACCGCTATGTGGTAGGTATCAAAGGCGGACTGCAAGACGACCTCTACCTGATGCGCACCGGATATATGGGTACGGATGAGTTTATGGGTGTCCGTCCGCTGGGCTTCCACCCTGTGCCGGGAGAATGGTATCAGGTGAAAGTAGAAGTTTGCGGCAACCGTATCCGTATCTTCCTCAATGACGAGAAACAACCCCGTATCGACCTCGTGGACAAAAACGCGAACCTCGTTCCATCGGGTGAAGTTGCTTTAGGCGGCGGATGGATAGAGACTGAGTTTGACGACCTTGTCGTAACCCCGATGGCGGACGACGCACTGAAAGACGTAAAAGTAGCGGAATATAAAAAGAAAGCCACCCCTGCGGAAAAAGAAAACAAACGCCGCGAGGAACGTGCCGCCTACGCGCCCGTTCAATTAAAAGCCCTCACCGGCAGCCGCACGGACATCACGCTGGATGGCAACTGGCTCTTTATGCCTGACTATCAACTGGACAACAAGGATAAAGCTATTTCAGCACAAACTGACGATAAGGACTGGCATATCATGTCCGTCCCCAATTTCTGGAATCCTATCCGCATCTGGCTGCACGGCGAAACAATGCCCTCTCCCACCGGAGCACAGCCGAAAGGCGTATCGGACACCTACTATCAACAGGAAACCGACCGTTGCGAAAACTATACCTTTGATTACCGCCGCGTGAAATACGCCTGGTATCGCCAATGGATGGAACTGCCCGCTGACGTAGCAGGCAAGAACCTGACTCTGACCTTCGACGCTGTTTCTAAAATTGCCGAAATCTATATCAACGGCACACTGGCAGCTTCGAACATCGGTATGTTCGGTGAAATCCGGGTAGACGGCAGCCAACTGCTGAAACCCGGCAAGAACCTGCTTACAGTAAAAGTGACGCGCAACGCGGACGGCAACACTTCTTCCGATTCCAACTCTATCGACTTCTTCTACTCTTCCGTCCGCGAAAGTGAGAAAGAGGACGGTAAAGTGACCGTAAAGAAAGATATCCTGAAAGACATCGCACATGGTTTCTACGGTGATGAACCTGCCGGAATCTGGCAACCTGTGAAGCTGACTGTCACCGACCCGATGAAGGTGGAAGATGTCTTTATCAAGCCTACCTTGCAGGGCGCTACCTTCGACGTAACCATAAAGAACCACGGTAGCAAGAAGAAACAATTCGACCTTTACACGGATATTATCGACAAGGAAACCGGCTCTATGCTTTACTCCGGCCTATCTCTGCGGAAACTGAACCTCAACGCAGGCGAAGAACGAATGGAAACGTACACTATAAACGACCTGAAACCCCGTCTATGGACACCGCAGCATCCTAATCTCTATGATTTCAAGTTCCGCCTGGTTGCGGCCAAAGGCACTGAGCTGGACTGCCTGACTGAAACTTCCGGTTTCCGCACTTTTGAAGTAAAGGACGGACTTTTCTACCTGAACGGTAATAAATACTGGTTACGTGGCGGAAACCACATTCCTTTCGCACTGGCCCCCAACGATGAAAACCTGGCCAATACCTTCATGCAACTGATGAAAGCCGGAAACATTGACGTAACCCGCACGCATACCACCCCGTGGAACAAACTTTGGATGGCGGCTGCCGATAACAACGGTATCGGTGTTTCATTCGAAGGTACATGGTCATGGCTGATGATTCACTCCACACCGATTCCCGACCAACGTCTGTTGGAGATGTGGCGCGACGAATTTCTGGGACTGCTGAAAAAGTATCGCAATCATCCGTCATTACTCTTTTGGACAGTAAACAATGAAATGAAGTTCTACGACAATGACAGCGATCTGGAACGTGCCAAAGAGAAATATCGCATTATCTCGGATGTAGTGAAAGAGATGCGCCGCATCGACCCTACCCGTCCTATCTGCTTCGATTCCAACTATCAGGCCAAAGGCAAAGACAAGAAATTCGGCACCGACTTTATGAACAGCATTGATGATGGTGACATTGACGATATGCACGGTTATTACAACTGGTATGACTACTCCGTATTCCGTTTCTTCAACGGTGAATTCCAAAAGCAGTTCAAAGTGGCAGACCGTCCGCTCATCAGCCAGGAAATGTCTACGGGTTATCCCAACAATGAAACGGGGCATCCTACACGTTCTTACCAGCTTATCCATCAGAATCCCTATACATTGATAGGTTATGAGGCTTACGACTGGGCTGACCCTGCATCCTTCCTGAAAGTACAGGCATTCATCACGGGCGAACTGGCTGAAACGCTCCGCCGTTCCAACGACCAGGCTTCGGGTATTATGCACTTTGCGTTAATGACCTGGTTCCGTCAAACATACGATTATCAGAATATCGAGCCGTATCCTACTTACTATGCTTTGAAACGGGCTTTACAACCTGTATTGGTCAGCGCAGAATTATGGGGGCGCAATTTGTATGCCGGCGAGAAGTTGCCTACACGTATCTATATAGTAAACGACCGCGAGAACGGCACGGATTTGAAACCGTCGCTGCTCCATTGGGAAATACAAGACGAAACCGGAAAGCGATTGGCAAACGGTTGTGAAAATATCCCTGCCGTGAAGCATTACGCACGATATTATATCGAACCTGACATTCAGTTACCGACCTGTCTGCCTGCCAACAAGACAAAAGCCAAACTGGTATTGAAACTCACAGAGAACGGCTTGCCCATCTCTGCCAATGAATACGAGTTACTGCTCGCCCGCAAAGAATGGAATGCAGGTCAGGTGGACAACAGCAAAAAGATTGTATTATTAGATAAAGATAACACGAAAAGCGTATTCGACTTCCTGAACATCAAGTATCAACCGGTTTCTTCGGTAAAAGAATTGCTCGACAGCAAACTAAAAGCCGACCTTTGCGTCATCTCCGGACTGACAACTTGCAACGATGAAGAAAAAGAATTGCTCCGTGCCTACCAGTCAAAAGGTGGAAAACTTCTTTTCCTCAACAGCAAGGAAACTGTCAAAACCGTATATCCCGAATATATCACAGGCTGGATTATCCCGACGGAAGGCGATATTGTAATCATGGAACGCAATGACGCTCCGGTCTTTAACGACATCGACGTACTGGAACTGCGCTATTTCAATAACAATAAACGAGAAATTCCCGTGGCATGTACGGCTACCTTGAAAGCTCACCGCCACAAGAATGTAACGGAACTGGCAGGGCAAATGAAAATCCATGCTTACATTGACGGTGGCAAACCAGAAGACCGCATTGAACGGATAGAATCCATGCGCGGACTGACCATGTTACAAATAGCTGACGGAAAGGGAGAAGCCATTGTCTCCACTATGTGCACGGAAAAAGCAATGACAGACCCGATAGCAGGCAAATTGGTAGTGAATATGATAAACTGTCTGGCTACAAATAAATAGGTAAGTAAGCATTCACAACTAGTTAAAACAAAGACTACCTTACTATATAAAAGTTTGTTAGTCACAAACTTTTATATAGTATTAGTTTGTGACTAACAAACTTTTTCATATCTTTGTTGAGTCAAACAAACGCGGGTGACGTCCGCATAAGTTCTTTATATTATGGAACAATTGTTCGAAGCTATCGAAATGATAGCAAAGGCGAATCCTGACGGATTCACGGTTGATCTCACAACCTTAAAAAAGATCACAAAAGGTATTTCAGTCGCCTATCTTGAGACTCAAAACAGTTTCGGAGAAGAAGGATTGAAAAGAGTTCTTAATCATGCTTTGATGCACGAAAAGAAAGTCGGTGGATGGTTTAATGAAGAAAACAGAATGTTCTACTTCGACTCCATCAGAATTTTCACCAACCTCGAAGAAGCCAAGCTATTCGGACGTGAAAACAATCAGATTGCTATTTTCGACATCTCGCAGATGAGGCTCATCAAATTGTGATCAGGAGGGGCGAAAGCCCCTCCATTACAAAGTATATTACATTATTAAATATCCGATTATCAAAACGTAAATTGATGAATTATGAAGAATCTTGAATTACTACCTCTCCCTGCCGAGAGTAAAAAACGAATTGATGAGTTCGCAAGGCAGTATCAACGCATGGGCCATATTTCTATTGAAGTTGTGTCCTATAATGAAGGGCGATTGATTGTTCGCGCTGAACAAAAAGACTTGGTAAATGATAAGTTTCTTACCAAAAAAGAACTGACTGAACGTATTCGTGAAATGTTCAAAGGAGAAATCCCGGACGATTGGAAGCTGACCGTATCAGCAGTCAATTTCGACCGCAAAGACATCGATGGGATTACTGTTGATTGGGTTAAGAAAAGGATGGACCACTTGGGCTTAAGAAGCAAACACCTAAGCAACTATACAGGCATTGACAAATGCACGGTATCTTCACTCCTATCGGGTGATAAAGAGTTAACCAAATGGCATAAGGTAGCTTTCTATTACTTCTTTAAGTATTATGAAATTGCTAACTTCTAATCATACATAACTTTAAACAAGAAAGCGGAGCAAAAAACTCCGCTTTCTTGTTTAAAGTTAATTATACTATGATGAACCATTATACTTATCTATTTCTATAAGCATTCTTTTATAACTACTTCGCTATTCTTATTATATAAGCATAGGCTATAAACCGATTACCGTCTGCAAACGAATATCTTTGGAAGATGCACCGACCATGATGTCAAATATGCCTTCAGGCATTACAAACTGCTCTTTTGCCGTATCCCAATAACGAAGTTGTTCTTTATCAAGCTCAATATCTACGGTACGGCTCTCGCCCGGTTTCAAAGGGACACGTTGGAAGCCTTTCAGTTCTTTTATCGGAACGATGCCGCCTGTTTCGGGGATTCGCACGTACACCTGTGCCACTTCATCGCCTTTTCTCTTTCCGGTGTTCTTCAAACGGAAGGAAACAGTGACTTTATTTGCGCTGTCTTTTACTTTCAAATCGCTATACTTAAAAGAAGAATAGCTCAGTCCGTAGCCAAAAGGATAAAGGACGTCGCCCTTGAAATACTTATAAGTACGCCCCTTCGTGACATCGTAATCATCGAACGGCGGCAGTTCATCCAACGATTTGTAATAAGTGAGTGGCAAACGTCCGGCAGGATTATAATCACCGAATAATACGTCGGCAACAGCCGTTCCGCCTTGCTCGCCCGGATACCAGGCATTCACGATGGCAGGAATATGTTCGTCCATCCAGTTGATAGCCAATGAACTTCCTGCAACGAGGACAACGACTATGTTCGGATTCACTTTATAGATTTCCTGCAAGAACTCTCTTTGGTCTGCCGGAAGCTGAATATCGTATCTATCCTGTCCTTCGCGTTCTATCGACTTATTGATTCCCATTACGGCAACCACCGTCTCACATTCACGGACAGCTTTTCCGGCTTCTCCATACAAATCAAGACGGGTAGCCTTTCCTGTTTGCGGAACTTTCCATTGCAATTTTGCAATGGCATAATCACGGTTATCGTAATATTCGGCTTTTAATTGATAGTTTTTTCCTGCTTCGAGATAGATAGAAGCAGAGTCCGTAGATACCGCATGCGCCGACCATGCGTCAATCAACAACTGGTCGTCAATGCTTAAACGGCAACCGTCATCCGAAGTAAAGCTGAATGTATAGCGACCGGAGATAGTCGGTTTCAGTTTACCCGTCCAACGAATAGAAAGCGGAGATTTAGGCAGAAACGGGTCGGGCGCCTGGTTGGCAGGTTCAAAGTTAATCCAGTTTTCCGTGCGCACTTTGGGAGTACCTTTCAAATGAGTATCTTCAAAATATTCCGCTTTCAATCCTTCGGGGAAGTTCTCGCCTTGAATCAATTCCAGTCCGTCGGCGGCAGATTTCCAGGGAGCATATACTACTTTTACTTTATCGCCTACCCTGTTTTTGATTCCCTGCAAGATGGAAACAGGCTCTACTACCGGTGCACCGCTATAATCTCCAAACTCGCATTTGCCTGCATTGATACCAACCACTGCTATCGACTTTAACTTATCGGCATTCAACGGAAGCATGTTCTTTTTATTCTTCAACAGAACAATGCATTGGCGGGCAACGTCCAAAGCTATCTCCTGATGCTCTTTCGAGCCAATCACCGACGGGGAGATTTTAGTATACGGATTGCGTTCCGTTCCATCAAAAAGTCCCAGTTTCATACGGGCTGTCAGGACGTTATAGGCAGCCGAATCAATGTCGGCGTCGGATACCATATATTGCTTGTAGGCATTCAGGAGATATTGGTCATAGACATCGTCGCCACACTCCAAATCAAGTCCTGCTTTAATGGATAAAGTAGCCGCCGCTTCTTTCGTTTTTACATATTTATGGGCGTTTACAAGTAAGGATGGCCCCCCGCAATCGGAAACGACATATCCCCGAAATCCCCAGTCCTGACGCAATACCTTTTGCAACAGCCAGGCGTTCAGCGTACAGGGTACATCGTTCAATGCGTTATAGGCAGTCATGATGGAAGCGGCTTTTCCTTCCTTCACACACATCTCGAAAGCAGGGAAATAATATTCACGCAATTGCTTTTCGGAGATTTGCGGATTGCAGACAAAGCGGTTGTGTTCCTCATTATTGGCGGCGAAATGCTTGGGAGTGGAAACGATTTTCAGATAATGCGGGTCATCGCCTTGCAGTCCCTGCACAAAAGCAGTTCCCATAATTCCACTGAGGAAAGGGTCTTCCCCGTACGTTTCCGGGGTACGCCCCCAACGAGGGTCACGTGCCATATTCACGGTAGGCGACCAAAAGGTCAGCACATCACTGAATTGCTCTTTCTGCTCCCTGCCCTGCTCCAGTTCATTCCAACGGGCACGCGCCTCATCCGAAATCACGATAGCGACCCGCTTCTGTAAATCAGGATTCCAGGTGGCGGCCAGGCCGATGGCTTGCGGGAATACGGTAAAACGTCCCGGGCGTACCACTCCATGCAGCGCTTCATTGCCATGATAGTATTTATCAATGCCCAAACGGGGAATGGCGGGAGAAGTGGCACGCAGCAGACTTATCTTTTCTTCCACCGTCATGCGGGAGAGTAAATCCGTCACTCGTTCGTGTACGGGCGCATTTTCATTCTTATACAATTCTTGCGCCTGTATAAAAGAACAGGACATCACAGACAAGGCACCTGCCAGTAAAAACGTTCTATACCTATTTATTAGCTCCATTTTTCTATTTTACATTGTTTAATTACTAATGCCGTTCTCATTGAATGCTGTTATCGAGAAATAATATTCCGAATCCCTGTTAAAGTAACGGGCTTCATATTGATGGTCGAAGACTGTCACGGCGTGCGTCAACTTATCTTTTTGAGTTCCCCATCGCAATACGTATCCGGTAGCCCCCTTTTGCGCATCCCAGGTGAAGCGGTAGATTCGTTTATCTTCCTGATTACGGATAGCCCGGAAGCCGGTTACTTTAGAAGGAACTGCGCCTTCACCCTTGCCAAATATACGAAAACCGGACAAAGAAAAACATCCTTCCATATCCTTTGTGTTACAAATTCGCAGGTATCGGAGATTCACAGGCTTATCCAGTGGATACAGGCAATGGGGTTCGTCTTTCGTATTTTCCTTTTCATCAATCAGGGTTATCCATTTCCTTCCGTCTGTCGAGCCTTCGATAACGAATTGATAAACGACCGGCGGATGTGGTGCAAAGACTTTAAAATTATGGTCGGCAAAGTTCACGTGTACGGCATTTACCGACATGGGAGTTTGTAAATCGACTTGCAGCCATTCGTTCTTTTTTCCGGTTTCGGCAGCCCACCAGGTTTCAATCTGTTCGTCATTGGCCTTAGACGGTTCGTAGCCGGTGAGGGCGGAAGAAGCCTGTACCGGTTTCCGGTATGAAAGCAGGTTCCATCCCATGCTTAAATCGGTCTTGTCAAAGTCCGTTTTCCGGTCGGGAATCGAGAAAGGATAATCCGACCAGGCTGTATGTGCGTACATGCCGTTGCGGGTAGAGATAGCTACGGGAAAAAGTCCCAGCCTACGCTCAAACCAATGGCGGACGGAAATGGTCATAGAGGCTACGTGCCAGTAGTTTCCATATTTATCTTGGAAAGTATGCCCATGCCCTGCTCCACCGATGAAGCCGCCCGGTTTGAATGAAAACGGATTATCTTCCATGTATTCAAATGGGCCTAAAGGCGTATCTCCTACATAAATTCCATCTCCATAAATACGATATTGAGTGCCGGGAGCCGCGTACTGCAAATAGTAGCGTCCTTCAAATTTCAGCATGCAAGGGCCTTCGTTCCATCCCTGGCGTGGTTCTTCATTATTCTTGCCGGGGACTTCCCAACCGTATTTATCACCATGATGCGCTATCAGTTCTTTGGCTTCACCTATCTCCCGGAAGCCGTCTTTCGGGTCTACTTCCACGCCCATGATTGGCTCTTTATCCGAGCAGCCCCAATACATATATACTTTGCCGTCGTCGTCTTTGTAGAAGGCGGGGTCGTGCAGACGGTAGGTCAGTTTGGTATCTACGGCTTCCCAGGCATCTTTTTCCGGGTGAGCATTCTTGAAGATTTGAGTTTGCCCGCTGGAAGCTGTGAAGTACAGCGTGTCTCCTATCGGAAGAATGGTGGGAGCATAATCTTCCAAGGTAGGGATGGTAGTGCAGGGAATGTATTCCCAGTCCGCCAAATCTTCAGAACGCCAATAGCCGCCGGACTTGGATGCAAACAGATAATAATAGCCTTTAAAGTACTCCAGTACCGGGTCGGCAGCTTCACGACGTGATTCGTCTTGCGGCTGAAAGCGGTAGTTCAGATTGATGGGGTTCGTCACAATCCTATGTTTGGCTATCCGCTTCTCGGATGAACAGGAAGCGATACATCCTGCCATTACGCCTGCTATTAACAGGTAAGTAGCTCTTTTCATGGTGTTTTTCTTTTTAGTTGTTCCGGCGAATGGCGACTCTACAGAGCCACCATTTTATACTTGGTAGTAAAGGCAACGGGTTGCTTGCTGTCTTTATTCAGCTTGAACGGAATCAATTTTTCTTCTCCTGCTCCCAGTTCATAATGGATGGCATCACCTATCTTTATACCGTCAATAAACATTTCAACTTTACCAATATCCATCAATGAACCTTCATTCTTCACGCTTACCCATACGGTCTTCTGATTCTTCGTCAAATTCTCTTCTACCTTTGATATAGAGAGATTGAAGTTGGCGCCAAACTCATGCGTATAATTAAGCATGCCGGATACGCCTTTCTTCTTATCGCTGAAGCCTACACTGTGCTTGATTTCATTGTTAGCTTTGTAATCGGGGCTCATGCCGCCGACGCATATTTTGAATTCTCCTTTTTCCACGACTCTGTCCATATGGTCGTTGAGCAGGGATATGTCGTAGGGTGTCAGTTCAAAAGAGACGGTTTTCGATTCTCCCGGCTGCAAGTGAACACGGTCGAAGTCTTTCAGTTCCATGACGCGGGTCTTTACACTGGCGTACATATCCGTCACATACAATTGCGCCACTTCGTCACCGGCACGGCTTCCTACATTCTTCACGGTAGCCTGAACAGTTACATTGCCGTTCGGTTGTTCCTTAATCTTCAAGTCTGAGTATTCAAAAGAAGTGTAGCTAAGTCCGAATCCGAAGCGGTAAAGCGGATAATATTCCATATCTACATATTCGTAACGACGACCTGAAGTCTTGAAGTTATAATATAGAGGGAGTTGTCCTACGTGGCGCGGGAAAGTCATAGGTAAGCGACCGCCGGGGTTGTAGTCACCGAACAGAACATCTGCCATTGCCGGACCGCCTTCCTGTCCCGGAAGCCAGTTTACAAGAATCGCTTTACACATTTCTGATGCTTTCAGAATGTCGTAGGGACGTCCTGCCTGAAGAATCAGGATGACCGGTTTCCCTGTTGCGCAAACGGCTTCCAACAGTTCCTGTTGTTTGCCGGGCAGAATCAGGGTAGCCCAGTCGTTGTTCTCTCCGCACGTTTTGCGGACATCAGTGGTGGCTTCACTGGTGGAGCAGTCACCCAATACCATTACTACAACGTCCGATTGGGAAGCTGCTTTGACAGCCTTAGGGATATTCGTTGCGTTCGGATTTGTAAAGTCGCAACCTTGTTCATAGAGAACTTTCGTTTGTTTGCCTACGGCATCTTTGATACCCGTCAGTACGGATTTCAATTGTCCTGGCTGTAATTTCGGGGTGTAATCGCCCGGTTGAAGGTCGTCCGCTCCGGGGCCTAACACTGCAATAGTACGCAGGGTCTTGGTCAGAGGCAGAAGATTGTCTTTGTTTTCCAACATTACAATAGATTCACGTGCTGCCTGGCGTGCCATTTCTTTGTGGCTGTCCGAGTTCCATCCCGGATAGATTTTCTTCCAATCCAACGGTTTGCAAGGGTTCTTCTCGAAGAGTTCGTTGCGGAACATGGTAGATAGCATGGTACGACATACGTTATCCAGGTTTTCCATGTTGATGCGTCCGTCTTTGGCGGCTTGAATCACTTCCTTATTATTATAGGTATCACCGCAATTGGTAGCGATGCCGGCAGCCAATGCCTGGTTGGCAGCTTCAATCTTATCTTTTGCCGTATAATGCTTACGCGCAGTCAGATTTCCGATAGCGCCGCAGTCGCTGACAATAAATCCGTTGAATCCCCATTCCTGGCGTAAAATCTGTTGGAGCAATTCCGTACTTTTGGCAACAGGAATTCCCATATAGTCGGAGTAAGCCATCATCAAAGACTGGCAATCGTAGTTGCGGATAGCATGACGGAACGGAACCAAATGCACTTCGCGCATTTCACGCTCGGACAGTCCGATGTCGTGCGAATCACGTCCGCCTAATGGGGCACCGTGTCCGCCGAAGTGTTTGGGAGTGGTAAACAAGCCTCTGGATTGATAGCCCTTAATCCATGCACCGCCAATTTGTGAAACCAGTACGGGGTCTTCTCCGAAAGTTTCTTCACAGCGTCCCCAACGTGCATCCTGTGCAACGTCCAATACGGGCGACCATGCCTGTTTGGTATTTGCCGCTACCGTCTCGTCACCGATAACCATCGCCACTTCTTCCGTCAGTTTTCTGTTCCAGGTAGCTCCCATTGCCAGGGCTTGCGGGAAAATAGTTGCGCCGCTACCGTATGAGAAGCCGTGTACCGCTTCTACCTTTGTAATAGGCGGCACATATAAATGAGGGATACCGGGGATGCCCCATCCTTCACGAATCAGTTCCATTTTATCTTCCGGCGTCATCACCGCCAACAGGCTTTCCACACGTTCTTCTACGGGAAGAGACGCGTCCATATAACGGCGGTCAGTTACTTTACCTTTGCTGTCCGTCAGAACCTTTTCCGCTACGAGCACGGAAATCTCCTTTAGAGAAAAAGGCTTATCCAACTTTCCGGGTTTGAAGTTTAGTTTGACATGAGCACCATATTTAGGAGTGAATTTCACTTTCATTTGTTTGTCATTCCCTTCTACCTGGTAATTTACGGGAGTTCCCAGGTTCATTGGGTCATAAGTGACAAAAATATCCAATGCATCTTTTAGCTCGTTTTTGTTGATGCCCTGCATCTGAAGATCCAGTTCGCAGACATCGCCGGGTTGTTGGATAGTAAACATCAGCCATTGCTCGGCCTTTAATGCCTGAGAGGGGATTGTCCACATTGTCTTTACATTCTTATCAAATGCCAAAGAAGCATTTTCCGCATTTGCAGAAGCCGATACCGACAGGATATCGCTTTGTTGCTGCGCCATTGCTACTGAACATGACAATAATCCTACTGCCAGCATCCATTTCATTTTGTTTTTCATGTTATGTTCGTTTTTCAAATATTATTAGTATTCTGTTTATCTATTTATTTGGTCTGCTTTACCATTTGGATAGTACCGTCCGGATTATGATACAGTTTATCTACACAGATGGAACGCAGCCAGTCATGTCCGGACAGCGCGCTGTTATGATAGAAAGCATACCATTGCCCCTTGAACTTAACAATAGAGCCGTGATTCGTGTAACTGTCTGTCGGTTCCATGTAGATACCTTTCGATTCCCAAGGACCTAGCGGGGAGTCACTGATAGCATAACGCATCCGGTTATCCCCTTTCACGCCGTCGTTCCAGTTTTCATCATGATTGTCGGAGTAAGACAGATAATATTTGCCGTTATATTTGTGAATCCAGGCTGCTTCGTGGAAGTCTTCCAATCCTTTCATCAATTGCATCGGGCCATCCAGTTCTATCATATTGTCTTTCAGTTTGCCACCTTTGCAAATGCCGCCACCGCCATTGTAGACATAAGCCTGCCCGTCATCGTCCACAAAAACACAAGGGTCGATCATCGGATCCATTCCCTCGATATATCCCTGCACTTTGAATCCTTCGGCCGGCTTGTTACTGGTAGCTACTCCAATCTTCCAACTGCCGTCCCAAGCTGTCTCGCTGGGATGAGGAAAATAGAAATAATAAGTACCATTCCTGTAAGCGCAGTCCGGCGCCCACATGAAACCACCCTCTTTCCGTCCCCAGGGTACTTGTTCAGAACTAAGAATCTCTCCGTGGTCTGTCCAAGTCACCATGTCATCGGTTGAGAACACATGATAACGGTCCATCAAATCACAGCCGCGCGGCGGGGCAATGTCATGGGAAGCATATACATACAAACGCCCGTCTTTCCAGACATGAGCCGAAGGGTCTGCCGTGTACATATGCCGAATAAAAGGATTAGGAGTTGCCGGATTCAGGCTAGTATTCAAGGCTGTCGCCTTCTCTTTCCGTAATATCTTGCCGGCTTCACCGACCAGTTTCAAATAATGGTCGCTTTCTACCCCTTCCTCGATAGGTACAAACGTACTTTCGCCTACCGGAACTTTCCTGGCGCATTTAAAGATAGCCGTTCCTTCGTCTATTTCATCAAACATAGCTACATAAATCATTTCGGCACCTGCCCGAATAGCCCCCATCAACTGATCCCAAAGAAAAGAACCTTTATTACGGGGAATCAATGAATTATGTTCTTTACCCTTCATATTCGCCCATGAGAAGCCCGGGAAAACCAAAGGAGCATAATCAACCATGTTCTTCTTTGCCCACTGAATATCTTCTTCCACCAGTTTCTGATATTTCGGATAAGTCGTTTGATTGTAGCGTCCCACAAACCAGGGCATGATAATATCACATTTTCTGATAAGCGCGTGCAACTGAGGGTCTGATTCCGTATCTCCTTTCAGTTCGCGCCACTGGGTAGGTACGCCGAGCATCACACTGAATCCCTGAGATTTCAAGCCGTCGATGATACGCGCAGCTTCTTTCAGTCCATAACGCCGGTTATCATTGAATCCCACTCCCCATACCGTAACCAGCGGTTTGCCGTTGTGATACAGATAGGAAGAATTCTTTGCCCGATTCTTGATAGAATACCGCTGCGCAATCTCCGCTATGTCTTTGAGCAGAAACTCTTCCTCTCCCGGTTTCATTCCACTCAAATCATACATCACACAGATAGCACGCTCATACTTATTAGCAGCTTTCATTGCCGAATTCAGCACTTTATTGAAATGCTTCATCCCGCTTTCGTTCCGAATCTCCGTGATAAAACGCTGCATGAATACTCCGTCCAGTCCATACTCTTTCATCCACTTGAAATGAACATTGACGGTAGACTCATCATAAGAAGAAAAAACAGAAGCCTGTTTGCCGTCCGCAAAAGTAAACTCCGTTTTATAGAGTTTCTTGTATTCCGACACTTCCGGCCACATATCCACCGAACAGGAACCCGGACGAAACCCCTCACGACCATTGTAATGATGCCAACCACGGCCGGAGCCGTCACCAGGGGTATTGAACCACCCCTGATAACCAGCCATGACCAATCCTTTGTAAGAATCATACTGTTTCCTGCCGGATTGTGCCGTCGCCCCTATTGAAAACAATAAAAATACCAATAACCAATCAAACCTTTTTACCATCTTATTCCTTTGTTTTTCATGTTATACTTTTAAGTCTTTAAAACTATTTTCAGCAAAGTAAAGGGGCACCCCTTAATAAATTCCGCTAAAGTCAATTAATAATGACTTAAAATCGAATTAATTGAGGAAAAAGAGGGAAAGAACCGGAAAAAGACACCTGTTTACGGAGATATTACAGGAATAAAGACAGACAGTCTCTTTGTTTTCCTGAATTTATTTTTCTACTTTTGAAGCAAATCTTTATTCTTCTGCTTATGCCAGCCAATAGAAATGCCTTGATTCGTTATAAAACGATTGACAACTGTCTGCGTAATCCTTACCGACGCTGGACGTTGGAAGATTTGATGGACGCCTGTTCGGATGCCCTTTATGAATATGAGGGCATTGACAAAGGAATAAGCAAACGTACCGTGCAGATGGATATCCAGATGATGCGCAGCGAGAAGCTGGGGTATAACGCCCCGATTGTAGTGTACGAGAATAAATACTATAAATATGAAGACCCGGAATACAGCATCACGCAAACTCCGCTGAACGAACAGGATTTGAAAACAATGTCGGAAGCTGTGGAAGTATTACGACAGTTCAAAGGATTCTCTTACTTCACGGAAATGAGCGATATTATCAATCGCTTGGAAGACCATGTCGCTTCCGCACGAATGAAGACAACTCCGGTCATCGACTTCGAAAAGAATGAATCACTGAAAGGACTGGATTATCTGGACATCATCTATCACGCCATCGTAAACGAGCATCCGATACGGATTAAATATCGTTCGTTCAAAGCACGTTCGGCAAACGAATTTATTTTTTATCCTTATCTATTAAAAGAATACCGGAACCGTTGGTTTGTCTACGGAGTAAGGAGAAGGGGACGCATGTTGCAAAATTTAGCTTTGGACAGGATACACTCCTTAGAAGTCCTGCAACAAGAACAATCTATAAAGAATACATTCTTCGACCCGAATACATTCTTTGACGACCTGGTCGGAGTGACCAAGAACTCAGGAAGCAAAGCGGAAAAAGTAGGTTTCAAAGTGAGAGCCGACGAAGCGCCTTACATCATAACCAAGCCGATACATCACAGCCAGCAATTGATAGAAGAACTGGCTGACGGAAGCGTCATACTGGAAATCAAGGTAGTCATCAACCATGAACTGGAACGGGTATTCTTCGGATATGCCGACGGAATACAAATCCTGTATCCGAAGACATTGGTAGAATTGATGGGCAAGAAACTAAAAAGAGCTGCCGAACAATATACAAACTCACAATGAACAGGAAACCACAGTGAACAGGAAGCATAGCCAATATTCAACAATCTTATCCGCCATATGGAGAGAAACAAAGAGCAGGAAGAATCCTTTATCCTTCAAATAAAGTTCTTGCGCACTCATATCCTTCCTGATAAAACTCCGTCAGCTTCTGCACATCTTTCTCGATGCGGTCTACGGCTACCGGTTTCAACGGACGGATAACGACAATCTTTCCTTCATCTTCCATGCGCTCCACCATCTCCAACTGTTCATTGTACAGGGCACAACGCCGGCTCAACGCTTCGCGCAAATTCGGATATTTGCGATATACGAATGACGGGACACGAATATCTTTGGAATCTTTCCGGTAACCACGGTTGCGGGTGAGCACAACGAGATTGCGCGTATAACCATCGGCAATGGCACGCAACAGAGGAATGGAGTCCACAATTCCCCCGTCGAGCATCGGAATACCGTCTACATAAGCAATGGGACAGACAATAGGCAAACTGCTGGAAGCACGGACAATATCAATCACCCGGTTCTTGTCTTTCTTCTCTTCAAAATAGTTGGCTTCTCCCGTCAGGCAGTTTGTAGTCACCATGACGAAACGTTCGGGCGAAGCAAAGTATGTTTCGTAATCATAAGGAAGAATATGTTCCGGAAATTCATTGAACAACAAATCGAAATCGAGGATATTCCGTTTCTTGAGCAGATGTTTCAGACCGATATAATTGTACTTCTCCAACAGGTCGATATTGCTGTATTTGGCACGTCCCCGTTGACGGGAAGCATAAGAAAGCCCGTTGCACGCTCCGGCAGATACCCCTATCACATAAGGGAACCGAATGTCGCAATCCATCAAATAATCGAGTACGCCGCAAGTAAATACGCCGCGCATTCCCCCGCCTTCCAACACTAATCCGGTACATTCATCTATTTCTAAGTTCTTCATTCTTATCTCCCCTTTTTTTTATTTATCACTCTCTTTACAGACTCTGCCCTATTACTGTTTGTGCATATTTATTATAAAAACAAACGAAAAAGACAGATTATCCGGCAAAAGTAGCAAATATTTAAACAAAATCTTGTTTTTTTGCTTCAATCTACGTAACTTTAGGCTAGCTTTATTGTTTAAGTAGGAAAAAATCAAAAAGTCCTGCCCGCAGGCAAGCACCATGAGAATACAGTTTGAGATTAAAGAAAGATTGCCGGAAATCATTGAAGAAATCATGCATTCCGAGAAATGGCAAACTTCCGTAAAGGAAGAAATCAGCGGTCGGACGACCGTTGTGATTCGTGACCAGGCGTATGGTTCTGAAGCTACAGTTGAAATCTATGCTGCATCCGTCGAAATCAAAACCGCATGGTCTAAGTACACCTATCGTATATTTGTAACCAACGACATCGTGTGGTGCGAATATAACGGCGCCTATCGTGGATTATTGGAACAAGTACTCCTACCGACCATCACTCCGAAAGAAGGGCTGCTCAATTCGGACGTGACCGAGAGCTCGCTTTATGGAAATGAACCTAAAAAACTAAGGGAATATGCCGAAGATAACCTGAAGCTGAAGCAATTCCGCCGCGAGAATTTCAATGAACAAAAGAGTGGAACTGCACAATTCGACCATCCGAAACGTGTATATGATGAGTTCATCAAGGAAGATTATGTAATTAACCCTCAAAAGGGGGAGTAATCCACACCTTAGTATTGAGTTTGTGCCACCTCATTGGCACAGTCGTGCCAACGAAGTGGCATGACTGTGCCAACGAAGTGGCATTAGTACACAATCCCCAAGTACTCCAGATCCCCCTTCGATATAGTAAATTCATCTCCTGCTTCTATACGTTCAAGAACTAAATTTCCTACTCGCCGGGCATCCTGCTCTGCACGGAAAGCTCTTTTTCCGGCAACGGCAGGAATGAAAGGCTGAACAATAATCGTACGTTCTCCCTCATAGATTTTATAACCGTATCCGTCCTCTCCGAGTTTCATCACTTCCAAATGGTAGCGGTCTGCGGGAGTCATGTTCCGGTAACAGACAAACCCGGCGGTAAGTAACAGGATAAGGCATCCAATACCTGTTATTATCTTATTTTTCTTCATATTCATAAGGTTTCAACTCCCAGGTATCGTCATAATAGGACGAGGAAGTACTACCACCGGTCGTTATAAATCCCCGTGTTCCTGTGGAAAAGCAAACAGCTTTCGCACGTGCGCTGCCCTCGAAATCGGTCAGGTCTTCACCTTCCCACAAATCCGTAGAAGGGTCATATATCCAATAGTTGGTACGCAAGCTCCCACCCGCAGCCTGTCCTACGGCCAGATATCCTTTACCGTCAATCACAAAAGCACAGCCATAGCAGCGTGCGATAGAAGTATAGTCGTCATCATAATCATCATCACTGGAATCTTTGATGTCACGCAGTTGCTTCCAGGGATTGGATGCATTCGACGGGTCAAAGCACCAAAAGTCCGTGACATCCGAGTTATTATTCTCACCACCGCAGATATAGGCTACATCATCAATGATAAAAACCTGTCCGCCCTGGCGCTTCTGTCCACCGAAGCCATTGATAAGCGTCCATTCTCCCTTATCACCCACCGAAGGGTCAAAGCGGTAAAAATCCTTCTGATAGTTATCATCGTAGCCCGTACCCAAATAACCGTATTGCCCGATGCCGAAAGAAAGTGCATAACGGCGTCCTCCCCCGGGAAAGTCCGCCATCTGTTTCCAATCATTCGTTGCCGGGTCATATTGCCAGCAATCTTTCAGAAACGAACTGGTCTTAGCGTCATATCCTGTGGCAATATATCCTTTCGTCCCTACAGAAAAGCCTGTCGCCGCGTTCCGGGCAATGGCTTCTTCACTCATGTCTTTGCATTGAGTCCACCAGTCATTATCAATATCATACTCCCAGCAATCTTTCAGGCGGTCTTTGTTGCTTCCCCGGTATCCGCCGCAAATATACCCTTTGTTGCCAATAGTAAACCCGGCAGCATCATTACGTGCCACCCCATCAAAATCAGAACGGCGATACCACACACCTGCCGTATATTCCGTATCCTCCGTACATGCCGCCAATGAGAGCAGTACGACCACCATGCAAAGTAATTTATTCATTTTTCTATCCATTAAATATGTCGTTTATTACCCGCAAAAGTAGGGGGCAACGGGCACGGATAAAAAAACTATCGACAAACAGATATATTCTGTCTACCAACGAAATTGAGGTCGACAAATAACAAGACTTAGTCGATAGTTTTTGGGGAGACTGCTTAAAAGCTCTTCTTTTGCCGTCACAAAACCAATTTCATTAGTATTGCATGAAATCAATCTTAGTACTTTTTTCGCTCTTTCTATTTCTTTCCTTTTCCTCTTGCCTGGACGAATCATCCGCAATAGGCGGGAAATGGGTGGAAAGCTCTTTCCGGAATGTACAGACAGACAGTTGTACCGTATCGCTCAGTACCATCCTTAGTGACTCACTGGCAACTTCGGGTGATACCGTTTGTCAGATAGGACATCGCAAAGATGAATTATGGGGGACTATTACGGCCTCATTCTATGCCGAATACGAAATCCCCTCTTTCTCCTTTAATGACGAGACGGTATATACATTCGATTCCATCACCATCCGTCTTTACTCCTCCGGCAATTATTTAGGAGATACACTAAGTACCCAACGCATCCATATGCACCGCCTGACGGAAAATATCCAACTGGATGATTACGGGTATCTATACAGTACCACCCGGACATCGTATGAAGCATCTCCCCTGACCTCGTTCAGTTTCAAGCCGACTCCCGGACAAAGGACAAAAGAAATGGAAGTGCGCCTGCCCGACAACTGGGGGGAAGAGTGGTTTAACCTGATGCTGCAAGACGCGCGTCAAATGGAGTCGCAGGAGCTCTTCCATGATTACTTCAAGGGAATCGCCTTTATTCCGGACATCGACAATGACGCCTGCGTCAACGGATTCCAGGTGAATGATTCCAGTTTGTGTATTACGCTTTACTACCATGAACAGGCGGAAATTTCAACGGAAAAGACACTTGTATTCAATGCCAGCAGTTCTCTTATATATAATAAGGTATCATATGACCGTACCGGCACTCCGATTGAGGGACTGAAAAGCGGCGCCGACAATGCCCTGTCCACGTCCCGGACAGAACACCAATGTTATCTGCAAGGCATGACAGGAATGTATATCGCTATCGACTTCCCGCATTTGAATAATCTCTGCGCGGAAGGCGAACTCGTGACCATCGAAAGCGCCACGTTACAACTCTATCCGGTGAAGGGGACATATGACGGAATGTACCCGCTCCCCGCAAGCCTGACACTTTATACTTCCAATGAGGATAACGTGAGACAGGATGTTATCACCGACCTTACCGGAAGCTCCGTACAGACGGGTAACCTGGTGGTTGACGACATGGCTTACGAAGAGACGTATTATTCTTTCGACATCACCTCTTTCCTGCAAAGCAACCTGGGAACAACCGGCTATAACCGGCAGAAGTTACAGTTATTCCTTCCCGACAACTTGTTCTACACCACCCTGCAAGGTGTTATCTTCGGCGATGGGGAGCATACGGCTAATAAAAAGAACACCAAACTTATCATACTCTACAAAATTTATCAACAATGAAAAAGATTTTGTTCTGCCTTTTGGCATTCTATACTCCCGCTCACTTATTGATGGCACAAAACACAACGAATTCGCCCACTTCCATGTTCGGATTGGGTGAACTCTCTACCGGAGAAGGCGGACAATATGCCGGACTGGGTGGTGCGGGGATTGCTCTGCGGGGTAATAATTTCCTGAACAGTGCCAACCCGGCTTCACTCACGGAACTAAGTGAACAGCGGTTTCAGATAGATGCCGGCATCATGGGAGCTTATCAGAATTATTCGCAGCGGGGAGCAAACAATCATTCCGTCACGGGGAATCTGAATAACCTGAGTATCGGTTGCCGGATTATTCCACGATGGTACGGGGCTATCTTCATGGCTCCTGTGAGTAGCGTAGGATATGCCATCACGTTGGATGAAGAAGTGGCGGGCAGTAACGGAAGTACCGTTTCTTCCCTGTTTCAAGGCGAAGGCGGGCTGTCTAAAATGGGTATCAGCACAGCGTATCTTTTCGGAAAAGGATTTTCTATCGGCACGAATCTCTCCTACGTTACCGGTACTATTACGCAGACGGAAACACAAGGCAGTGCGTCAGAAGAAACGAGTTCGTATAAACATACGTTTTATGCAGATTTCGGCGTGCAGTATAAATGGGCAATCGACCGTGACCGTTCTTTCGTAGCAGGTGCCGTCTATGGCTATTCGCAGGACTTCAAGCAGGAGAACAGCCTATACGTCAGCAGCAGTTCGGGCGGGGATGATATTGCAAAAGACCTGAAACGCTATCGGCAATGCCTTCCCCAATTCTTTGGGTTAGGAGTTTCTTACAACAGCTTGCGGTGGATGGCAACCGTTGATTATAAGTATGTGGACTGGAGCCGGATGCAATCTTCACAATCCAATATCAGTTTTGAGAATCAGCACCGGTTGTCACTGGGGGGAAGATATACCTTAGGCAATGTGTACCGTAATCCGGTCAGCTTGTTGCTGGGAACGGGAATCAACAATTCCTACATTGTCATCCAAAAGAAAAAGGCGACTGAATACTATATGAGTACGGGGCTGAATTTGGGTCTGCGCAATAATAATGTACTTTCCATCGGACTGAAATACAAGGGACAGATGAAGGTACCCGCCGGTATGCAACGTGAAAACAGCCTGTCCCTGTTCCTCAATATTACCTTCTCCGAACGAACCTATCGCGCCAAGATACAGTAATATTCATTCTTTTTTTATGCAAATTGAATCCAAATGGATGGTTTTCAAGAGAGGAATCGTTATATTTGTGGCCAAAACAAATTTAATATGAATGTCATAAGAATGAAAAAAAGTATCCTTATCGCTGCTTTGGGCTTATGCAGCCTGAGCATGACGGCACAAGACGCAAAACCCCAAGAGGGATTTGTATTCACGACAGTGAAAGAAAACCCGATTACTTCCATCAAGAATCAGAACCGTTCGAGCACGTGCTGGAGTTTCTCCACTCTCGGATTTGTAGAATCAGAACTACTTCGTATGGGCAAAGGCGAATATGACCTGGCTGAAATGTTTGTGGTACACAAAACGATGCAGGACCGCGGAGTAAACTATGTACGTTATCATGGTGACAGTTCTTTTTCTCCGGGCGGAAGTTTCTACGATGTAATGTATTGCATCAAGAATTATGGTATCGTTCCGCAGGAAGTGATGCCGGGAATCATGTATGGTGATACGCTGCCGGTACATAACGAACTGGACGCTGTTGCTTCCGGCTATATCAACGCCATCGCCAAGGGCAAACTGAGCAAGCTGACTCCGGTATGGAAAAACGGACTGGCAGCTATCTATGACACTTATTTGGGTAAATGCCCGGAAAACTTCACTTATAAAGGCAAGGAATATACTCCGAAATCTTTTGCCGAATCACTGGGATTGAATCCTGACGATTACGTATCACTGACTTCTTATACGCATCATCCGTTCTATTCCCAATTCGCTATCGAAATTCAGGATAACTGGCGCAACGGCTTGTCTTACAATCTGCCTATCGACGAACTGATGGCTGTAATGGACAACGCCGTAAAGAAAGGTTATACTTTCGCATGGGGCAGCGACGTGAGCGAACAAGGTTTCACACGCAATGGTACTGCCGTAATGCCGGATGCAGCGAAAGGCGCTGAACTTAGCGGTTCGGATATGGCTCGCTGGACAGGTCTGACGGCTGCTGACAAGCAGAAAGAAATGACTACCAAACCGTTCCAGGAAATGGAAATCACTCAGGAAATGCGTCAAACAGCTTTCGATAACTGGGAAACGACTGACGACCACGGAATGGTAATCTATGGTATCGCTAAAGACCAAAACGGAAAAGAATACTTCATGGTGAAGAACTCCTGGGGTAAAGCGGGCAAATACAAGGGTATCTGGTATGCTTCCAAAGCATTCGTAGCCTACAAGACTATGAACATCCTGGTACACAAAGATGCGCTTCCTAAGGAAATCGCCAAGAAACTGGGCATCAAATAAGTAGTTATTCTTATCAGGAAAGATACAGTTTCTTAAGAAAGGCTCAGTTTTCCGATATATTCGGTGAATTTATCCTTATAATTATCACTGACAGGAATATAAGTATTCTTATCGAAGATAATACGGAGACGGGAAACTTCGGTAATCTTTCGAAGATTGACAATATAAGAACGGTGAACCCGCATGAAATGCGTGGGAAGCCGTTCTTCCATTTTCTGGAGACTGGCAAGCGTGATAACCGCCCTGTCCTCTCCTTCTACAAAGATACGCACGTATTCACTCATACCTTCTATATAGCGGATATTGTTCACGTCGATACGGATTACCTTATAATCGCTCTTCACAAACAGCGAGTCCCCTTTTATCTGCGAAGCGTTTCCCAGTTCTCCCTGCTGTTCCAATAACCGGTATTCAAACTGTTTGCGGGCTTTGTCCGCCGCTTTCAGCAAATCCTGAAACTCGAACGGTTTCAGCAGGTAATCCACGGCATCCAGTTTAAAGCCGTCTACCGCATATTCCGAATAGGCGGTGGTGAAAATGACCAATGGCGGACTAATCAGTGACCGTACAAAGTCCAGTCCGTTCAAATCGGGCATATTGATATCCACGAATATCAGGTCTACTTCTTCTTCCGCCAATACCTTCATTGCTTCGAAAGCATCCTGGCAGGATTTCACTAAAGACAAAAAAGGGACACGGGATATATAATCCGAGATTTGTGCCAATGCCAACGGTTCGTCATCTATTGCTAAACATTTCATTATAATAAAGGTATAATAAGTAACACATCAAAAGTTTGTTTCTCGTCCGTAATGGAAAGTGTATAATCATTGCCGAACAGTAGCCGCAGACGCTTCCGTACGTTTTCGAGCCCGATGCCGTGATGCTGTTCATCCGCCGAGCCGTTATTGCTGTTCGTGCAACGGAAAGACAGGCGGTTGTCTTCTTCCAACTGTACAAGGACGCGGATGAAAGACTCGTTCCGGTAACTGACGCCATGCTTGAAGGCGTTCTCCACAAAAGAGATAAAGAGCAAGGGGGGAATCTCTACCTTGGGCACTTCGGCAGGGAAATACATCTCGATAGAGACTTTGTTGGTATAGCGCAGGCTCATCAAGCCGACATAGTTCTCGAGAAACTGCACCTCACGTGAAAGCAGGGTGGTTTTATTGCTCGCTTCATACAGCACATAGCGCATCAATTTAGAGAGTTCGACAATCGTGCTCTTCGCTTTTCCCGTATCAATGTCCACCAATGCATGAATATTATTGAGCGTATTCATGAAGAAATGAGGGTTGATTTGATATTTGAGGTACTGCAATTCGGATTGCAAACGCTGGTGTTCGAGTTCTTTCAGCATTTCTTCGTCGCGGAAAGACTTAAAGAAAAGTTTGATGGCAATATTGAACCCTACCATCAAAAAAGCAATGGCAAAATGAATGAGGTAACGGATTCCAAAGGGGGGATAAGGAAGAGGCCCCCGTTTGGGAAAAGCTTTAGGACCACCTTTAGGATTTCCCATTTCCATAGGGGGCTTTTCACGCTCAGGCTCATTCCAGTATGCCTCTCCTTTCTCCCTGCTCTTCTCTCTCATCTTTATAATTTGGTCTCTTGGACTTTCTTTCACGTCACGATGCAAGCCGTCGTGCCTGAAGTCTTTTCTGAAGCGTTCCATATAAGGGGACGGAACGAACCAGCACACAGCAATTATCAACAAAAACAATGAAACAAAATACTGCCCGTATTTTTTCTTGAAAAGGAGATAGGGAACCAGTCCGTAATTGTTTAGCAAAAAAAGCATGAAGAAAGGAAGGATACCTAGCCATGAGTCGCGAATAATCATGCGGATTTCTTCTCTTTCGAGTCCGCCACTCATGGCAAAGTATCCGCCTATCAGCGGAAGAAGGAATATTACAACCCAAATGGCTCCATAAATGCCCTGTTCCAGCAATTGTTGCTTACGCTGTCGTTCCATGCTCCATTTATTCCAAGTTAGCGGGACAAAGGTAGGACTGGCACTGCTTTATCCCAAATAGAATCGACCAAAGGACGGATTTCGACGGTAAACTGCTGTTTACCATCCCCATCCGCCGGGTCCGCCACCGCCACCAGGCTGACCGCCACCGCCGGACGTACTGCCGACTTGCGTCACCATCGAGCCGGCTGTGAAAGTTGCCGCCTGCGTACCACCGGAGTAGGTTGCTCCCGTATATAAACCGAAGAACTCGGAGCCGCCGGAAACGGTTCCGCCTTTCGAGATTGTGTAACTTCCGCCCGACGTCAGGTTCGGGCTACTGAACAAGACTGTCATCTGAGAATAAGTCCGGGGAATCTGGTAAGTCAGAATATCGGTTCCGTCGGCAGACCGGATATTAAGATATTCTCCATTCGAGCCCGAACCGCCATAAATAACGCTACGCTGTGTACATACACCGGAAGTAGGCGTACTCGTCCCGCCACCAATGCCGAGGGCAATGCCACCGGTTATCTTGAAAGTGTTCTGGTCGCAATCGAATCCTTCTTCGGGAGAGGTAGTGCCGGATGATACAATCACTCCGCCTGTGATAGTCAGTGTGCCGTTGGAGTCAATACCGTCGTTGCCGGAACTGTAGCAGTAGATATTACCGCCGTTAATGACAATGCTGTTGCTGGCATTCATACAGTCATCGTAACAGAGGGCGGCAATCATGCCGTTATTCACAGTCAGCACGCTTTTGCTTTCGATACCTTCACTGCCTTCGCCGCCGGTAGCTTTCACCAATACGGTTCCGCCATTGATTGTCAGTGCCCCGTCCGCCTTTATTCCCTTTGCCGATGAGTCGAGTTTGCCATATACACATTGGGTGCCGGTGGTAATGACTTTCACCGTACCGTCACTGATGGTGATAGAACCATCGCAGTTTATCCCCTTGCCGGCTCCGCCTGTGCTTTGGATGGCTATTTCACCACCTGTAATCAGGATATTGCCGTCACATTTGATTCCGGCGCACGAGCTTAAATCATTGTCTTCGTAGAGGGCGGTCTGAGAGGTGAAGGCTGTCAATTTTCCACCCGAAAAGGTCAGGTTGCCATCGCAGGATATTCCTTTCGAGGCGGCTCCCGCCACTTGTGCCTGGATGGCACCACCACTGATTGCTACGTCCAGATAAGATTTTAGCCCATGTGCTTTGTTGGCTGTTGTAGATACTTTCACAAAGCCGCCTGTCATCGTGATTCCACCGTCTTCGCACCGGATGGCGTCTTCGGTGGAAGATATGTTCAGGATTCCGCCGCCGATAACAACAGCGTCATTGACATGGATACCGTCTTTCCTGGCAGCGGGAATTGTAATATTACATCCGCTACGGAAACGTACATATTCGTCACTCGTGATGGCATGTTTATAGTTTCCGGTGACTGTCAGCAAACCGCTGCCGCTGAATACAAGCTGTCCTTCACTGAAGAAACAGGCTTTCATATCTTCGCCCTCGGTGGCCGACGTGTACGAAGAACCGTCTGCCAGGATATTTGTCGTCCCGTCCGCGCATACCACAAATACACGTTTGGATGACTGTATATTTATAGCCGCGCCCACCGGATTGAGGATAGACACTCCTGCTAGCGACAGTTTGAACTTTTTATCGCTATATACTTTGAACGAACCGTTCGCCGTTGTTCCGCTCAACACGTATTCCACTTTACTGACCGCAGAATTCACTACCACATGTCCCCCGTTGGAAGACACTTCTACGCCGGAAACACTGTTGCTTACCGTCGCTGTCGTTCCGTTATAAACAATGGTCACTACGGACGTAAATTCGGAATTTTCTATAAAGTCTTCATCATCCGCCGGAACTGTTTCCGGCATACTCCCGTAAGTCAATTCATCATTTTCATCGAAAGCGACGGTAAATCCCAACAAATCCCCCGATTCTTCGGGAACCGTCGGGTCAGGCTGGCTGCTTCCACCGCCCGAACCTTCGACCAATATTCCTTCTTCCCCACCGAAGTCGAATGACTCCGTCGTACAGTTCACCAACAGCAGTAACAGTACCGGCATCCAAAACAACACATTCTTTTTCATAACTTTCCGCTTTATACATTAAAACTTAAACGAGTATCCTGCGCCAACCACATGCCCGTTCGCCTCATCATCATCCGCTTTATTCTGATACAGATAGTAGAAATCAAGGGAATATTTTTTACTTAGTTTCCATTCCGTCCCCAATGTCCATCGCAGTTTTTCAAAAGCTGCATTGTCATTTAGTGAATGAGACAGTTCGCACGAAGTATAGGGGGTGAAAGCGCACTTACGTATATTATATTCTATTTGTAAACGGGAACGAAGCACATTCTTCCCCTTTCCACTGATATATTCATCATTCTTCGCGCTCCCGTCGTCTCCGTCGTATTTCGCAACGGACTGGCTGGGACGATAGGTGTACTGCCATCGTTCACGAAGAGAAAATGTGAAACGGCGCCAGTCCACTTTTCCTGTCAGTGACAACTGAACGCGATGCTTCGCTTGCCAGTACTCGGGGATATAATTTCCTTTTTTAGTTGTCTCCATCGGATGGTAGTAATTGATAAATGTATATCCGGCGGATGCTTTCAGCCAACGGAACACTTTATAGGAAACACCTGCCGAACCTGACCAACGCTCTACTGTCTGCAATCCGTCCCTGGTACGGAACTCGCCTTCTAAAGAAGCGTCGAATCCGGGGAATAGTTTTTTCTTCACTTCCGCACTGGTCCATATGCCGAAATCATCACTTTGGGCACGGGTCGTTTCTGCCATGCACAGCAATAACAAACAGCCCGTCAGATACATTCCTGCTCTTTTGAAGCGGGTTTGTCCTTTTTTGTTTTTCTGGTCGTTCATATTCTCATTCATTTTCCTTAGGAAGGCGGGTTAGAGTATCTATCGTATTTATCTCATCTCTCAAAGGCTCGTAATAGACTTTCAGTATAGCAGTGTCACGCAGGAAGTCTATGTGCCCGATTTCCACACGAAGTACGTCAAGCCCTGTACGTTCACGAAGGTCACGCAATAAATCCGGTTCCCGTTCGGGCTTTATCAGTTCTATCTTGTCATACTGAATCAATTTGCACGAGATGTGTTTCAGCCATCGATTGCTTTCACAAATCCATATACTTACTATAAAAAGAAGATTGGTACACAGCAATTCGGCATGGCTGATAGCTACGGCAAGGGCATTTATCACGGAGATAGCGATGATGACAAAAAGGTAAGTCATCTCGCGTACCGGCATCGACTCCGTCCTGTAACGTATGATGCCGAAAATGGCGAATAATCCGAGGGCAAAGCCGATTTTCAACTTGACACTTCCCAAGAGGAAAATCATCAGGAAGATGCTAATACTGATCAGAGTAAAGGTGAAGTAATAATCGCGCCGTTTGCTCTTCGGATAGTAGAACAAATGGATAATGCAGGATACGACCAATAAATTGAAGAAGAATCGCAGCAGCAATTCCATAAAACCCGCACTATCCAGTAATGGCGTTTCTATCAATGTAATATCACTCAGTTCGTCAAACATACTATTCAATTTTAATATTATATATTCATTACCTTATTATATATCCATTATCTTACGCTTTGCAATTTTTTGTGCGAGTCTCAATTTGGGTTTGAAACGATTGTATTTCAACTCACCTGCCGTTAATACGGTTCCTACGCAGTATTTACTAATTCCCGAAGGGCGTACATGTAGTTCGCGCAGTATTTCACTGATAGGTGAATAGGTTCTTCCGTCGCGTTTCAGTTCTATTATTGCCAAGTTGTCGAGTTTGGCTTCCGTGCCCGTTAGAAGATGATGGAAATGTACGCCTGTATCAATGGTCAGGCGTTCTGTCATGGCTTTATTCACCAATGTAATGCGATGGAAATGATTTTCTAAAAGAAGGTCTAAGGCGGATAACTCATACCAGGCGTGATTACGAAGAAATTCTTCTCCACCATCCACATGTAAAGAATCGACTCCTTGCACCCGGATACGTTTTTTATCCGTGCGCCCTTTATTATTCTTATTTTTCACTTCAAGGAATGTCAGGCCGGAAGCAACATAGGTTCGTACACGTATCTTTTCACGTATCACTCTTCCGTTCTGATGCGCCAGGTACATAGCGTAATCCGGTGTATCAAGATAGGTAGTATGATAGGCGATATTTCGTTCCCCTTCTACTTCCTGTACACGATAATACTGACTTGCACGCCGTAGTACATCCATCAGGACAGGCAGCGAAACAATATATTTCGTATCTGTACGGTTCATTAAACGGATGGTGTTCATCTCTTCCAAAGAAATGGGTGAGAAAGTGGAAAGTGCGGGGGCAATATGGAACGTTTCGTTTATATTCATAGGGCTTGGGGTATTCGATGTTACAATTCTATAACAAATGTATGACAGAGAAAGAAGAAAAGGAAAAAAAATCAATGAACGGGGGATTCTTATCGGTGAATAGGCTTTATTGTGGCGACAAACAATTTTGCTCTATTCTGTCCCATTTTTAAGATTGAGCCATCTGCTGACAGGTAATTTTCGAAGCTAATAGAGAAAAAACTGCATAAACTAATGCAAGAATATGCATATTTAGTCCCCTATTATGTATAAATCAGGGATGAATATTTGTTTTTTCGGGTTTGATGGTATTTGTTCCTCACCGAGAAACACATTGTTCCTCGGTGAGGAACACTTTCTTGCTCACCGACCAAGCGATTAATCCCCGGTGAGGAAGCAACTATTAGTTGAAATAAGGGTTGTTTTCGAGCTATTTCGTATTAAAACCCGTTGATTATCTACGTAACAAATAGCTGCATATCGACAGAAAGCCGACCTATTTGTTTCCTTTTCGTTAATAGGAATCACAAAAAGAACTATTTCAAGCAATAAATCTATCTTCTCTCTTCTTTCCCATTGCAGATTCACGGCATATTTTCATCCACGCCTCTATGGAAGTCCTATTTTGAGGATAGAAAATGCATAAAACGTTCCATTTTTATGTACAGTCATATTTTAAGAATACTGGATTTTACATTTCTCTATATTTCAACAGAAACCACTCCATAGGTTCACACTAATCCTTATCCTCAACAGTCCATTCTTAAAAGAAGAACAATTCATATTAAAAATAGAACACTAAAAATTCTACTTCATTCACCTTTTCACCCCAAATAATTAAAAATAGAACATCATTATAGAAAAATAGACCTTGTTAATAAAGGATTGTTAGCCGAACTTTGCAAAGATTTATTAAATATGCAATAAAAGCAAGAAACAAAATGAGAAACTTAGAGAAACTATTTTGGGTAGCTTGTGCAGTTTTTTTCTTTACATCATGTGAAGAGACTTACAATGACAAGCTATTTTGGCCGGGAGAAATCAGCCAGGAATATGGCTCGTATATTAAGCCATATACGTTAGACCTAACCTACAGTGGAGAGAAATTAATTGGAAAAACTGTCAGTTTTAAGACAGAAGACAGCGAGACGGGGACGTTGACACTGAATGATGTGATTCCGGGAGAAGCCAGTACTCCTATTAATGGTATCAAACTTTATGAGAATGAAGAAAAGGGTAACTACACGTTCAGTGGAACTAATATCACGATGGGGGGAGCTACGGTAAAGTATAGTGGTAGCATTACTCCGAAAGCGATGAAGTTGGCGGTAGATGTAAAAATGGCAAATTCTTCTGAATTGGCTAAAAATTATAGTTTCGGAACATTCGAAATGATTACTAATGATGAAGAATTTCTATACGTTAAATTCAAAGGTGCCGCTTATTTGGACATGATACCGAAAGAAGGTTTCGAAGATGATGCAGTTATGATGTCAATTATCGGAGTCATAGGGGGAAACATACTTCAAATACTTATTCCTCAATTAATCAAAGACATTAAGATTGAAGATAATGGTACTATCATAGCTAATTATTCTTCTGACCCTATTGACATGGAAAAAATAATGTCTTTAGTTGGCCAAGAGAATGCCGGACCAGAAATCCAGAAATTAGTAAACAGCCGTACTTATCTGCCTTCTCCAACCGGATTGGCATACTGGAGTAAAGTAAATGGTAAGTTTTTATTAAAACTTAATATTCCCGCTATTATCAACGAAGTCATAAAAAATAGTCAGCAACAAGTTGATAGCGGTCTCATTAACGGTATTACCGAGGCAATCTTCAAAACCGATCCAATCCGCCTTAAAAATTTGCTGGGAATTCTTAATACTATTATTAATAATCAAGTACTCGGGTACATTGTTAATACAGATGAAACAACATTCTCTGCATTATTCTCATGTATCAAAGACGGAATCCCGATGAATATTACTCATACAGAAGATGGACACACATATCTATATCTTGATTATCAAACATTGACTCCGATTATCAACGTGGTTTCCGGAATTAAAGTTGACCTCGGGGGAATAGAACTTGATTTATCAATGATGCTTGGTGAACCATGGAAATTAATGGAAACTGTCAACATAGGTCTGGACCTTGTTCCCGTCACACAATAACAACAGTCATATAAAATAAGAAACAATGAAAAAAATATCAATATTCTTATTCGGCAGCCTGCTCTGCCTTACAGTCCCTTTCATCACGTCCTGTGATGAAGACTATCCCGGTCCCGATCCGGTAGAAGTAACCGCAAACTACTCAAACAAATTAACCAATCCGAATCCTAACCTGGCATTGACATACAGTGGAGAAGAATTGATTGGCAAATCAGTCGACTTCAGTACAGTGAAAGGAGAGGATGCTAACATCACTCTATACAATATTATCCCTAGAGAAGAAACACTGAAACTGACTAATGTTCCTATCATCGGAGATGAAGAAGGATATTCTTTTTCAGGTAACTTGACCACGGCGAGAAATATCTCGTTCAAGTATGAAGGAAAGGTGACAAAAGGCAAACTGACATTAAATGTGAGTGAGGTGAAACTGCCGGGAAACATGCTGTCCGGTAATGGTGGAAACGGAACATGGTACTTGGTGCATAATGCTTTGCCAGAAGAGGGAGAGAATGAGGATTTTGTTTGGTTGACAGCATATTCTTATTCAAGCTATTATCAGAATGACAAAACAAACACAATCAATTGGATCTTCGCCTTTTTCGCAAAGCCTTTATTGGATAATATCTTCAGCATTATGCTAAATGATATAACTTTTCAATCTGACGGGAATATTACAGCTCATTATGCCGGATTTCCTGAAGGAGTAACATTCACAGATATTCTACCCACCAGTCTCACAACCACAGGAGGACTTTACGTAAACGAACGTCCTGATTCGGATTATAAACTATCCGGCATCAATCTTGCGAATTATTATATGGAAGACGCTTCTACTTTTTATATAATTCCCAATATTGATATGATTTTACGTCAGATACAAAGTGATAAAACAGAAACACGCAGCATATCAATAGATATATTAAAAGATTTGTATTCCAAACTGGCTCAATGGACAACGACCGGAATTAAGTTTCATATTGAAGAAAATCCAATGCGTGATTTTGTAGGTGACGAATTCGAGCAAACCAAGATAAAAGGTGATTACATTATATATATGGATCCTTCGGAAATAAAAGTTCTGATACCTATACTTGATATACTCCCCGACATACTGAAGCTAGTTGCTCCCGATATGCTGGATAAGACAATTGGTGAGTTGGCAGGTGATATGCTTCCTCCTATGTTGAAACCGACCCTAGGAAATCAGAAGATCACCGATTTATTACCTACACTTAGAAAAGATTTGAACGAATCGAACATAAAAATAGGAGTTTACTTATATAAATCAAAACAATAAAACTGTAACGAATATGAAGAAGATATATTTGATTATGTTGACTGTTCTCCTTGCAGGAGCAAGTATGAACGCGGAAACTCACACCACTGTGAAACCGGAAAGTACAATCAACAATTCTCTAAACGAGGATTGGACATTTAATGGAAATCTGAATGTAAAGGCAGGTCTATTACCCTTATCTAATGGTCCGGCTACGGTAACAGCGACTCCTAATGGTAACACAATCAGCTTATCTATTAGTGGTCTCACAATTTTAGAAATACCTATTGATCTGACTATGACTGATTTGACTTATGACGGAATTAAGATTCCAAAGGGTACAAAATCAACAGCCATGGGCTATCCTGTAACCTTCACACAAGATTGTTATATTAACGCAAATTCTTGCCAAGGAATATATTTGCGGATTACCGGAACACCTTCCGGCACCATAACTGCTGTTTTTAATTAAATGTGATTTATTCAAGTAACTCCTATTTCATAATATAGAACAATGAAAAAACTATATACACTATTAACTGTTCTCACTCTTTTCTCCGTCTGCGCCACTGCACAGACTCTGAAAGGACATATATACGACGCAAAAACCAACGAACCGTTGGTGGGCGCTGCCGTTACCTACAAGCTCCACGGCAACCAGGGAGTAGTATCCAACATCAACGGAGAATATGAAATCAAACTGCCCGAAGGCGGAGTTGACCTTGTATTCAGTTATGTAGGCTATGATGATGTACTGATGCCTATCGTCATTGGCAAACGTGAAGTAATCACTAAAGACGTTTACATGAAGGAAAGCACTAAACTACTGGAAGAAGTAGTAGTCAGTGCCGGGCGTTTCGAGCAGAAGTTAAGTGACGTCACTGTCTCTATGGACGTTGTCAAATCGGGAGACATTGCCCGCCAGGCGCCAACGGATATTTCTTCTACTCTCCGCACGCTTCCCGGTGTAGACATCATAGACAAACAGCCTTCCATGCGTGGTGGTAGCGGGTGGACTTACGGAGTAGGTGCGCGCAGCCAGATTTTGGTAGACGGTATGAGCACGCTCAATCCGAAAACAGGAGAAATAAACTGGAACACCGTTCCTTTGGAGAATGTAGAGCAAGTGGAAGTTATCAAAGGAGCTTCTTCCGTACTGTATGGCTCGTCAGCTTTGAACGGTATTATCAATATCCGTACCGCACGTCCGGGATTGACACCGAAAACACGTTTCAGCGCCTATGTCGGTGTATATGGAGATGCAGAGAATGACGAATACCAATGGAGTGACAAAAGCTTTTGGAAAGACGACAAGTATGCCGTGAAACCGATTCTCCGCGGAAGCCTTCTTAGCGGTGTACGGAATCCGATTTATGAAGGATTCGACCTCTCCCACTCCCGCCGCATCGGTAATTTTGATGTCAGTGGCGGTATCAATCTTTTCACGGACGAAGGATATCGTCAACAAGGATACAACAAACGTTTCCGCATGGGTGGCAGCCTGACTTACCACCAACCGGATATGGGAATGAAAATCCTGAATTATGGATTTAATGTGGATTTCCTTTCCAACCAGTATGGTGACTTCTTCATCTGGCGTTCACCGACGGAAGTGTACAAGCCCTCTCCTTTCACCAACATGGGACGTGAAGAGAACAACTTCCATATCGACCCGTTCATCAACTACGTGAATCCCGAAAACGGTACATCACATAAGATTAAAGGACGTTTCTATTATAGTGCCGACAATATCGTGCGCCCGACTGACGGAACATCCATTACTGATATTTTAGGAAATATGGGAACAGACGCCCAAACCATACAGAATATCGCAGGCGGTGATTACAGTTCGCTCTATCCGGCACTGGTAGGTATCGGTTCAGGACTTATCAACGGAAATTTAGAAGATGCCATGAACGGAGTATTCACTTCACTGGGCAACATCTTCCCGAACGCAACCACTGCCGATTACTGCGACCTTATCTCATGGACAATGGATAACGGATTACCGAGTGATTTGGACAAGTTAGTACAGGATGGAAAATTACCAAGCGACCTTGTTCCCTGGTTATCCAATGTAATCAATCCCTCACGTAACAATCCGAAAACTCAGACTGACAAGAACTTCGACTATTATCTCGACTACCAGTTCAACAAGAAATGGGACTGTGGCGCACAAATCACTACCGGAGCAACTTTCGAACATATCCGCTATGATTCCGCCATCATGGATGAAGTGTACAAAAGCGATAACATCGCCGCTTTCTTCCAGTACGACCAACGTTTCTGGGATCGCCTGAGTGTATCCGCCGGTGTACGTGCCGAATACTACCGTGTGAACAACCACCACCGCGAAGCGGAAACTAAGATATTCGGAACAAAAGTTCCCTTCCGCCCCGTATTCCGTGCCGGATTGAACTATCAGTTGGCTGATTACAGCTTTATCCGCGCCAGCTTCGGACAAGGTTATCGTAACCCGTCTATCAATGAGAAATATCTACGTAAGGATATTGGCGGTGTCGGTGTTTATCCTAACTTGAACATCAACCCTGAAAAAGGATTCAATGCAGAACTTGGATTCAAACAAGGATATAAGATTGGTAATTTCCAGGGATTTGTAGACGTTGCCGGATTCTATACGCAATATAAAGACATGGTTGAATTCCAGTTCGGACTGTTCAACAATGCCAATTATACGATGATTAACAGCATCGGTGATGCCATCCAAATGTTGTCGGACGGCAAAGGTTTCGGCATCGGCGCCCAATTCCACAACGTATCGAAAGCTCAAATCTACGGAGTTGAAATCTCGACAAATGGTGTGTACAACTTCAATAAGAATACGAAGCTGTTCTATAACTTGGGATATGTATATACTGAACCCCGCGACGCAGATTATCAGGAACGCAACGCCGTAGAAGGTCTTTATACCGACCCATTGCAAATGAAAGAAAAATCAAACACCGGAAAGTATCTGAAATACCGCCCGAAACATAGCTTCAAAGCTACGGTAGATTTCCAATGGAAACGTATCAACGTAGGTGCCAACGTGGCATGGAAGAGCAAGATTCTTGCAGTGGATTACCTGATGATGGACGAGCGTCCCAAAATGCAAAATGACCTGATGGATTACGTACGCGGTATCCTCTTCGGTTATTCAAAAGGCGAGACACTGGCTACTTACTGGGACAAGCATAATACGCCCTATGCTACCGTTGATTTCCGCTTCGGTGTGAAAGCAACCAAAGAAGTGGCATTCCAATTTATGGTAAACAACCTGTTCAACAAGGAATACAGTTACCGTCCGATGGCAGTGGCCGCTCCACGTACTTTCGTACTGAAGATGGACGTGACATTCTAAAGGAAAGAAAAAGTAATAATTGTCGTAATTTGTAGGGCAATTATTACTTTTTTTGCTTATTTTTGGGGAGAAATAATAAACACTCACGCAACAAAACATCCCCCAAATGAAAAAGGCTGTTTACATATCATTTATCATCAACCTGCTTGTATGTATTCCATTACATTCAAAGGACAGGATTTCCGAACATTTGTACGCCTTACAGCATCTTATCAACACCAACCTTGCTTATGATTCGATAGCCTCTATAGACAGTATCATAATCTGGGAACAGAAGCTAAGCCCGATACTCGAACAAGAGAACCAAACAGAACTTTTATTCCGAATCAAACAACTACTAGTACATGTACACTCTTTACATGGCAACATCGGACAAGCTATCGATGAAGCACGACTTATGTATGAAAAAGCCGAAACCCTGAAATATGATTTAGGAATAGCACTCTCCAATACAGCTATCGGAGATGCCTATTACTGTTCAAATATGTCCAAGGAGGCAATCGACGCTTACAAAGAAGCAATCCTTCAGCCCGTATCTTCTTCGGAAGGCAACTATTACAAAGAAATGGCTATGTTGCACCTGAAGGCTATCTTTATCAGGGAACGCAACCCGAAAGAAGCGAAAGTCTACAGGGAAATGTTACTGAAATCGGATGCCATACATACCAACCGAACCATCCTGTTCTTCCATTATTGTTCCGATGTGGCATATTATATAATGGTAGGAGAACTGCAGAAAGCACAAGACAGTTTCCATGAAGCGGAAAAGATTTATGACTCCTGCAAAGAGCCCTATTATTACTCCCCTTTGCTCTGCTCCCGAGGATTATACTACGAAGCAATCGGGGAAAACGAACTCGCCTTGTCATGTTATGACAACGTGTTGCAAAGTATCAAACAAAAAATGCGGTCGATAAGCTACTTACAGGTATCCTACCTGAAAGCAGACTTGCTCGCAAAAACCGGAAACCCTCAAGAAGCCGCCCGACTATACGATAAAATCAGCCATATCACCGATTCTATCGCTTCTCCCAGTTATACACACCGCATCAACAGCCTGCGCGCCTCTTATCAGGAAAGCCGGATGAAAGTGGAGAACAAGATTGAGCACAATCGTATTTTCATGGGTGGTATCCTTATCGGAACTGTCATCCTGACTGTCATTATTTATCTGGCGCTACATATATTGAAACAAAACAAGAAGATTGCCGAATCAAAAAAACTCCTTGAGCAGTCACGGCTAAATGCGGAAAGTGCCATGCACGCCAAAAGCCTTTTTCTCTCCAACATGAGTCATGAAATCCGTACTCCGCTTAGTGCCCTTTCCGGTTTCTCCAATCTACTGACCGACCAGAAACTGGATACGGAAACTCGTCGGCAATGCAGTGATGTCATACAACAAAATTCGGACTTGCTGCTTAAACTGATTAATGACGTAATCGACCTGACTAATCTGGAAGTAGGCAAAATGAAGTTCAGCTTCGGCTACCACGACGCTATTGCCGTCTGCAATAATGTTATCGACACCGTCAACAAAGTAAAACAAACCCGGGCTGAACTCCGCTTTAAAACACCGCTCACCTCACTGCAACTATACACAGATGATTCACGTTTGCAACAGTTGCTCATCAATCTTCTCATCAACGCCACCAAATTCACTGCCGAAGGCAGCATTACCCTTGAAGTAGGATTGCAATCGGATGAGTATGCATTTTTTTCCGTGACGGATACAGGCTGCGGGATTCCTTTGGAGAAACAGGCGAACATCTTCAGCCGTTTCGAAAAGCTGAACGAAACGGCACAGGGATCGGGACTCGGTTTGTCTATCTGCCAACTGATTATAGAACGCATTGGTGGAAAAATATGGATAGACCCGGCATATACCGACGGATGCAGATTCTGTTTCACACACCCCGTCCGTCCGGTGGAAGGAAGAAAGGAGGAGCAGGCATGAAACGAATCGGTATATTCTGCATCATATTGCTGGGGTTGATAAAAATTCAGCCCGCCCAAGCAATGACTGTCAAAGACAGCCTGATACATGTACTGGATACCATACCCGCCAACGAGGCAAGGCTGGACGTCCTGTATTTATTAGCTTACCAAGACCCCATGTCAACGTCCTGTCTCAATTACCTGGACCGGCTGCTGAAAGAAGCGGCCGCGCAAGATGACAAAAAGTACCAGTGTCTTGCCATGTATGCGTATGTTGTCTATTATTTCAATCACCAAGACGGGAAAAACACCAAATTATGGATGGACAAACTGACCGAAATAGCCCTGAATCATAAATACTATAGTACTTATTTTTCTGCCAAACGGGCGGAGATATTGATACATATCATAGAACACAAAATAGAATACAGCATCACACAGGCTGAAGAAATGTATCGTCTCGCCTCTAAAACAAATAATATAAAAGGAATGCGTTATGCGAAACTATGCCTGATGAACGCTTATCTGATGTCCGCCCGATATAAGGAAGGAGAAAACGCAGGATTTGAGGCTTATCGCCTGCTGCCTGCCACCGCTTCTCTTGAAGAAAGAAAGGATATCTTACAGGAGATATCCCTGGCATGCGCATCGATAGAGAGCGAAGAGTCGCTGAAATATCTAAAAGAATTTGAGACTGTGCTGGACAAACTGTCCCAACAAGAAGCGAAATTCAAATTAAAGGTTCATCACACCGGTTATCTCTTATTGGAAACTTTATACGCCAAGTATTATCTGCAAAACGGAAAAATAGACGAAGCCCGTATTCACCTCAAGAAGATGAACGGATATTTCTCTCCTACGGATTATATCCCCTGCCGCGGACTCTATTACGACGTATATGCCCAATATTACCGGATTACGCAAATGTATGACAAAGCACTGATTTATGCAGACTCCGCCGTCAATTTACTTTCAGGAGTGTCGGATAACAACGGGCTAGACTACCGGATAAAACGGGCAGGAATACTTGCCGACGCAGGACGGACAGATGAAGCTATTCCCTTATTCCGCAGTCTGTTGGCTAAGAAAGATACCTTCTACCAGCACTTGTCCACCACCCAAATGGAAGAAATCTACGAAATGAAGGAAATGGATGAATTGCTCCTTGAAAAGGAGAAGCACCGGTCGATTATCCAAACAATCGAACTGGCATTAATCATTATTGCATTAATCATTCTGATACCTGCTACTATCCGCATCTTTTACGTAAAAAAAAGGCTGAAAAAGGAGGAGGAAGAAATCAGGAAAATGACTCATATAGCGGAAGAAGCAAATGAAGTGAAAAGCCACTTTCTTTCCAACATGAGCTATGACATCCGCAGTACGCTCAACAACGTACTGGGCTTCTCACAATTAATGACCCAAGACCCCGACAGCATAGAAGCCACCCAGTGGGAAGAGTACTCCGAAATTATCCAAACCAATTCGACCGAACTGATACAACTGGTGAATGACGTACTTGACTTGTCGAGACTGGAAGCCGGAAAAACGAAATGGCAAATACAGGAGTATGACATTATTCCTTTATGCTCGGACATTGTCAGCATAGCGCAAATGAGAAACAGGGAAAAGATACTGATTGATTTCAAAACCACTGTCAAAGAACAGGCTTTCCAACTGGATATCGCACGCTTCACAGAAGTCATTCTAAGCACGCTCGTTTATCCGGTTTCCTGTGAGGTGCAAAGGTTCATCACGTTCTCCCTGTATCGTAATGAACCGGAAAAACAGTTTGTGTTCCGTATCATAAACACTCCGCTTGCAGATTCGGAGTTCCAAACGCGGAAAGTGGATATCCGCCACCGGATTAATCGCCTGACAATCGAATATTTCGGAGGGACATACACCATTATTTCCGGTCCGAGGGAAGAACCGGAAATTATTATCACATACCCTTACTCAAAATTACCGGCAGGAGATGCCATGTAACATACTTTTATAGACAAATACGCTTATGAACAACCCAAAAGCACAAATCAGCCTTATCTCCGGAATTTTACTAATGATTCCATACATTCTGTTTGCAACGGTAATCTCTACCCCTGCAGATAGTTTGCAGAACTTATTAAAAGACTGTCCGGATACCGGAAAGAGGGCTGTCATCTATGTACATCTGGCTGATATTTATGTCGATAGTATAAATATCGCTCCTGCATACTGGAACAAGGCACTCACCGAAGCGGTCAAGGCTAAAGATGAATATATTACGAAACTTGCTTTGGACGCACTCGTCAAAAGCTATGCCGCGAAGGATAAGGAAAAAGTAAAACAGTATATAGATATCGCCAAGCGTGTGCTTCCGGAAAGCCACAACACGCTATTCGTCAATTATCTGTATTGTTACAATATTTGGATGGAAATGAGAAAAAACAACTCATTGGAACTTATCGAACAGGAACTGAATGAACTGAAAGATGAAGAAGTGAAAGCAATGACAGTTGAGGAACAAATCCGGTGGGAATACCTCACAGGAGTATCGTTGGATTATTTATCTCTACTGACTCATGCATACCGCGAAATCGGCAAAGCTATACCTTATATAGAACGAGCACTGGACAAAGTTTCAAAATTCCCTATGAAAGACAGAATCCATTTTGAAATATTATGCCGTTACGAATTGTCGGACTTATACACGGCAACAGAGGATAAAAAGGCAGCAGATGAAATAAACAAAATGATTGAATTAAACAGAGAATGGAACAGTCTGAATACCTCTTTCGAGAGAAAGTTTCTTGACGAATCAGACTATTATATGAAGCAATATTCATTAATCATTTTTCTCGGAGACCTTATTGATAAAAAGGAAACCCAAAAGTATTATGAAAAATACATCGGAATAGCCCGAAAGAAAAACAAGATGAAAAGTACATACGAAACCAGGGCAAGATACTATAAAACGATTGGAGACTACCAAGCCTCCATCACCTACATCGATTCTACTATCCTTACGAAACAGTATGAACCGGAAGTCCTTATCCCGCTCTACACAGTAAAAGCAGGGCTCTACTATAAAATGAAAGATTATAAAAATGCATATCTGACTTTAAAAGAGGGCAATAGACTACAAACAAAAAACAAATCAACAAAGAGGGAACAGCAAATGGCGGAAATGCAGACACGCTTTGATGTCAGCAAACTGGAACTGGAGAAAATGAGCCTTGCCTATAAAAACAAACAAATAGCGCTCATCGCTTCCTGTATTTTATTAATAGGACTAATTGCGTGGAGTATCTACCAACGCTATATGGTAAAACGACTGAAAAAGATGCATCGGAAATTGATGGTCGCCAATGAAGAGGTCAAAAGACAAAGCGAGAAAGCTACCGAAAGCGAAAAAATGAAAACCGCTTTTCTTAATTCCATCTGCCATGAAATACGGACTCCATTGAATTCTATAGCCGGATTTTCCGAACTAATCACGGATGATTCTCTGGATACTGCGACTCGTGTAGAATTCAAAGAATTAATACTAAACAATTCCACCGCATTGCTTTCTATGGTGAACAATATACTGGAACTATCCGAACTTGTCAGTTCTTACGAACCATTACCGGTTGAACCCACAGACGTATACGGACTTTGTGTAGAAGAAATGGAAATACTGAAAGACAGGATATTGAATCCTGACATATTATGTATCACCGAAGCAGATAAGAAAGAAATAATCATACCGACAAACGCTTTTTACCTCTCTCGAGTAATCGGTAATTTATTGGGTAATGCTGCCAAATTCACAGAGAAAGGGACAATTACATTAACCTGTCGAATTGACGAAGAACAGGGAGTATTGATTATTTCCATAACCGACACGGGAATAGGCATACCGACCGACAAGCAAGAGTGGGTATTCGAACGGTTTACCAAAGTAGATGATTTCAAACCCGGCACAGGACTTGGGCTTTATATTTGCCGTATCATCATCCAGCGTCTCAGCGGCAGTATAAGTATTGATTCCTGTTACACTAAAGGCTGCAAGGTATCGGTATGCCTGCCAATAAAGTAGTGGTTCATCGTACCTGCTATTCCTGTAGAATATAATTGGTTTTGTTACGATTCATACATTTTTTCCGTATATTTGTCATCCGTTAATGGAAAGAACAACCGATAAAATGAAGAAACAAATCGTATTTATTGCAATCCTATTTTGCACAGCCTTTGCACAGGCACAAGAAGTTTTTGTAAATGCGGACTTTGTCAGCAGCTATATCTGGCGTGGTATAGACAGCGGAAATGCAAGTGTGCAACCCTCACTCGGGCTCAACTGGAAAGGATTGACCGTTTATGCATGGGGCTCTACCGAATTTCGTGAAAAGAATAATGAAATAGACCTTTCATTGGAATATGCCTATAAAAACCTGACTCTTTACGCCAACAACTATTTTACCCAAACTGAAGACGAGCCTTTCAAATATTTCAATTACAACTCACACTCCACCGGACATACTTTTGAAGTAGGAGCCGGATATATGCTCAGCGAGAAATTCCCGTTATCAGTAAGCTGGTACACTACATTTGCCGGAAATGACTACCGGGAAAACGGGAAACGCGCCTGGTCGAGCTATTGCGAACTGAGCTATCCGTTCAGTGTGAAAGAGGTAGATTTAAGTATCGAAGCAGGATTTACCCCTTGGGAGAGCTTCTACTCCGACAAATTCAATGTAGTGAACGTCGGACTATCCGCAACGAAAGAAATCAAAATAACATCCGGTTTCTCTTTGCCTATATTCGGAAAACTGATAGCCAATCCTTACGAGGAACAGGTCTATTTTGTATTCGGAATCACACTCTAACAAATTCATTTATCTATTTAATAATTTATTAATTATCACCCCCATGAAAAAACACTCTCTTATTTTCTGCGCAGGAGTTCTTCTACTAAGTGCCTGCCAACCGGCAAAAGCACCGGAAGCTATCTTGCCTATCCCCGAAGCTAAACAGGTAGAATGGCAAAAGATGGAAACCTACGCTTTTGTACACTTCGGACTTAACACATTCAACGACCGCGAATGGGGATACGGAGATTCCGACCCTAAAACATTCAACCCCACCGGACTGGATTGCGAACAATGGGTACAAACCTTTGTAAAATCCGGAATGAAAGGAGTGATCCTGACAGCCAAGCATCACGATGGTTTTTGCCTTTGGCCTACCCAACTGACTGAGTACTGCATTCGAAACACTCCGTATAAAGACGGAAAAGGTGACATCGTCCGTGAGTTATCGGATGCCTGCAAAAAGTATGGCATTAAATTCGCTGTTTACCTGTCTCCGTGGGACAGGCATCAAGCCAATTATGGTTCTCCCGAATACGTAGACTACTTCTATAAACAACTCAATGAACTACTGACCAACTACGGTGACGTTTTTGAAATCTGGTTCGACGGCGCTAATGGCGGTGACGGCTGGTATGGCGGTGCAAAAGATAGCCGTACTATCGACCGCAAAACTTATTATGATTATCCGAGAGCCTATAAGATGATTGACGAGTTGCAACCACAAGCTGTAATCTTCTCCGATGGTGGCCCGGGTTGTCGCTGGGTAGGCAATGAGAAAGGATTTGCCGGAGCTACCAACTGGTCTTTCCTTCGTGCCGGAGAGGTCTATCCGGGTTATCCTAACTATCGTGAATTGCAATACGGTCATGCCGACGGCAACCAATGGGTAGCTGCCGAGTGTGACGTTTCTATCCGCCCAGGATGGTTCTATCACCCCGAAGAAGACGACCGTGTAAAAACTGTGGACGACCTGACCGACTTGTATTACCGCAGCGTAGGACACAACGCAACATTATTACTGAACTTCCCCGTTGACCGTGATGGACTGATTCATCCGACAGACTCTGCCAACGCCGTTAATTTCCACAAGAATGTACAAAAACAACTGGCAAATAACCTATTGGCTGGTCTTTCTCCTAAAGCATCGGACGAACGAGGTTCTGCTTTCTCTGCAAAAGCTGTTACAGACAATGATTACGATACCTATTGGGCTACTAACGACGAAGTAACCTCTGCCACTATCGAATTCGACTTGCCTCAACCGGAGAAAATCAACCGTATGATGTTGCAGGAATACATTCCTCTCGGACAGCGTGTCAAATCATTCGTAGTAGAATATAATCAGGAAGGTGAATGGCTTCCCGTGAAACTCAATGAAGAAACAACAACCGTTGGTTACAAACGTCTTCTCCGTTTCGAAACAATCACAGCCGATAAGATTCGTATCCGTTTCACGGATTCACGTGCTTGTCTCTGTATCAATAATATTGAAGCGTTTTATGCAGGAGAGACTTCTGATATATACACCGCAAAAGCGGAAGAACTGAAGAGTTTCCCGTTTACTCTTAACGGAGTAGACGCAGCAGAAGCACAAAAATGCATGGATAAGAACGACCAAACGGCCTGTTTCATCAATGGGAATGCAGTATTGATTGACTTGGGAGAAGAACGTACGATTACTTCATTCCATTACCTTCCCGACCAAAGCGAATATAATAAAGGTGTAATCGCCGCCTATGAAATATCTGTCGGAACGGATAGCAATGCAATCAATCAGGTAGTAGCGAAAGACGAATTTTCTAATATAAAGAATAATCCGATTCTGCAATCGGTCTACTTTACCCCAGTCAAAGCCCGTTATATTCAGTTGAAGGCAACACGGATGATACATGATGGAGAACCGATGGGATTAGCTGAAATCGGCATACAATAAAATAAGTAACTGCCATTTAACACTTAAAGAGAATAAATAGCTGTATCTCTTGACTTCTCGAATAATTTATATAACTTTGTTCGTAAATAAAAAGCAATAAATATGAAGCGTCCACAAATTGTAGAACGAATACGCAAGGCATTAACACAGGTGGCACCGGAAGCGCAAGCCATTTTGTATGGTAGTGAGGCACGTGGAGATGCACGTCCCGATAGCGATATTGATTTATTGATATTGGTTGACGGAAATAAATTGACCATCAAAGAAGAAGACCGTATCATCACTCCGCTCTACGATATAGAAATAGAAACGGGAGTGCAAATAAATGCACGTGTCTTGCTGAAAAAGATTTGGGAAAACCGTCCTTTCCAGACACCTTTTGGTATGAATGTAATGAAAGAGGGAATCGTGCTATGAAAGAACAATTAAACCGGGAAAATATTGAGGCACTGTCAGCTTACCGTTTTCTACGTGCTAAAGAAACGCTAAAAGAAATACCCTATCTAAAACAACAGGGATATTATAATACAGCTGTCAACCGTCTTTATTATGCCTGTTATTATGCAGCAGTCGCTCTGCTTATTAAACACGAGATAAATCCCGGTACCCATGCAGGTGTCAAACAGATGATAGGATTACATTTCGTCGCTACCGGTCGTCTTTCACGTGAATTGGGACGTTGTTTCTCCTTACTTTTCGAACGTCGGCATAGTAGTGATTATGATGATTTTGCCTATTCAAGCGAAGAAGAAATAGACGAATTGATGCCTAAAGCAACTGATTTTATTGGAGCCATCGAAGTTCTGCTGAAGGAATAATAAGAACCCCATAAAGAAGTTCTTCATTTGCTCAAAATCCTTAAAGTTGTGCATTTTTTACTCGGATTTCTTGTCAGAACCAAGTGTTTGAGTAATTTTGCACGCTGATAGTTAACCGGATAGTTTGGATAGCAAGAGATTACTACTTGACTACTGGCTGCTAACTTGTAGAAATACTAATACTAAAATTTATAGCATGAGTTTGAAAATTGTTGTATTGGCAAAACAAGTTCCTGACACACGTAATGTTGGGAAAGATGCCATGAAAGCCGACGGAACGATTAACCGCGCGGCACTTCCCGCCATCTTCAACCCCGAAGACCTGAATGCTCTTGAGCAAGCGCTTCGATTGAAAGATGCTCATCCAGGCTCTACCGTAACCATCCTGACAATGGGACCGGGACGGGCAGCCGACATTATTCGTGAAGGACTTTTCCGTGGTGCAGATAACGGTTACTTGCTGACCGACCGTGCTTTCGCTGGTGCAGATACACTGGCTACTTCTTACGCACTGGCTACTGCCATCCGCAAAATCGGTGACTGTGACATTATTATCGGTGGTCGTCAGGCTATCGACGGTGATACCGCACAGGTAGGTCCTCAGGTAGCAGAGAAGCTGGGATTGACGCAAATCACATACGCAGAAGAAATTCTGGAAGTGGGTAAAGACAAGATTAAGGTAAAACGTCACATCGACGGTGGTGTTGAAACAGTAGAAGGTCCGTTGCCTATCGTGATTACCGTAAACGGTTCTGCAGCTCCCTGTCGTCCGCGCAACGCGAAACTGGTTCAGAAATACAAACACGCCAAGACTGTCACTGAAAAGCAGCAAGGTAATCTTGATTACACCGACCTGTATGACAAGCGCGACTATCTGAATCTGGCAGAATGGAGTGTATCCGACGTAAACGGCGACCTTGCACAGTGCGGTCTGTCCGGTTCACCGACAAAAGTGAAAGCCATCCAGAACATCGTGTTCCAGGCTAAAGAGAACAAAACCATCAGCGGCAGTGACCGTGACGTGGAAGAACTGATTGTTGAACTGTTAGCTAACCACACCATCGGATAATCATGAATAACTTATTTGTATATTGCGAAATAGAAGAAGGTAACGTTTTGGACGTTAGCCTCGAACTTCTGACCAAAGGTCGTTCGTTAGCCAACCAGTTGAACTGTCAGCTCGAAGCTGTGGTTGCCGGAAGCGACCTCAAAGAGATTGAAAAACAAATCCTTCCTTACGGAGTAGACAAACTTCACGTTTTCGACGGCGAAGGACTCTATCCTTATACTTCACTTCCTCACACTGCTATCCTTGTGAACCTCTTCAAAGAAGAGCAACCGCAAATCTGCCTGATGGGTGCTACCGTTATCGGTCGTGACCTCGGCCCGCGTGTTTCTTCTGCTTTGACCAGCGGACTGACTGCCGACTGTACTTCACTTGAAATCGGTGACCACGAAGACAAAAAAGAAGGTAAGACTTACAAGAACCTGTTGTATCAGATTCGTCCGGCATTCGGCGGTAACATCGTAGCTACAATTGTGAATCCGGAACACCGTCCGCAGATGGCAACCGTTCGCGAAGGCGTAATGAAGAAAGAAATCCTCTCTCCTACTTATCAGGGAGAAGTGATTCGTCACGACGTGAAGAAATATGTAGCCGATACGGACTATGTAGTGAAAGTAATCGAACGTCACGTAGAACAAGCGAAGAACAACTTGAAGGGCTCTCCAATTATCATCTCCGGTGGTTACGGTGTAGGTTCAAAAGAGAACTTCGACCTATTGTTCGACCTCGCTAAAGAACTTCACGCAGAAGTAGGTGCCAGCCGTGCTGCTGTCGATGCGGGTTTCGCCGCTCACGACCGTCAAATCGGCCAGACAGGCGTAACGGTTCGTCCGAAACTCTATATCGCTTGCGGTATCTCCGGACAAATCCAGCATATCGCCGGTATGCAGGAAAGTGGTATCATCATCTCCATCAATAACGACCCGGATGCTCCGATCAATGCGATTGCCGATTACGTAATCAACGGAAGTATCGAAGAAGTTGTGCCGAAGATGATTAAGTATTATAAACAAAATAGCAAGTAAGGAAAAGATGGCTAATTATTATACAGACATACCGGAACTCAAGTTTCACTTGAACAATCCGATGATGAAACGTATTTGCGAACTCAAAGAACGCAATTACAGAGATAAAGATGAATTCGACTATGCTCCGCTGGACTTTGAAGACGCTGTAGACTCTTACGACAAAGTGTTGGAGATTACAGGAGAAATCACAGGAGAAATCATCGCCGCCAACGCAGAAGGCGTGGACGAAGAAGGTCCTCACTGTGCCAACGGGCGTGTAGAATACGCTTCAGGAACCAAACAGAACCTGGACGCTATGGTAAAAGCCGGCTTGAATGGTATGACTATGCCACGTAAATTCGGCGGTCTGAACTTTCCGATTACTCCGTACACCATGTGCGCGGAAATCGTGGCTGCCGCCGACGCAGGTTTCGGAAACATCTGGTCTTTACAGGACTGTATCGAAACTCTGTACGAGTTCGGAACAACCGACCAGCACAGCCGTTTCATCCCTCGTGTATGCCAGGGCGAAACGATGTCTATGGACTTGACTGAACCGGATGCAGGTTCCGATCTTCAAGCAGTGATGCTGAAAGCGACTTACAGCGAAAAAGACGGCTGCTGGTTGCTAAACGGTGTGAAACGTTTCATTACGAACGGTGATGCTGATATTCACCTCGTGTTGGCTCGTTCTGAAGAAGGAACAAGAGACGGCCGCGGTCTGTCTATGTTTATTTATGACAAAAAGCAAGGTGGCGTAGATGTACGTCGTATCGAACACAAGCTCGGTATCCACGGCTCTCCAACTTGCGAATTGGTATATAAGAACGCCAAAGCCGAACTTTGCGGTGACCGCAAACTCGGTTTGATTAAATACGTTATGGCTTTGATGAACGGTGCCCGTCTGGGTATTGCCGCACAATCCGTAGGTTTGAGCCAGGCTGCTTACAATGAAGGATTGGCTTATGCCAAAGACCGCAAGCAATTCGGCAAAGCGATTATTGATTTCCCGGCAGTATACGACATGCTCGCTATCATGAAAGGGAAGTTGGATGCCGGACGTGCATTGCTGTATCAAACAGCCCGCTACGTAGACATCTACAAAGCGCTGGATGACATTTCCCGCGAGCGCAAGCTGACTCCCGAAGAACGTCAGGAGCAGAAGAGATATGCCAAACTGGCCGACAGTCTCACTCCGCTAGCCAAGGGTATGAACTCTGAATATGCCAATCAGAACGCCTATGACTGTATTCAGATTCATGGCGGTTCGGGCTTCATGATGGAATACGCTTGTCAACGCATCTATCGCGACGCACGTATCACCAGCATCTACGAAGGAACCACCCAGTTGCAGACCGTAGCGGCTATCCGTTACGTGACGAATGGTTCTTACCTCGCTACTATCCGCGAGTACGAAGCAATTCCTTGCTCACCGGAAATGGAACCGTTGATGTCTCGTCTGAAGAAGATGGCTGATAAATTCGAAGCAAGCACGAACGCTGTGAAAGAGGCACAAGATCAGGAATTGCTGGACTTCGTTGCCCGCAGACTGATGGAAATGTCCGCTACCATCATCATGTGTCACCTGTTGATTCAAGATGCCAGCAAATCTTCAGAGCTGTTCTCCAAATCTGCACATGTATATTTGAATTATGCAGAGGCAGAGGTAGAAAAGCATACAAATTTCATCGAAAACTTCGATAAAGAAGACTTGGCTTTCTACAAAAAGTAACAGATTAAGTACCAATAATAAAAAAAGCATCCCTTCTCACGAAGAGGATGCTTTTTTATTTGTCATATTCTGTCATTTTTCATTATTATTCTATACATTTGTCAGGGAGATAAGTAAATTTTTTAATCAGTAACCAAAGATAGAGAAAGAAATATGGCACTCAAACCTTCATATGACGACAAACTACATTTATCAGGATTATCAAATACGGAAATTCTTATATTAGCTCTCGAGGCTTCTCAAAAACTTGAATGGAACATTGAGGAACTAACTCCGGAAGGCATCCGGTTCGAAGTCCCGCTCAATTGGTACTCCCATGGAGAAGAAATAACTTTCACTTTAGAAAAGGAAAGTGACGGAGAAGTATCTGTCCGCAGCCAATCTCGTTCCGTACAATTTGTAGATTACGGCAAGAACAGAAAGAATTTCCAAAAGCTACAGAAGACAATGGAAGAAGTAAGAGCCGCCCTTCCCCCGGAAAAACTGACCCAGAAAGCAAACGAGCTGGAAGAAGAGTTCAACCGCCCGCTCACAGAAGAAGAAAAAGCATATATAGAAGAGGAAAAGAAAAAAGGTTCTCTCTTGTCTTTCTTTATTCCACGCAAAGGATTTATAGCAACGCCTATCCTGATAGACATCAACATTCTGGTATTTATCCTGATGGTCGCTTCGGGAGTGGGAATCTTAGAACCCAGCACATTGGCGCTGTTAAAATGGGGAGCCGACTTCGGCCCGCTGACCCTTACAGGTGACTGGTGGCGTACGGTGACCTGCAACTTCATTCACATCGGTGGTTTCCATCTTGCGATGAACATATATGCCTTCATGTTTGTCGGTCTTTTCCTGGAACAACTGATAGGAAGCCGCCGGATGTTCGCTTCTTATCTCCTGACCGGGCTATGTTCGGCCGTATTCAGCTTATATATGCATCCCGAGACAATCAGCGCCGGAGCTTCCGGGGCAATCTTCGGACTCTACGGTATATTCCTCGCCTTCCTCTTATTCCACGGCATTGCCAAAGAACAACGAAAAGCATTACTAACCAGTATCCTTATTTTTGTCGGCTATAATTTGGTTTATGGGATGAAAGAAGGAATTGACAATGCAGCACATATCGGCGGATTATTAAGCGGCTTCTTACTGGGAATTGTTTATGTATTCAGCTATAAGTTCGAAAAAGCCGATGCGCAGCGAACCGTATCCATCATTGGAGAACTTGGCATATTCTGTATTTTCCTGTTCAGTTTCATTATGCTTTGCAAGAATGTCTCGCCCCTGTATCAAGAGATACGTCAAGAGTGGGACAGCGGAATCGTAGAAGCCTATCTTAATGGAGAACTGGAAGAAGAAGAAAACAAGGATGATTCGGCTATGAGTGTTTCCGATGATTCTTCCGGCAGGCAGCTTCCTTCATATGTTCCCGTCGGCAATAACGATACATGGCTTTCTTACTACGATACAGAAACCAATTTCAGTTGCCAGTATCCTACCAACTGGACAAAAATAACAGGAGTAGAAGGCTTGACTCCCATCTCGCATCCCCCATTGCTCAGACTTGCCAACGGAGCCAACCAACTATCCGTTACGGCTATTACCTATGACACACAGAAAGAATTTGAACATACAAAAAAATTATTGCTCACTCTCCCGCGAAATGCACAGGGACAACCATCGGAAGACTATAAGCAGAGCAATGTTAATATCAACGGGCTATCCATGACAAGGACTACCAATCCTTTGCATATTGGTGCTCCCGACGAACAGGGAGAAGATATACAACAAATTGTATTAAACTATTTTCAAGAAAGTAATAAAAGAATCTTTAGTATTGTCATGCTCGTTTATGACGAAGAAGCGGAACCCGATTTAGAAGCCATCGCATCAAGTATTCAGATAACCAAATAAAGAGAATATGAGAGTATATATCCAAGTCAAACAATTAGGAAAGCGGAAGTGCGGCATTGAAAATATGCCTGTCGATTTTCCTGCTCCACCTGCCCATGTACAGGAGTTGATAGAAGCCATCGTCAGTTGGCAAGTCAGTGAATACAACGAACGCTTGCAACAAAGCGAAGTGCTGAAATACCTCACCCGGGAAGAAGTGGAAGATAAAGCTGCTTCCGGCAAGGTAGGCTTCGGGGTAAATTACAACGGCAAGCCCGCTGCAGAAGCCGAAGCTATCGCCAATGCCCTGCAATCCTACGAAGACGGAATTTTCCGTATCTTCATCGACGACGCGGAAGCAGGAGATTTATCCTCTCCTATCCTAATGAAAGAAGAATCTACACTGACTTTTATCCGGCTAGCCATGCTGTCAGGAAGATTGTGGTAATTCATATCCCATAAAAGAAAACACTTAAAAAAACAAATAGAATCATGAGACTCATTTATAATGAAGCATTAAATAAACGGATACTTCCGTACTTGGAGAAATTAACCAAGAAAAAAAGTAGTTTAGACAAAGAAACTAGCGTCTTGTTTGATATATTTATGCTATACTTTAATATGGATACCCGGTATGGCACATATAGCGACAAGCTCGAACCTTGCATTATAAGTATTATCAAGGAAGAGAAAATCAAGAGCGTAGCCAATCTTTTCGACGGAAAGCTGGACAAACTGCTCCACTATTTACTGGGAGATGAATATGCACATCTGTTCCACACTTATCTGAAGCTCAAAGCGCATTGCCCATACACACAAGGATATTCAAGACGGTCACAACGCGCCGTCAATCCTTATCTGCACTTCTCCCATGTGATAGACGCGCTGACGCAATTCCTAAAACTTCGCGCTACCGGCTTCACAGACCAAGTCATACTGAACGGTGGAAATACGCCGGAAGAAATAGAAGCCTACAAGGACAGCATGAACTGCCAGAACTGGATGGCAGCCCAAATAGCAGAAGGCAACCAAACCGTTATTGACTACCTGTACAACGTACTGACCAGTGAAAATAACGCCAACCGCCTTAATCAGGGACATCTTCAGGCTATCGCAGTGAGCGGACACCGCCCATTGCTGGAACTGGAAGGGAAATTACTTTTGGCGGCCAAATTACAGGAAGGACTCCGACAGGCTATCGTGGAAACAATGGACGAAGGATGTCCCGAAAGTTATTTATATCTGCTCTCGGTGATTTACGACAACGGCCTGCAACGCTTTGCTTCCGTGAAACGGGGCATCGCAGTCAGCACGGGAATCGGAGAGCAGGACAGCAGCGAACGCGTCAACAATAAATATATAGAACTAATCCTGAAATTCCTGAAGAATCAGGACGAGGCACGCAAAGCCCTTCAAAGCAAAGATACCATCGAGCTTTATCTGGCTTTATGGAGCATTGGGTTTTATAATACAAACGATATTCAGGCACTTGCATCGGACATCATCAGGAACGGAACCAAACATCAAGTGCAGACATACCTTTATTTCCTGCGTTGTACGCAACACTCCGCCATGAGTTATTGCATCAGCAAGGATGCCTTTGAGAAGTGGCACAGTGACCCGTCGGTCGTGGCAGCTATTCTCCCACTCTATCTCTCTGATTTTTATCTTAGCCGGTATGGTGGACGTGAAGACCCGAAACTCACCGATTACTTTGAGAACAGGGAAGAAGCCGTACGCCACTATGAATATTTGAAGCAAATCTATCAGTCTATCTCAACCAAGGAAACCTATGCTCCTTATATATTCCCGTGGGAAAGCGCGCAGCTCACCCAGTCGGAAGTGGTTATGAAAATGGCATATATCATTTGGATGCTGAATGATTCTGCCATGAAAGATGACCTTTGCAGTTATCTGGTATCCCTCGATTCCTATATGCGGGCAAGCTATATCGGTATCGTACTGAATCCGCCCACCAGTCCGCTGCAAGAAGAATATATACTGCAATCACTGGGCGACCGTTCTCTGGATGTACGCAACGAGTCTTACAAAGTATTGTCTGAAATGGCCTTATCGCCCGAACAGAATCAGAAAGTGGAAGAGTTGCTTCGTTTCAAATATAGCGAGATGCGTATCAACGCTATCAACCTGCTGATGAAACAGCCGAAAGAAGAACTGGCCGGCAGCATCCGACGACTGATTACAGACAAAGTGGCCGAACGCCGCCTGGCGGGATTGGATATGATGAAGACAATTCATAATGTAGAATTTATGCAAGACATCTATCAGGAACTTCTTCCTGCCATCAGGGAAATTCAGAAACCGAACGCTAAAGAAAAGGTGCTGATAGAATCTTTGATTGGTGACGGAACGGAGAAGAAAGCCACGCAGCACTACACCAAAGAAAACGGTTTCGGTCTGTACAGTCCTGATTTCGAAGTAAGCCTGCCGGAAATTGCGCCGGACAAAGGATTCAATGTCAAGAAAGCATTCGAGTTTATCGGTTTTGGAAGAGCCAAACTCACTTTCGAAAGATTGAGTAAATACATCGCCGCACACAAAAACGACGAATTTAAAAACGACTACGGGGAAGCACGCCTGGTGGGTAACAGCGTACTGATGAAATGGAGCAACTACGGTGGACTGAGTGCCCTTGGGCTCCCGGAGCTCTGGATGGATTTCTACGAACGTGAAATCGGAAGTTACGAGAAATTAATGATGATGAGTTTCATGCTTGCATCGACAGGCGTTGCCCAGGATAATGACGACTACGACGAGGAAGATGAAGAAGACAGAAAAGCCGATATAAAATCAGCCAACAGTTTTGAACCGCTTGTCAACAAGATGTATGCGGGTTTCACCTACCGCGGATTGCAGAAGGTAGTCCGGAAGTTGCCTTACTATGAACAAATGGAAGATATTATCGACGCGCTGACGTCTGAATACAGAGACGAAACGGTTTACCAACGAATGGCTGCCAATATGTTGCTCCAACTGACACCCTTACTCGATACAAAGAATATCTTCCGCCAATATACGAGCAAACACGCATGGCTCAGAGACAAACTGGAATACGGAGAAAAGCTCATTGTTTATCCGATACACAACAATAAGTTTGTCCAGTTCTGGCTTGACACACCCTGCAGGCCGATAGACGACGCCTTGTTTACCCGCTACTTCACCGTGCGCTATCAGCTCTACAAGCTCACCAACTATATGGAGCATACACCCGAACTGGAAGAAACCGATTCCTATCTGCAATGCGTGGACTTTGCCCGTGCCTGGATGCTGGGATTGATTCCGACAGAAGAAGTATATCGTGAACTGATAGCCCGTGTCAATTCTCCCGAACAAATCAAGAATATCACTCTGGTATTGAACGAGAACCGTCGTTTCAACGAAAGAGACAGGGAGTGGATGACCTATATCAAGGACTTCAACTTCTCTCTCTTCCGGCCACTGCTGCAAAAGGTAGTCGACCGTATCCTGGACATAGAACTGTCACGTGGAGATTCCGAAACGCAGGTTACCCGCCTGGCCGAAGAATTGACTTGTGTCTATGGTGCCGAAACATTTATCCGTATCCTGCAAGCATTCGGCAAAGATACGTTCATACGCGACAGTTATAATTGGCGGAACACGAAACGGGGAGTATTGAGCAGCCTGCTCCATGCTTGCTATCCGTTGCCGGCAGACACAAGCGCCCATCTCAAGAAACTGGCGAAACAAGCCGGAATCAGTGACGAGCGACTGGTGGAAGCCGCCATGTTCGCTCCCCAATGGATAGAACTTACCGAACAAGCGACAGGATGGAAAGGACTGACAAGCGCAGCTTACTACTTCCACGCCCATACCAACGAGACTTGCGACGACAAGAAGAAAGCAATTATCGCCCGCTATACTCCGATTGACGTAGAAGACCTTCGGGATGGTGCTTTCGACATCGGCTGGTTCAAAGATGCTTTCAAGACGATTGGCAAACAACGCTTTGAAGTAGTCTACAATGCTGCCAAGTATATTTCATGCAGCAACAGCCACACCCGCGCCCGCAAATTTGCGGACGCCACTAACGGCGCAGTGAAAGCGGAGGATATAAAGAAGGAAATATCAGCCAAGCGCAACAAAGATTTATTAATGAGCTACGGCCTCATCCCACTAGGAAAGAAAGCGGATAAAGAGCTGTTGGAACGTTACCAATTCCTGCAAAAGTTCCTGAAAGAAAGCAAGGACTTCGGCGCACAAAGGCAGGAAAGCGAAAAGAAGGCAGTGGGCATCGCTCTGCAAAACTTAGCCCTCAACTCCGGTTACGGTGATGTCACCCGCCTGACCTGGAGTATGGAAACCGAATTGATTAAAGAACTGCTACCCTACCTCTCTCCGAAAGAAATAGAAGATGTAGAAGCGTATGTGCACATCAATGATGAAGGCAAGGCGGAAATCAAACAAATCAAAGCCGGGAAAGAGCTCAACAGCATGCCTGCCAAGTTGAAAAAGCATCCATATGTAGAAGAACTGAAAGCGGTACACAAGAAGCTGAAAGACCAGTACACCCGCTCCCGCGTCATGCTGGAACAGGCTATGGAAGACTGCATCCGTTTTGAAGAAAACGAGCTTTGCAAGTTGATGCAGAACCCTGTTATCTGGCCGTTATTGAGACATCTTGTCTTTATCTGTAACGGACAAGCAGGTTTTTATACCGACGGATTACTGGTGACGGCAAATGCCGTTTGTCTCCCGTTGAAGTCGAAAGACGAATTACGTATCGCCCATCCTACCGACCTGTACGCAAGCGGTGACTGGCATACGTATCAGAAATTCCTGTTTGATAAAGCCATACGCCAACCTTTCAAACAGGTGTTCCGCGAGCTTTATGTGCCTACTTCGGAAGAGGAAAACGCCACACAATCCCGCCGCTATGCCGGAAATCAGATTCAACCGCAGAAAACTGTCGCCGTACTGAAAGGACGCCGGTGGGTGGCCGATTATGAAGACGGACTTCAGAAGATATATTATAAAGAGAATATCATCGCTACCATCTACGCCATGGCGGACTGGTTCTCTCCTGCCGACATCGAAGCTCCGATTTTGGAATATGTCTGCTTCCACAACCGCAGGGACTACAAACTGATGAATATCTCGGAAATTCCGCCCGTTATTTTCTCTGAAGTAATGAGGGATGTGGACTTGGCGGTCAGTATAGCCCATGCCGGCAGCGTCGACCCGGAAACCAGTCACTCTACTATCGAAATGCGCAGCACGTTAGTGGAACTGACGATGCCTTTATTCCATCTCAACAACGTGAAGGTAAAAGGTAACTTTGCCCATATAGAAGGCAAACTGGGTAAATACAACATCCACCTGGGCAGTGGTGTGATTCATCAGGAAGGCGGTGCACAGATTGCTGTTCTTCCGGTACATTCGCAAAGCCGCGGACGCCTGTTCCTGCCTTTTGTAGATGAAGACCCGAAAACGGCCGAGATATTGACTAAGATTATCTTCTTTGCGGAAGACAATAAGATAAAAGACCCGAGTATCCTGAATCAAATCAAATAAGAACGATATGGCAGAAAATTTATTAATCAATACAGGAAGCAAAGAGGAGAAATATCGCGATCTACTTCCGCAACTACATGCTTTAGTAAGCACGGAAACGGATTTCATTGCCAATCTAGCCAATGTTGCGGCAGCCCTGAAGCAGACTTTCGGTTTCTTTTGGGCAGGCTTTTATATTGTAAAAGGAGATGAACTTGTATTAGGTCCTTTCCAGGGGCCTATTGCCTGTACACGTATCCGAATCGGCAGGGGAGTTTGCGGAACGGCCTGGAAAGAAGCCCGTACACTGATTGTTCCTGATGTAGAGCAATTTCCCGGACACATCGCATGCAGTTCGGATTCAAAATCGGAAATAGTAGTGCCGATGATAAAGCAGGGAGAAGTTATCGGGGTATTGGATATAGACAGTGATACACTGGATAGTTTCGATACGGTTGACGCACGCTATCTGGAAGAAATTTGCACGTACATCGGATAATTTTATTCGTGCCACTATCATACAAAAAAACAGAGGCTCTGATTGGGTGAAACAGAGCCTCTGTTTTATATAAATAGAGGCTCTATTTGCACCAAACAGAGCCTTCGTTTTTTTACCAGTCAATTTCTTCTATTTCCCGTTGCCGGTACAGTAAAAGCTGGTTGCGTAGCGAACTCATTTCACGCCGCATATCTTCCATTCTTTCCAGCAAATGATGGATGGCATCAATACCTTCCATGTTGATAGACAAGTCGTAATACATTCTGCTATAACGTTCTACGCTCGGAAGTTCCGACAAAAGCAGATAATGTTCACCGCCTTCGGTATGTACGTTAATCAAACCGCCTTCTTCCAACAGTTCTATGAATGAAGGCTCGATATGACATTTGTGACAGTATTCACTGACAATAATTAATTCGGTCTGCATAGTACTCATTCTTTTTAGTTCATACTCTGTAACTCGCGGAACAACTCTTTCTGTCTGTCCGTCAAGTTCGTAGGAATCTTGACAGAATAGGTCACAATCAAGTCACCGAATTGTCCTTCCTTCTTATAAACCGGGAATCCTTTTCCTTTCAGACGGACTTTCGTACCGTTCTGTGTTTCCGGTTTTATCTTCAGTTTCACCTTACCGTCCAACGTGTCGACCAGCTTCTCACCACCCAATACGGCTGTGTAAAGGTCTACTTCCACATCTACGTACAAATCGTCACCCAGGCGCTTGAATACGGGGTCTTCGGGTATGACGAAAGTGATATACAGGTCGCCCGCAGGACCGCCGTTGATACCTTCGGCTCCGTAACCTTTCAGTTTAATCACTTGTCCGTTGGCTACACCGGCAGGAATAGTGATACGCACTTGTTTACCATTAACGGTCAATACCTGTTTATGTGTCTGGGCAGCATCACGAAGAGACAGGTGAAGTTCGGCATTAAAGTCTTGTCCGCGGAATCCCGCAGAACCTTGTCCCCGTCCCCCCCGATGTCCACCGAACATCGATTCGAAGAAATCGGAGAAACCGCCGGCATTACCGCCGGAGAAGCCTTCGCCGTCGGAACTGTACCAATATCCACCGTTACCGTCAGAGAAACCTTGTCCACCGCCACCGAAACCGCCCGCACCACCAAAGCCACCGGCTTGTTGCTGCGCCCGTTTCTGTGCTTCGAATTCATCGGCATGCTTCCAATGTTCTCCGTACTCATCATACTTTTTACGTTTCTCAGGGTCACTCAGTACCTCATTGGCTTCGTTGATTTCCTGAAATTTATCCTTTGCACTCGGGTCATTGGGATTCAGGTCAGGATGATATTTCCGGGCCAACTTACGAAAAGCCTTTTTGATATCGTCCTGAGAAGCACTTTTGTCTACTCCAAGAATCTTGTAATAATCTATATAGGCCATGTTTTATGAATTTAATCGTTCATACATCATACGGCAAATAACACGCCAATCCTGCTTTTGGGTTCAAATTTTAGCAAGTATTAAGTATTAGATATTAGCCGTAGCTTCCGGCAAGTTTCCGTCCACATGGCATAATACTTAATACTTCTCTTTATACTTAATCTCCTTCTGCTCCAGCATTCGGAAATCCGGTTTCTTCATGCCCAAATCATCCAGCGGACGGGGTTCGTTATGGTCATTCAAATAAGCTCTCGGCTTCATTTGATAAAGCGAAGTTGCCACTGATTGCGAATCATCCCGATAAGGAGTTTCTATACCACCCAAATCTAGCATGGTCGGAAAGAAGGAACTACTGGAAGAAACATCCTTCTCTTTATTATCTATTGCCGCTTGCCAATGTTCGGGATGAGTTTCCCGGTAACTGTCAGACATCCAAATGAGAAACGGTACATGAAGCTGATAATAAGAAGGCACAGGCGAAGCATGAAGGAACAAATGACGGGAATCGTCGAAAATATCCTCGCCGTGGTCGGAAGTATAAATCATGGCAGCGTCTACCTGTTGCTTTTCCAGCATACGGATGATTCTTGACAGGAAGCCATCCGTGTAACGGATAGAATTATCATAAGCGTTCACCAGATTATCGCGGTATTTCCGTTCCGCATCAACCGGATAATCCGGTGTGAAGAAAGTGTTTTCCAATGGATATCGTTCGCGATAATTAAAGTGGGAACCGTAGGTATGAAGTACGATAAATTGCTTCGTTGCCCCTTTCGCCAGTTCTTGTTCCACTAGTTTCAAGAGTTCGTCATCAGATGGGTTATAGCTGAAATCAATAGAATCTTCTTTTATAAAATCATACGTATCGGCTTCCTTTCCGAAGAAATCGATAAACGAATGGTTGTAACGCTGATTGGAGAAGAAGGCAGTCTTGAAACCAGCTTCTTTAAAGGCGGTGATGATTCCTTTTTGATGGTAAATAGAGTCGTAGTTGCAGGCATTGACGTCCGACATCAACATAGGTACACTTTTGTGTGTCGTATTCGATTCCGTCAGTACCTTCGGAAAAGCAATCAATCCTGTTTGCTTGGACAGTAATGGATTCGTCTCGCGTTCATAACCATATAATTGCCAGTTCAGGGCACGGGACGTCTCCCCTATTACCATCACATACACTTCCCGTTCCTCTTTCGGATGGGTGGCTTTGGCATGGAAGGTAAAGTCTTTTGAGGTTTGATGATAATTCTGCGTTAAAGCAGTCCGTTGAAAGGCAAGACCTACATTATAACAGACATTCAGCGGATATAAATCCGACTTCAGTTCATATCCCGAATCTTGTAAATATGCTCCGGCAAGGCTGAGAAGGGAGATTCCAAAGACTATGAGAGCCCTTTTCCGTTCTCTGCGGATGAACTCTGCCGAGAGTTTGCGCTTGCGAATCATTGAAATCATTCCCAATATCAATGCAGGGACATAAAGTATGATTACGGCAATAATGGCAGGAGTCAGGTTATCAAGCAGTTCGAGTGCTTCACTCGAATTGGTAGTCACCAGATTCAGGAACATATCAACAGCGATGATGGACTGTCCGAACAAGTAAAGCAGTACGATTTGGAAAGCCCCGAAGAAGAGGAACAGGAACAAAATCCAAAGCATCTTACCGCAATTTCTCGACAGGGTCATCAACAGGTAATAGCAGCCAAAAGGCAACAATACATTCGTTACTTTTGCCATCACCGGTAGCGGCTCCGTAAAACAGAGGACGATGTTAGGCACTATCAGGATAAACAGAAACAGATAAAACAAGTGTTCCTGATTTTCCAACCAATTCTTTATATTCTTAAAAAGCTTCATTGATATTAAAAATAAATCCGGTCTGGTGTTTACCAAAACCTAAGTCCAAACGTACATTTACTCTCTTTTTAAACTCCCAGCGGTAACCGAAACCGTAATTGGGTAGAATATGCTTCGGGGTAAATTCGGAAAATTTCGGGAAGATTGTTCCCGCCCCTGCCCATACAGCTACTCCATTCCGCTTCCAAACGTGTTGCCGGAGTTCTATTTGCGCATCCATCGCACACTTATCACGATAACGACCTTCGTAGTATCCACGCATCGAATATGAGTTTCCCAGGGTTGCCATCAGTCCCCAGGGGGTATCTCCGTAGGTCAATAGTGTGTGGAATTGTCCTGCCAGCACCCCGCCTTTCCACACGGTGTGATAGTAGCTGGTAGTCAGTTCGGTGCTGCTGAACGCATATTTATTGCCGAGGAAAGCCGGACTGAACCGTTGGTCCAGTCGCAGATAATATCCCCGATAAGCATTTGTCAGGAAGTCACGTGAGTCGTAGAGAAGGGAAAGTCCGAGACTTGTATTGGTAGTCCGCGCCGCCATTCCTTCCCATAATTCCGGCTTTTCAAAGTCCCGTCCGTCGATGTAGTCGAATACAGCCATCGGGCCGATATAGAAATTCTTCGCCATACGGAACATGAAGTCTACCTTCACTTGTGCCTGAAAACGTTTATAATCGCTTTCGTTATTGGAGTTTGCTCCGTTATCATACCCTCTGCCCCAATAAAGACTGGGGAAAGAATAAAAATAAAGATTATAGTTCAAGCGGTATTTATCTTGTGGAAACAGATGATTTCCACGGACTCCCAATAAATAGAAGCCAACCGTAGAGACATCTCCGTAGAGGGATATGTTGGAAGGGGGAAGAATCGTATCATTATAATCGGTGCGGTATAAACCCGCCGCCACCAGTCCGAGTCCGAACTTGGTATCACTGGAATAGTGAGGACCACCTATCACACTGAAATCAAACTTTTTATTCTTTTTTTCCTTATTGGCGTCATTGAAGTAATCAAGAAACTTCTTGAAGAAGCTGCGCTTTGCCGCAACAGTATCTTCGGCAACCACTGATACTGAATCACCAGGCAATTCAATTTCGGTAGAATGCGTCTGCGCTCCAAGTGAACTTTGTGTCAGTAGTAATAGCGCGAATATTATTAGCCTGTTCTGTCTAGTATTCATTGTAATAAGAAGTAAAAAAACTTTCGGGACAAAGTTAGTTTCTAACTTCTTATTACAACAGCATTTTAGAAGCTTTTGTTGACCTATTTTTCCTTTTTAACGTTTCAAAAGTCCGATTTCTCTTCTGTTTATATAGTACTCGGAGTATAAAATATTCATTATCGTGCAGAAATGAACTATTTCACCACAGAGGACACCGAGGACACAGAGTTCTAATTCAGAGATAATCATAACCTCTGCGTCCTCGGTGTCCTCTGTGGTGAAAAGAATCAAAACGGTATGGAAACGAAGTAGTCAAAGTTAACAGTAGGAGACAAATTAGTGCAGTTCACTACTAATCATTGTCAGATTGCGGAACATTGTTACTAAGGGACGAGGTATCGTCTGACTTTTTATTGATTGAAGCTGATTTATAATGTTTACTATTAGACCATTTTTTAATTAAAGACAAAACACAAGCACTCAATAACCAAAGTTATTGAGTGCAAAATGCTTAATTATCGTTCTTTTTTCCAAAATTCTCAATCGTTTTAATTGAAAATAAATAGTCTCGTTCAACGTCACTAATAGTGCGCTGTTTGTATTTTCGGTATTCTACTGTAGCGTGTTCCATGGCTTCTTCGTGAGATACATTGCCGGCACCTTGTAATAACTGCTCACCTGACATCGTTAGAATCCTGTCCAAATACGCAGCCCAGTCGTTCATTGTCATTACCTGTTCACGTTCGGCTTGACGCTCAGCAAAGTCCAAGTATCCTGATACAAGTTGTCCCATAGCACGAAGTTCCTTTTCATTCAAGTAGTTCTTTGCCGTTTTTGCTTCAATCAAAGATGGATGGTTCCCTTTAAAGGTCAGCAATCCCATAAAATCTTTTTCAGCATCAGCACGCTCCAGGATTAATTCAGCAGCAGTATGACCGTGAATAGCATAGTGTATTTTGTTTTGTACTTTCTTGAAAAACTCTTGCGATACATGTGCCCGTGGGTCATAATCTATACTTGTCGCATATATCTCAAGTATTTGGCGATATAGGACTTTTTCAGTAGAACGAATATCTCTAATACGCTCCAACAGTTCTTTCCAATAACTACCACCGCCCAGTTTTTTTAATCGTTCATCATCAAGAGTAAAACCTTTTACAATATACTCCTTCAATCGTTCGGTTGCCCATTGGCGAAATCTTGTGGCAATAATAGAACGGATACGATAACCTAAAGCAATAATCATATCAAGATTGTAGTGTTCCACTTCACGTTCCACACTACGCAAACCTTCCATTTGAACTATTCGGAATTTCCGAACAGTTGCCTCTTTGGTCAGTTCTTCTTCCTCAAAAATATGCTTAATATGCTCACTTACATTTGATTTACTCGTTTGGTACAGTTCGCACATCTGAGCCTGTGTAAGCCACAGTGTCTCCTCTTCAAGTTTTACATCAATCTTTGTTTTGCCATCATTAGCGGTGTATATTATTACTTTATTTTCTTCCATTTTACCAATCATTTTTTTTATTCTATCATTCAAGTTCCCTCTTAAAAGTATTTGCCTATATTTATTTCGCTCTTTATATGAGAGGCATATAATTAATAGACTATCAATGACCTTAGAAGTCTTATAAACTCGTCCACATCTTCTTCTGTGGTATCAAAAGAAGTTACTAGGCGAATTTCATTATTATCTTCATTCCAGAAATAAAAGAAATAAGATTCCAGCATCCGGTCAATTATCGGGCGGGACATGGTCAGGAATAATTGGTTGCTTTCCGCCTTTTGAGTAAAGGTTACTTCCGGGAGTTTCTTCAACTCATTGTAAAGTTTGGCTGCCATTGCATTGGCATGCTTCGCATTTTTCTGCCAAAGGTCATCTGTCAGATAAGCTGTAAACTGACAGGAAAGGTAACGCATCTTCGAAGCCAACTGGGCAGACTGCTTACGAACGAACCGGGCTTCCGATTGCAAGTCTTTATTGAATACGATAACGCACTCTCCCATCATTAATCCGTTCTTTGTACCGCCAAAACTCAGAATATCCACTCCGCAATCTACGGTCAGTTCTTTGAGAGAAAGATTGAGGGCGGCACAGGCATTGGCGATTCTCGCTCCGTCCATATGGACGTACATACCGTTCAGATGAGCAAAGTCGGTCAGGCGTTTCAGTTCTTCGGGAGTGTAAATCGTGCCAAGTTCGGTACATTGTGAAATATAAAGAGCCCTGGGCTGTGAATGATGTTGGTCGCCAAAACCATGAAGGTAAGGTTGCATCAGTTCCGGAGTGAGTTTTCCGTCCGGCGTAACAATCGGGCGAATCTGGCAGCCGGTCATTTTAACGGGAGAGCCACACTCATCCACATAGATATGAGCTGTTTCCGCACAAAAGATGGAGTGATACGGACGTGTCATCAATTGCAATGCCACTACATTGCTGCCTGTACCGTTGAATACGAATAAAGGGACACAGTTCGGCGTAAAGATTTCCTTTATCTTAGCTACTGCTTCTTCTGTCCATTTATCATCGCCATAACCTAATGCATGGTCTATATTCGCCCGGTTCAACGCTTCCATCACCAACGGATGCACACCGGAATTATTATCAGAGGCAAAACTTCTCATCGTTTCCTTACATTTTAAATTGGATTGCAAAGTAACAGAATTATTTTCAGATATCATCTGAAAGGGACATACATAAAAACAAAAATCCCCGAAGCATTGACTATCCTGTCGTTACTTCGGGGATTCTTTTGTTCTTGTTCAGGTACCAAACTCCTTTAGCCAATGTAAACATTCACACAGAGATACACGTAAAGTTCTTCATCACACTGTTCGAACTCTATCTTATTCTCTCTTGACAACCATCCTAAAGCGGCGCCCAACTCTTTGTCTTTCAGCCCGGATTTTCTTTTCAGAAGTCCGTAGCCCCACTTCTCATTATTGCTAAGCAGTTGCCAAACTTTACCGGCATTCACGCCGATTTCACTTCTATTCATTTTCTACAGTTATTAAGAGGTTTAAAACATTAGGTTAAGATTTCGCCTATAAAGATAACAAAAGGATATTGCATTTGTTTATATCACTTTGCTAAAAAGTTGTTACAAAATTCTTTTTAACACAAAAACGGCGATGTGTTCCGACACAAAGGCGTTATTAGCATATGTTAAATTAGAACTTTTCTTTGCAGATAGCTGTTATTACTTAAAAATCAATCCTAAACCTATTACAGATATGGCAAGAAAAGTAGCAGAACAGCTCATAGATACACTGGTGCAATCCGGTGTAGAACGCATTTATGCAGTGACGGGCGACAGTCTGAATGAAGTAAACGAAGCTGTCAGAAAGAACGATAAAATAAAATGGATACATGTCCGCCACGAAGAAACCGGGGCGTATGCTGCGGCAGCGGAAGCACAACTGACCGGTCGTCCGGGATGCTGTGCCGGAAGTAGCGGCCCGGGGCATGTTCATCTTATCAATGGTTTGTATGACGCGCACCGTTCGGGTGCACCGGTTATTGCCATTGCTTCCACTATTCCCACCGGGGAGTTCGGTACTGAATATTTTCAGGAGACGAATACTATCAAACTATTCAATGATTGTAGTTATTATAATGAGGTGGCCACCACCCCCACGCAATTTCCCCGTATGCTTCAATCGGCTATTCAGACGGCTATCACCCGCAAAGGGGTATCGGTTATCGGGTTGCCGGGAGATTTGGCAAAGGCTTCTGCTGTTTCTGTCGATTCATCGGTTCGTAACTATCCTGTCGTGCCGGAAGTTTGTCCGGCGGAAGAGGATTTGGCACAACTGGCTGATTTATTAAACAAATATAAACGTATCACTCTTTTCTGCGGTATCGGCTGCCGGGGAGCTCACGAGGAAGTAATTGCACTTTCTGAGAAGCTGAATGCTCCGGTGGTTTATACTTTTAAAGGGAAGATGGAAGTGCAATATGAGAATCCGTATGAAGTGGGTATGACCGGACTTTTGGGAATGCCTTCGGGATATTACAGCATGCACGAAGCGGAAGTACTCCTTATGCTTGGAACGGATTTTCCTTATTCCGCTTTTTTGCCGGATGACATTAAGATAGCCCAGATAGATATAAAGCCCGAACGTTTGGGTCGGCGTGCCAAAGTGGATATCGGACTTTGCGGAGATGTAAAGTTGAGTATTCAGGCTTTACTCCGTATGCTGAATCCGAAAACGGATGATACATTCCTGGTGAAGCAACTCAAAAGGTATGAAGGGGTGAAGAAAGACCTCGCTGCCTATACGGAAGATAAAGGAGAGGTAAATAAGATTCATCCCGAATATGTAATGTCCGAGATTGACAAGCTGGCTTCGGATGATGCTGTATTCACTGTCGATACGGGAATGACTTGCGTATGGGGAGCACGTTATCTGCAGGCAACAGGGATGCGCCATATGCTGGGTTCTTTCAACCACGGTTCTATGGCCAATGCGTTGCCGCAAGCTATTGGCGCGGCTTTGGCTTGCCCCGACCGTCAGGTAGTTGCGCTTTGCGGAGACGGCGGATTGTCTATGACTTTGGGAGATTTAGAGACGGTGGTTCAATATAAGTTGCCGATTAAGATTATCGTATTCAATAACCGTTCACTGGGAATGGTGAAATTGGAAATGGAAGTGGACGGACTGCCGGACTGGCAAACAAATATGCTGAATCCCGATTTTGCCCAAGTAGCCGAAGCGATGGGAATGACAGGATTCAATGTCAGCAACCCGGAAGAAGTATTAACGACTCTATTCAATGCTTTCGAACTGGACGGACCTGTGCTCGTGAATATCATGACCGACCCGAATGCGCTTGCCATGCCGCCTAAAATTGAACTGGGACAGATGGTAGGCTTTGCCCAATCCATGTATAAGTTGTTAATCAACGGACGTTCACAAGAGGTGATTGATACTATCAATTCGAATTATAAGCATATACGTGAAGTATTTTAAGTGGAGTGACAAGGGTGATTATCATTTTATTTTCTTATGTTTGTAATCATCTAAAAGTTGAAACATATGGAAAAGACTGACTCTTCACCCTTGTCACGACAAGCTCTATACGCAAATAAAAAGGAATGGAACCGGTTTCTATCCATTTTCTTATTGGCAGTGGGTATTGGTTTTACCGTATCAGGCATCATTTTTTTCTTTGCCTATAACTGGAACGACCTGCCTAAATTTGCAAAACTGGGAATCGTAGAAGTATTATTAGTAGCTTCCGTCTTGCTTGCCGTATTCACCCGATGGAACAGGCTCGTCAAACAGATTCTTCTTACAGGAGCGACTTTCCTGACAGGTACGCTCTTTGCCGTCTTCGGGCAAATTTATCAGACGGGGGCTGATGCCTACGACCTTTTCCTGGGTTGGACACTTTTTACTATCCTTTGGGCGGTTGCCATCCGTTTTGCTCCGTTATGGCTGACTTTTATCGGATTACTTTGTACGACGATATGGCTGTATAATATACAGATTGCCGCTCGCGGCTCATGGGAAATGATTTTACTTGCCAATGCAGTAACCTGGATATGCGCTTCGGCAACCGTCATTACAGAATGGATGAGTATAAAAGGCAGCCTGAATAAGCAGAATCGCTGGTTCGTTAGTCTACTTTCATTAGCTACCATTGTGCACACCTGTTATCTTACGATGCTGGCGATATCAGATGCCAGCTCGCTTGCAATAGCAACCATCTGCGAAGAAAAAGCTATAATCGTTTCACTCATAAGTACAATTCTTATATTCTCTGCTGGACTATGGTTTGGGTGGAAAGAAAAGAATCTGTTCTATCTGGCTACTATTCCTTTTGCGACATTGATGATTCTATTGACTGCATTCATATGTCACAGCGATTTGAGAGATGTCAATCTATTCTTCTTCTCAGGAATGATGGTTATCACTGGAACGACCTTGCTTATCTACATTATTCTTCAACTAAAAAAGAAGTGGTATGGCACAGAAGCATAATCTTACAATTCAAGTCGTATCCATCATCGGTGGAATACTGACTGCTATCTTCTTTCTCGGATTTCTTGCACTTGCCCGAATCCTAAGTTCCGAAATTTCGTGCCTGTTAGTCGGGAGTTTATTAATTATTACTACATTAACAATCAGCCGTCTTGTCATCCGGTCTTTCCTGGATGCTATGAATATCACTTTATATATTGCAGGATGCGTATTGGTTGGCTTTGGGCTTAGTGATTATATGAATATACTTTTCATTGTACTTATAGGAATCAGCATGCTCACCTTCAAGTTGTCGAAAGGTTTCATTCTGCCCTTCCTTTCAGTGATTGCGTTTATTATATCTTTCTTTGGAGAAATAACTCATATCTTTTCTTCTTCCTATCCTCTGCAAATTGCAGTAGTTCCTGTTATGGCAGCATTCCTGTTCACCAATCTTTTCGAAGTGAAACTGCTTGCCCGACTAGGAAATAGTTTTTCCAAATATATGCCATTCCACTACGGGCTATTCGTTTCTTGTCTTGTTTTAATGAGTGGACTATCAATCAATTATCTGACACAGGATATGAATTATTGGATTATATCCTGCATTCTGTCTGTATTTATATGGACAGGACTTCTCATCATGGTTCAACGGATTATGAAAGTTATGCAAGTAGATAAGCCGGTACATCAGGTCGGCATCTATATTCTTTGTATCGTCATCTGTCTGCCCACTATATTTGCCCCTTATTTATCCGGTAGCTTATTGATGATTCTGATATGTTTCCATTATGGTTATAAAGCAGAGTGTGCAGCCTCACTCCTTCTCTTTATCTATGCTGTTTCCAAATATTACTATGATTTGAATATAAGCTTACTTATTAAGTCTATCACGTTATTCATTATTGGAATTTCCTTTATTGCAGCCTGGTATTTCTTCACTCAAAAAAGAATAAGACATGAAAAAATATAGTCGGATATTGATTATTGCAAATCTTATATTGCTACTGGGATACTTCAACTGGTCAGTTTTCAAGAAAGAACAGACTTTGAAGGATGGACAGCTAGTGTTATTACACTTAGCTCCCGTTGACCCTCGTTCTCTCATGCAAGGGGACTACATGAGACTCAACTACGAAATAAACTCATCTTCGTCAGACTTTATAGATGAGCAGACTGCCACGCGCGGTTATGCTATACTCCAAACGGACAGTAATCAGGCAGGTCAACTTATACGATTACAGAATGCTCTAACACCTTTGAATGATAACGAGATAGCTATCAAATACAAAATAGTAAACAGGCGGATATTTCTCGGTGCCGAATCTTTCTTCTTTGAAGAGGGACAGGATACTCTTTATCAAAATGCAAAATATGGTGGTTTGAAAGTGGATGATAAAGGACAAAGCCTACTAGTGGGGCTGTATGATGAAAACTTTCAGCAGATTCTATCGGATAAATAAAAGATAAAAAGCTCGGACTTTCACAAGCCCGGGCTTTTGTTTTCTCAAGATATCTCCTTATCATTAGGGAAATAAGGGACTAGCAAATTGTTTCTAGCGCAATAAAGAAGATACCTGAGACAAAAAAGGGATGCCTGTGGGAAATAAGGGAGGTATCCCTTTCTATAAGAAGAACAGAATTGGAAGGATTGACTTTCACAAGCCAAATCCTTCACTCTGTTTCTTCTCGGCGTATTCTTCACACAAGGTGAAGAAGGATTTGATTTTTATTATTCAAATTTATTGACTACAATTGTTACAGTTGTTGCATGAGTTACACCCCATTCATCAGTTGCAGTCAAGGTCAGTTTACAAGTTTGAGCTGTTACAATCTTTGCAGAAGTTTTCTTCTTCACAGTCAATGTACTATTGCTTTGAACATTCCAAGTTGACAAATTCGCCATATCCAAATAGTCTTGAGCATTCTTGTCACCAGTCCAAACTAAAGTAATTTTAGCTTCTTTCAATGCAAGATCCTTACCATTAGCTATGTCCGCGATTTTAAATTCGTCAGCCTTAATTGTTGTACCACTTTCATTCTTGATTTCCTTATTTGTGCCACTATATTTCAAAGTTCCTAATCCAGAAACAACAGTCAGACTGATTTCATCTGTAATATTTTCCAATCTACTATTATTAAACGGACTATAAATAGCTTTGATAGTACGAGCAACGCCTACACCACCTTTGGCAGGAGCTTTTGCAACTACGATATCACCAGTAGTTTTACTTCCACCATTTGCAAACCAGCTAGTAAAGCCTTCTGGAAGAGGCGTCTCTTCATCAAACTTGATATAAGATGCTGCATCGCTCTTAGTTTCAGCAGAATACAAACCATATAAGTTATAAGTAACTTTCTGATTTGCACCTGTTCCACTTATAACACCGGTTGCAGTTCCTTTATTACCGTCAAAGTAGCCACCCAGACGTCTTCCGTCCCATTTAAATCCTTCGAACGGATTAACTACAATCTCAAAGTTAAGAACTTTTGCAACTTCGTTGCCTAATGTAGGTGAACCACTAGCATTATTGACATTGACAGAAACTGTATGTGTAGTAGCACAAACATATTTAGGTGTAAAGGTTGCACGAATCACCCAATCTTTAGTTGTAGATCCCGATACGCTAGCATTCTTATCAAACAATTCAAGTTTAATACTCTGTGAGTCATAAGTCACATTAACTCCATTCACCTTCACATCGCTCTTAAAGCCGATAGTCGGATTTGCATCCAATGTATATTGTGCCGTCTTATTGAAGAGTGCTTTCAACTCGTCAGTAAGAGCAATGTCAGCAGTATTATTAGGAGCAGCATTTACAGTCCATTTCACTGTACCCAAAGCTACAGGTTCAGCCTGATACTTAAATGTGATCTCTAATTTAGGAGCATTTGCCAAATTAATCACCGTTCCATCCGTTTTCAGATATTCTACTTTAAGAGTAGCCGTTCCTGCTTCTTTAGCAGTAATGGTGGATCCTGTCAACGTAATATCTTTTGCTTCCAATTCAGTTGGTTTAGTAGCATCCAGAGCCAAAGAATACTTACAATCAACAACTTTATCAGCACCAGTCATCAATCCATTCAAATCATACGCTTTATTAATGATTGCTTCCGCGATAGCATCATTCAAAGTTGGAGCTGACTGATCTACATTAATTGTCACATCATACTTAGAAATAATTTCATTTCCAAAAGGATCATGAGTAGTAAGAGCATAAGAACCTTTAGTAGGAATCTTTGCCAAATCAAAGTTTTCAGCATCCTTATTGAAAGTGACATTCATATCATAAACACCTTTATTAGCTGTTTTATCACCAGCAGCACGAGATAAAGGTTTTTCAGTCATATTTTCCTGAATACTTCCTTTAAGAATTTGGAAGAACTGATTATCTTTAGAGTCTGTTAAACCTATATTATAAAGTTGTACATTTACATCTGCCGGATTAATCAAAGCTTGCATTTTAGATGCCCCAGAAGCGACAAGAACTTCATTTGCTTCATACTTATGACCATTAAAATCAACCTTAGTATTTGTTTTTTCCGCAATATAATGTAATAGTACTTCCAAGTGTCAGTTTTGCATTAGCATCTACACTAACAGCATCCATGCTAACAATAGAACCTGCTTTAGGAAGTGTTACAGAAGATTCAGCATAAGTACCGTCAGACTTCAATTCACGTACATAAAGTTTCCAGATCAAAGGATTACCAGTAACTTCAGTAATATAAATAGTTGCATTAGCTACTATACCTGTAGAATCCCATTTTCCTGTTTCTGTGTTATAAACTTCCCAGCATCCGGTAGTAGAACTAATACGAGGAGATTTTCCGTTTACTCCATCCTTACCGTTTACTCCATCTTTGCCATCTTCTCCCTTAAGACCAACAGCAGATTTGCCAGAATCTATTCCATCAAAAAACCAATTGTTATTAGCACCAATAGTAACTACAGTACCATTCTTTCCATCTTTTCCATTAGTACCGTTAGTTCCATTCGTACCGTTAATGATAGAATAAAACTTTCCATCATCAAACGTGATCTTGAAACCTCCAGCAACATCTTCAACGGATTTAACCCATTTGCCTTCATTCACAAATTTCTGTAGATCGACAATGCTAGCTTTGTTTGCGTCAATCTGTGTTTGCAGATTGTCGATGTCATCATCGTAGTCTTTACAACCTACATAGGTGACAGTAGAAAGTGCCAGCGCCCCGAAGAACATCACTTTTACAAATTTTCTTTTCATAACTACTTAAAAATTACATTAATAATATATTATTAAACACTAAGTTTCAATAATAGACAGCCCGTTACTTCGTAGGTAACGGGAAAACCTTTGTCCTGCTCTTTTAGAGTAGTCAATACTGAAAAATGATACGATATGCGATGAAACATTTTTACCCCTGCTTCTGATAAGCGGCAGAGGGGAGGGAAATCTATTGCAAAATTTAGAAGTTAACAAAGCCCTAATACAAAGAATCCGCGTGTTTTAACTGTCTTGTTCTTGTTTTGTGTAGTTTATTAGAAAAAATGTGTGATTTAGTTTGGTTGTTTTAAGAAATATGCTCATATTTGCACCGGAATTCATTCCCGTTACCTACGAAGTAACAGAATAGTTTTCAGGCATTTACGCCACCAACAGCACGTTTCACAAAATCAAGTACTTGTTTATTTGCTTCATCTATTTTCTTATCCTGAAAAGGCTTCAGATAAGTCTCAGTCACCGTGATAGATGAATGCCCCATCGCTTCGGAGATAACACCCGGATGGATTTCACAATAATAAGCTGTCGTAGCCCAAGTGTGGCGGGCGGTGTATGAGCTTAGTTTATCTCCCAATCCCAGTAATTCTCCCAATAACATCAATCGCTGGTTAAAGCTGCGCAATGCTAACTGATATTCACGATAGGCTTCCTTTGTCCCTTCACGGCTTTTCAAAAACGAAAACAAATAAGGCGAAGAAGAGTCACGGTTCATGTATTTCTTTATCAGAATCATTGCTTCTGAAGTCAGTGTCACCGACAAAGAACGCCCTGTTTTACGTCTGCGATATGTTATCACATTATCCCGCAAATCAATCTTGCGCAAATAGGCAAGATCGACAAACGGCATACCACGAAGCAAAAACATCAGAATGAACAACTCTTGAGCCTGACGTACAGGCAATGATACTCCCGCCTTCCGGGACAAATTAACAAAGACCTTCTTCATATCATCATCAGTCAGGGCACGTTTATGATCGGCACGCGTCCCGGTGTAAACGGAACGAAACAGATACGGAATATAAGGAGCTTTCCGAAGATTGACCGCACGATTGTAAACTGCACGGAAGGTACGCATATAGGTGGAAACTGTGTTCCAGCTACACCCACGACAACGAAGATGAACTTCGAATCCCTTCAACCACTCCGAAGTCACTTCACTAAAGACAAAGTCGCTTTTCCCACGATAAGCAATGATGGCATTCAGACTGCTACGATAGACGTGCGCAGTACCAAAGTTTCCCTCCACCTGTAACCCGTTGGCTACTTGCTTCATAAATGTTAATACTTTCAACATCTCACTTTTTATTAATAAATTTGATTATAAATATACGAAGTATTCTTGGCATCAAGAATACAAATAGAGAAACAAAATATAAAGTTCGGATGTTTTTATAAATATTACTTTATAGAATAGATTAATTACACAGAGAATATCAATAAGCAGAAAAAAGAATATCTTTTAGACAAAGAATCGCTTTCCCTTACCCGGGAAAGCGATTCTTACATTTATGGTTTCAAGCATTTTTTCACATAACATACTTATCATAGAAATCAGCAATATCCATCACTTCAATATCTGACTTATTATTCATCAATCGTCTTATCCTATTTCTGCATTGCTCTACCTTCTTAGTTTGAAATAATAAAATGATTTTCTCATGAATGGGTAGATGAGCATAGAACAAAGGTTTGGTATAGACTAACTTAGCTTTTATATCTTGAACAAAAGATGAATTCAGTTCATTAGTTTCCACTCTGAACTTAGCATCTGCCAAAAGCATTCTCTTATTATTGAGTAATGCCACAAAATCCATTGTGCTATTCAAGCAACGACGTTGCTTCTTCGCCTGTTCTATTTCCCATCGGTCAACATCAATCACCAAAATACTCCTTTTGCAATCAGGTATCTTCTTTGAAGCTCCCTCACGAATTAATAAATCAGTCAAACTAACATAAAAAGCAGAGAACTGCTTCATGAATTCCTCAGAAAAACAATAAGAGTCTATCGAAAGGCACTTACATTGCAACTTATTCGAAAACTCCATACTCGTCAATCTTTTCAAAGGATTTATTAAATGATTTAAAAATCGGGTCTATGTCAAGACCTAAAGCACGATAAGTATATTCATAAGGAGTTTCTTCCGAATCCTCGGCTAAATAAAAGTTTAAGCTATCTTGAACTTCCTCTTTGGCAGCAATATACCGAATAGCACTTATCATATCCGTGCTATGGCTTGCTATAAAAAATTTGACTCCAATTTCTTTATGAAGCAATACAATCATCCGTGCATACTCAACTATCCATTGGGGATGCAAATGTGCTTCCGGTTCATCTATAATAAGTAACGTATCTTTTTGAAGGAAGCCGTTCTTTAATAATAGTTGTAAAATAGAGAATGATTTTACTCCTGTAGCACAATCTTTCAAATCAAAGATTTTTCCATCACTTCTTTTATAAGACAATTTAGAATTACGAACGTCATCTTCTTCTACAAGAGATTCACCTTCCATTATTTGGGTAATATTCTTATATAAAGGAACTTTTTTCCCTATTTGAGAATTATCATTCAACAAAGTCGCTAACTTCTCCCAATAATCTTTACCACCAATAAGTTGGCTTCCTGCTATCATTGGGGTATCAATATAGGCAACCTTTCTTATATAATGAAGTAGAGGAACAGACTGCGTATTCTCACCTACAAAAGAAACCCCATATTCCCGAATCGTCCATTTCTGAGGATATACACCTTTCAAATAGAAATCTAGATAATAGTACAGTAAAAAATATCGTCGTTTTTCTTTATCCCTTAATGCACAATCAAATAATTCTTCAACATCTTTATAAAATAGTCTCAACAATTTATCTAAATCATCTAATGAATCATCAAACATATTTTTAATAATTCGAACAATACGTCTAAAAGAATTCATTATATTCTCATCGTTCTTGTCGTATGCATTATCTCTATAAGATAGAAAACTTGCAAACAAATTCTCTACATATTGCAGATATTTCTTTTTATCTATAACAGAAACATGACGTAAAATAATAGAATCGACAAATGTAAGACCATTTACTTCTCTTTCTATTTGCCTTAAAACTTCAACATAACGAAGCAATTCATCATTTAAAATAGAATCTACTATTTCATCAAAATGATTCGCATAATAAAACGAATAGTACAACAGTTGTGACAAGCTACTTTTTCCACAACCATTAATACCAGATACTACCGTTATCCCATTCAATGTTATATCAGCTTTCTTTACAGCCTTGAAATTCTCTACAGACAATTCTACTATTTTATCCATATAGATATGTTTTACTTCTATATCACAGTGATATGCAAAGATAACAAACAAAAGTAGAATCTTTAAAGTTTTAGGGAAGTTAATAACAAAAAAGTCGCTTCCGGAAATCCGAAAGCGACTTTTATATTCATTCAAAGGAAACCGGAATTACATCATTCCGCCCATACCTCCCATTCCGGGAGCGCCCATCGGCATTTCAGGTTTGTCTTCCTTCTTTTCTACGATAACACATTCAGTAGTCAGGAACATACCAGCGATAGAAGCTGCATTTTCCAAAGCTACACGGGCAACCTTAGCAGGGTCTACCACACCGGCAGCGTGCAAGTTTTCGTAAACGTCCGTGCGGGCATTGTAACCGAAATCACCTTTTCCTTCACGTACTTTCTGAACAACTACCGCACCTTCTTTACCAGCGTTGGCAACAATTTCGCGAAGCGGTTCTTCGATGGCACGTTTGATGATACCAATACCAGTTGTTTCATCGGCATTGTCACCCTTCATTCCTTCCAAAGAGTCGATAGCACGAATGTAAGCTACACCACCGCCCGGGATGATACCCTCTTCGATAGCAGCACGAGTTGCACGCAATGCATCGTCTACGCGGTCTTTCTTTTCTTTCATTTCCACTTCAGAAGCAGCACCTACGTAAAGAACAGCTACACCACCTGACAATTTAGCCAGACGTTCCTGCAATTTCTCACGGTCATAGTCAGACTTGGTTGCAACGATTTGAGCCTTGATTTGCTCGCAACGTTCTTTGATGCTATCCTTGTTGCCGGCACCGTTTACGATAGTAGTATTATCCTTAGAAACAGTTACCTTGTCGGCAGTACCCAACATTTCGATAGTAGCTTGTTCCAGTTTCAGGCCTTTTTCTTCGCTGATAACAACACCACCTGTCAGGATAGCGATATCTTCAAGCATTTCTTTACGACGGTCGCCGAAGCCCGGAGCTTTCACTGCACAAATCTTCAACTGAGAACGCAGACGATTTACTACCAAAGTAGTCAACGCTTCGCTATCTACATCTTCTGCGATTACCAACAGAGGACGACCAGTCTGTACAGCCGGTTCGAGGATAGGCAAGAAATCTTTCAGGTTAGAAATCTTCTTGTCGTAAATCAGGATGTAAGGTTTCTCCATCTCACATTCCATCTTTTCCGTATTAGTCACGAAATAAGCCGACAGATAACCACGGTCGAACTGCATACCTTCTACTACACCGATAGTAGTGTCAGTACCTTTCGCTTCTTCGATAGTGATAACACCATCTTTAGAAACTTTACGCATAGCGTCAGCAATCAATTTACCGATTACCGGGTCGTTGTTTGCAGATACGGTAGCAACCTGTTCGATTTTGTCATAGTTGTCACCTACAGTTTCAGCCTGATTCTTAATAGATTCTACCACTTTGACAACAGCCTTGTCAATACCACGTTTGATATCCATCGGGCTGGCACCGGCAGTTACATTCTTCAAGCCTTCAGCTACGATAGCTTGAGCGAGAACGGTTGCAGTTGTTGTACCGTCACCGGCATCGTCACCTGTTTTGGAAGCAACTTCTTTTACCAACTGTGCACCGGTATTCTGGTAAGCGTCTGCCAATTCGATTTCTTTTGCTACTGTCACACCGTCTTTTGTGATGTGAGGAGCACCAAATTTCTTCTCGATGATAACGTTACGTCCTTTCGGGCCGAGAGTTACTTTTACTGCATTTGCCAAAGCATCAACACCTTTTTTCAATTGGTCGCGGGCGTCGATATTGAATAATATTTCTTTTGCCATCTCTTTATTTACTATTTAAAGATTTATGATTTACTATTATTAATTAACCCAAAACAGCGAGAACATCGCTCTGACGCATGATAAGATATTTAGTACCTTCAACGTCAAGTTCTGTTCCGGCATATTTACCATAAAGAACCGTATCGCCTACTTTCAATACCATTTCTTCGTCTTTCGTACCGTGACCTACTGCCACAACTTCACCCTTCAAAGGTTTTTCTTTTGCTGTATCAGGGATAATGATACCACCAATTGTTTTTTCTTCTGCAGGTGCAGGGAGAATAAGCACTCTGTCTGCTAATGGTTTAATGTTCATAGTTACTTTTTTATATTTTAGTTATACATTTATATGGTAGATGTTATCCGTCTTTTTCAGGCGGAACGCTAAAGACATTGCGAAAAGCGTGCCAAAGTAGATAAATGATTCTTTGTCAGAAATTGACTGACAAAATGACTGACAACCCATACCTTATGGCAAAAAAGTATATTTGTTCTATACTTTTTAAACAAAATAAAAGGTTTATTCCTTATAATGACGTATATTCGTAAACAGACCATTTAATGCATTGTACTAATAATATGAATAAAATAGCATCCGGCATATTTATCGCCTCTTGCATCTTCTGCTCCTGTAATTCGCGTACAGGAGAGATTTCGTCTGCCGAAATCCAGCCATCGGATTCATTAATGCAGGACACGATTACTGAAACCGCCGCTAAACCTGTCGTTGAAAAGCTGACAGGGGAGCAGATACATATCACCAAAGATTTACTCTATGACAAATACACACTGGATGACACCTATCCTTATAAAGATACTACCCGACAGTTTCAATGGGATAAAATAAAAGAACGGCTGGCCTTGCTTGAGAATATACAGCTACAACCCACCACATGGGCTATTCTTCAGAACTATAAGAACAGGAACGGGGAAGCTCCCCTTGTAAGGAATTTCAAGAGAAATGCTTACGGACGGGTGGCAGATACTCTCGGAGTAGAACGCTACCAATCCGTTCCCCTCTATCTACTGACGGACACACTCGTTCCCGAGCGTTACGGACAGGACGGTGAACTGACCCGTTTTATAGAAGACGGAGAAAAGTTTGTCAAAGCGGAGCCGATATTTACGGGAGATGAATGGATGATTCCCAAGAAATATGTCAAGGTTATCGGAGATACGATTGTTTTCAACAATGCTGTTTTCGTAGACCGGCACAATCAGAATATCACCTCTCTTGAACGCAGCGGAAAAGGGGAATGGATAGTGCGCAGCATGAATCCCTCCACTACCGGACGCCACCTTCCGCCGTATGCGCAGGAGACTCCTTTAGGTATGTTTGTATTACAGGAAAAGAAAGTCAAAATGGTATTTCTCAAAGACGGTTCGAAAGAGACAGGCGGTTATGCGCCTTATGCCAGTCGTTTCACAGATGGGGCCTATATTCATGGAGTACCTGTCAATGCGCCGCGCAAGACGCTGATAGAATACAGTCCGTCATTGGGAACGACACCCCGCTCGCATATGTGTGTGCGAAATGCAACCTCGCACGCCAAATTCATTTATGACTGGGCGCCCGTGAATGAGACTGTTGTTTTTGTATTGGAATAATTGGAGCTTTTTCCGTATGCATTCGGGTTAATCAATCTTTGTACATTAATAGGCTAATTCTATTTTAACTTATAGAAGCATCTCCAAAAAAATAATTTTATGATTTTACCCTCACACCCTCATAAATCATCTCAAAGTCTTTATTCATCGGCATTCCAGCTATGAGAGCAGGCTATAATAGCACCCTGAGAGTAAAAGTTACCCTCATACCCATTCGAACGAATACCAAGATGCTAATACCTGAAACACAAGGTATTAACAGTTATTCCTTCAAGCATTAACACCCTAAACTTCAACCATTAATAGTTGAGAAACCAGGTATTAACACATAAAAAGTGATGTAAAATGACTGATAAACGGAGTAATGCTACTTAAAGTTACAGGTTGAACGAGATAATAGGTACAGGTGAAGTTATTGTAATCTATTCCATTATAAGACCAAATCTACACAGAAAATATCTGTTTATACAGGCAGACAATCTGTAGCCCACGTGCAAACAGAAGTTTCAACAAGGGAAAGTTTCAGTTTCGTGCCTTGAAACTTTAGTTTCCAACCCTTGAAACTTTAGTTTCAAAGGCTTGAAACTAACTGTTTCAAGGGTAGAAACAAAGTGTTTCATTACTTGAAACAAAGTGTTTCTCACCGTGAAACCAACTGTTTCAAGCCATGAAAAAGTCCGAGCAAAGGATGCCACACAGTGATTGCTTACGTGTTCTATGTGTGAGTACCTTGAATATTCGTAAAATTGGTATGAGAGTAACTTTTACTATCAGGGTGCAACCGCAGCCTGCCCTCATAGTTGTAACACCGATGAATAAAGGGGTTTGGTGAATCTATGAGGGTATGAGGGTAAAATCATAAAATTATTTTTTGGGGAGATGCTATATGATGATTTTAAATTATAAACCAGCCATATATTTCCAAAGCGGAGCGGCATTCAGTGACTGCATGATTTCATTATTTTCGAGTAGGCTCCTTACCTCTTCCAAGGTGAGCAAATGAACGGAAAGGTCTTCGGTATCTTCCAGATGCTGATGGTCTATCAATTCCACATCTGTGGCAAGAAAGCAATGTGTCAGGTTGGTGTGAGTGCTCGGATTGGCGGAAACCACCATATATTCCTGCCAGTTTCCTTTTCCATAGCCCGTTTCCTCCCACAGTTCACGCTGGGCGGACACTAATGGCGAAGCATCTTCGGTTTCACACACACCGGCACAAAGTTCATAACAGGTTCGCTGGATTCCAGGACGGTACTGGCGGACAAATACAAATTTGCCTTCTTTCGTGATGGCAATCGTATTCACCCAGTCGGGATATTCCAAAATGTAATATTCGGGGATATGGTTTCCGTTGGGAAGCAACATATCTTCACAGCGTACAGTCAGCCATGGACGGCGAAATAGATACTTGCTACTTACCGTTTTCCAGGCTTTATTCTTTTCTTCCATAAGGTTTCGTTTTTATTCCGACAAAAATAATGATTTTCACCGGAATACCGCACCTTTTTCTGTTTTCTATCTTTTATTCGTCTATGTCGATACAGGTAATCTCTATCCCCTGTATTTGTTCCAGGTATTTCTTGGTCGAACTAACCAGAGAACTTCCCATATAGAATAAAAACATCAAGCTGATAATAACCATCAGCGCACCAATCATTGCAAACCTGCTGCGTTGTTCAAAAATACTGCTGTTCATACCTCTATCTCCTCTCCTTTTTTGTCTACTACAAAGATAACACGCGACGGGCTACAAAAAAATGACAAGAATGTTACAAAAGACTTAAATATTGAAATTCTGTTCGTATCTTTGCACCAGCTAACTAACAACCTCTTTATTACAATATGGCATTTACGAATAATATTATGATTGTCCGGCACAAATTGCTGGCTGACCTTGTTAGACTCTGGAAAAACGACCAGTTAGTAGAAAAGATAGACCGACTCCCGATTGAGCTGAGTCCGCGGAAATCAAAACCGCTGGGACGTTGCTGCGTACACAAAGAACGGGCGGTGTGGAGATACAAGACTTTTCCGCTGATGGGACTGGACATGACAGACGAACACGACGAAGTGACTCCGCTTTCCGATTACGCACGCATGGCGTTGAGCCGTCCCGAACCGGACAAGGAAAATATCATGTGCGTCATTGACGAAGCATGTTCTTCCTGCGTACAAATCAATTATGAAATTACGAACCTTTGCCGCGGATGTGTAGCCCGCAGTTGCTACATGAACTGCCCGAAGGACGCGATACGATTCAAGAAAAACGGTCAGGCCATGATTGACCATGACACATGTATCAGTTGCGGCATTTGTCACAAAAGCTGTCCTTATCATGCCATTGTGTATATCCCTGTGCCTTGCGAAGAATCTTGCCCGGTAAAGGCTATCAGCAAAGACGAGAATGGTACAGAATACATTGACGAAAGTAAATGTATCTATTGCGGTAAGTGTATGAATGCTTGCCCGTTCGGTGCTATCTTTGAGATTTCACAGACTTTCGATGTATTGCAACGGATTCGGAAAGGAGAAAAGATGGTCGCCATCATTGCTCCGTCTATTCTCGGACAGTTCAAGACTTCCATCGGACAGGTATATGGCGCTTTTAAAGAAATAGGATTCACTGATGTAATAGAGGTAGCCGAAGGCGCCATGTCGACTACCAGCAACGAAGCCCATGAATTGCTGGAGAAACTGGCAGAGGGACAGAGTTTCATGACTACCTCCTGTTGCCCTTCTTATATAGAATTGGTGGAGAAACATATTCCGGGTATGAAACCCTATGTATCCACCACCGGCTCACCGATGTATTATGCGGCACGGATTGCCAAAGAGAAGCATCCGGATGCAAAAATCGTATTCGTCGGCCCTTGCGTAGCTAAACGCAAAGAGGTACGTCGCGATGAAGCCGTGGATTACATTCTGACATTTGAAGAGGTAGGTTCTATCCTCGACGGACTGGGTATTCAGTTGGAGCAGGTGCAGGAGTTTTCCGTATTGCATACTTCCGTCCGCGAAGCACACGGTTTTGCCCAGGCAGGCGGTGTGATGGGAGCGGTCAAGGCTTATCTGAAAGAGGAAGCGGAGAAAATTAATGCGATACAGGTATCGGACATTAACAAGAAGAATATAGCTCTGCTACGTGCTTGTGCCAAGACAGGAAAAGCTGCCGGGCAGTTTATTGAAGTGATGGCTTGCGAAGGTGGATGTATCACCGGCCCAAGTACGCACAATGACATTGTTTCAGGACGTCGCCAACTGGCACAGGAGCTTCTCAAACGGAAAGAGAGCTATGAAACAATGGATAGATAAATTACGGAAGGAAAGAACGCTCCGGCAGGAAGAATTCCGGCAACTGTTGACTGGATGTGACGCAGAAACCCTGCGCTACATCAACCGACAGGCGCGGGAAGTGAGCCTGCTTCACTTCGGAAACAAGATTTATATCCGTGGCCTGATTGAAGTCAGCAACTGCTGCCGGAATAATTGTTATTATTGCGGTATCCGAAAAGGGAATCCGGCTATCGAGCGTTACCGGTTGACCGGGGAAAGTATCCTGGATTGCTGTAAGCAAGGTTATGACTTGGGGTTCCGTACTTTTGTATTGCAAGGCGGAGAAGACCCTGCTCTGACGGACGACCGGATAGAAAAAACAGTCTCTGCCATCCGTCGGAATTATCCGGATTGCGCTATCACCCTGTCGCTTGGTGAAAAGCCGCGCGACGTGTACGAACGTTTCTTCCGGGCAGGCGCTAACCGCTATCTGCTCCGTCACGAAACCCACAACGAACAGCATTACCAACGACTGCACCCGGCAGAAATGTCCGGCAAACGACGTTTGCAATGTTTGCAGGATTTAAAGGATATCGGTTATCAGACGGGAACAGGAATCATGGTCGGCAGCCCCGGACAAACGGTGGAGCATATCATCGAAGATATTCTGTTTATAGAAAGACTTCGTCCTGAAATGATTGGTATCGGCCCTTTCCTGCCCCACTATGACACGCCTTTTGCCGAATATCCCGGCGGCACGGTGGAGCAGACCCTTCTTTTATTATCCATCTTCCGCCTGATGCATCCGTCCGCACTGATTCCGGCAACAACGGCTTTGGCCACGCTGACTCCTGACGGCAGGGAACGGGGTATATTGGCAGGAGCGAATGTAGTCATGCCCAATCTGTCCCCCCGGGAAGAACGGAAGAAATATGAATTATACAATGACAAGGCTTCACTCGGAGCTGAATCCGCCGAAGGACTGGCCGTGCTGCAAAAGCAACTGAACGCCATCGGCTACGAGATTTCCACCGAAAGAGGAGACTTTAATACAATAGAATTATGATGTACCAAGCAGATTCATCAAAAGCAGAAGAGTTTATCCACCACGAAGAGATTCTGGATACACTGGAATACGCACAAAACAACAAGGATAACCGTGTACTGATTGAACAACTTATTGAAAAGGCTGCCCTGTGCAAGGGACTGACCCACCGTGAGGCAGCCGTCCTGCTGGAATGCGACCAACCTGACCTGATAGAACGTATCTTTCATCTCGCCAAAGAAATCAAACAGAAGTTTTACGGCAACCGCATCGTGATGTTCGCACCGCTTTATTTGTCGAATTATTGCGTAAACGGTTGTATATATTGCCCGTATCATGCCAGGAACAAGACTATCGCACGCAAGAAACTGACACAGGAAGAAATCCGCCGGGAAGTGATTGCTTTGCAGGATATGGGACATAAGCGCCTGGCTCTCGAAGCCGGAGAGCATCCGTCACTGAATCCGATAGAATATATCCTTGAATCTATCCGGACGATTTACAGCATCAAGCACAAGAACGGTGCAATCAGGCGGGTAAACGTCAACATCGCCGCCACTACGGTAGAGAACTATCGTCGCCTGAAAGAAGCGGGCATCGGCACCTATATCTTGTTTCAGGAAACCTACCATAAGGAAAACTACGAAACGCTCCACCCCACCGGCCCGAAAAGCAATTACGCTTATCATACCGAAGCCATGGACCGTGCCATGGAAGGGGGAATTGACGATGTAGGAATAGGTGTACTATTCGGTCTGAATACTTACCGGTATGACTTTACAGGTTTGTTGATGCACGCGGAGCATTTGGAAGTCAAATTCGGTGTAGGCCCGCATACGATTAGCGTTCCGCGCATTTGCTCGGCAGATGATATTGACGCGGGAGATTTCCCGAATGCTATCTCCGATGAGATATTCAGCAAGATTGTAGCTGTAATCCGCATTGCGGTTCCTTATACGGGAATGATTATTTCCACCCGTGAGTCACAGGAATCCCGGAAGAAGGTGCTCGAACTGGGTATTTCGCAAATCAGCGGCGGTTCGCGTACCAGTGTGGGCGGATATGCAGAAAAAGAATTGCCTGATAATAATTCTGCCCAGTTCGATGTCAGCGATACACGGACATTGGATGAAGTAGTCAACTGGTTGCTCGAACTTGGCTATATCCCCAGTTTCTGCACAGCCTGTTATCGGGAAGGAAGAACGGGCGACCGTTTTATGTCTTTAGTCAAATCCGGCCAGATAGCCAATTGTTGCGCTCCGAATGCCTTAATGACTTTGAAAGAATACCTGGAAGATTATGCTTCGGAAGATACACACCAAAAAGGTTTGGAACTTATTCTGAATGAAACGGAACGGATCCCTAACCCTAAAATCAGAGAAATAGCTATCCGGAATCTTAAAGCCATCGCCGAAGGCAAAAGAGACTTTAGGTTTTAGGGCAAGGTGCCCTGCCAAATTTCCATGCGGATGGATACTAATTAAAATATAGAAAGAATATGAGCCTAACAGATACTCCAAATGCCAACAGACTTCATATAGCCCTTTTCGGTAGACGGAACAGTGGTAAGTCTTCTCTTATCAACGCATTGACAGGACAGGATACCGCAATCGTCTCGAATACGCCCGGGACAACGACCGACCTTGTTTCCAAAGCAATGGAAGTTCACGCCATCGGGGCTTGTCTTTTTATGGATACTCCGGGATTCGACGACGAGGGGGAACTTGGAGAAATGCGTATCGCCCGGACATTGAAAGCGATTGAAAAGACGGACATTGCCTTGTTGCTTTGTGAAGATGATACGCTTTCCTGCGAACACGAAATGTTGAAGCAACTGAAAGAGAAGAATATTCCTGTTATACTGATACTGAACAAGATGGATGTTCGTGAAAATGCCGTTGAACTAGTTGCACATATGGAGCGGCAATTCAACATACGCCCGTTGCTTGTCAGTGCAAAAGAAGGGACAGGAATCGAGGAAATCCGACAGGCGATTCTTGAAAAACTTCCTTCGGACTTCGGGCAGCAAAGTATCACCGGAGCTCTTGTCGCAGAGAATGACCTCGTATTGCTAGTCATGCCGCAGGATATTCAAGCACCTAAAGGCAGGCTTATCCTGCCACAAGTGCAGACTATCCGTGAACTATTGGATAAAAAATGTCTTGTAATGACTTGTACCACTGACAAACTATCGGAAACCTTGCAGGCTCTCGCCCGCCCGCCGAAGTTAATCATCACCGATTCGCAAGTCTTTAGAACTGTCTATGAACAGAAACCGGACGAAAGTAAACTGACTTCTTTCTCGGTTCTCTTTGCCGGATACAAGGGGGATATTCATTATTATGTAGAAAGCGCTGCCGCCATTGAAAGCCTGACGGAATCGTCACGCATACTGATAGCGGAAGCCTGTACGCACGCTCCCCTTTCCGAAGATATAGGAAGAGTGAAACTTCCGCATTTATTACGAAAGAGAATCGGTGAGAAACTGCAAATCGACATAGTTAGCGGAACGGATTTCCCCCACGACCTGACTCCTTACTCTTTGGTTATCCATTGCGGAGCATGTATGTTTAATCGTAAATATGTACTCAGCCGTATCGACCGTGCACAGGAGCAACATATTCCCATGACGAATTACGGAGTAGCCATTGCTTATCTCAATGGAATACTTAGTCAAATAGAATACTAAAAAGGAAGCTATTTAGTTGTATGCTAAAATCAGAATCCTTACATTTGTTCGAATCTATTATTAACCTCTTTATTAATTTACAACACATGAAAAAGAAAGGAATGGTCTTTACCATTTTTCTGGCGACCGGGCTTGTTTTTCAAGTACAGGCACAAGAGAAACTGACAGAGTACAAAGTAAGAAATGCTATCGAAATCCGTACCCCTATCATGAACGACAGCATTAATCCGAAAGGAGAAAAACATTCTGTAAAGATGTTGCTCAAAACTCCGGTAGTACTGGACTTACCGGACGCACAGATGCAAACATTGACTGTTGATACGGCAGGCTATCTAAGTTTGGAAAAAGCAGGGCAAAACAATAAACTCTACTTGTTTAAAACACAAATACGTGCAGAACGTTTCCTGAAAGGAAAACTGAAAGTAACTTCTCCCGTCCGTTGGGAAATGTTTATTGACGGAGTTTCCAAACAGACGAAAGACGCTGCCGAAGACAGTATAACTTCCGCCTCTTCCCGCGAAATAGCCATCACTATGGAGCCGGAACGCGATTATGAAATTACTTTCAAACTGCTTTCCGCCCCGGAAGACAAAGCAGCCCCTACCCTGAAATGCGAATTGATTAAAGACGATAAATTCAAGGAAATCGCCTGCACGCTTACTCCCGATGCCAAGCAACGCTTCTCACTCGACAATACAGTGTATGGAAACCGGACAATCTCTGTCGCCGTTTCTCCGAGCGGGAAGTATTTATTAACCCGCTATTGGGATAATCATTCCGCCAAACGTTCACGCACATATTGCAAACTCAGCGACTTAAAAACCGGAAAGGTTCTTTTGGACAACGCAAGAGACGGCATGCGATGGATGCCGAAAAGTGACAAGTTGTATTATACCGTTACGGCACTAAGCGGAAATGACGTAATTGCCCTCAATCCCGCCACCCTTCAAGAAGAAGTGATTTTAAAAGGAATACCCGAACAAGGTTTCACCTGGTCGCCCAATGAAGACTTCCTTATTTACTATCCCAGGGAAGAAGGGGAAAAGGAAGAAGGCGCTCTCCGCCGTATTGTAAGTCCGGCAGACCGTATTCCAAATACCCGGGGACGTAGTTTCCTGGCTAAGTATGACGTAGCCAACGGAGTTTCCGAACGGCTGACTTATGGTAATCACAGTACTTATCTACAGGATATTTCTCCTGACGGAAAGTATATGATATACAGCACTTCCAAAGAAAATATCACTCAACGTCCTTTCTCCCTGTCTTCTCTCTATATCGTAGATTTAGAGACTCTGAAAGTAGATACTCTTTTCCGGAACGAAAGGTTCCTGGGTGGTGCCAGCTATTCACCGGACGGAAAACAGTTGTTACTGACCGCAAGTCCCGAAGCATTCGGCGGCATCGGTAAGAATTGCGGCAATCATCCCATAGCTAATGATTTCGATACGCAAGCCTTTATCATGGACTTGGCTACCCGCAAAATACAGCCGATAACCAAAGACTTCAACCCTACCGTAAGTCCGCTTCAATGGAATCGCGGAGACGGATGCATCTATTTCAATACGGATGATGGTGACTGCAAGAACATTTACCGCTATTCTCCGAAAAACGGTAACTTCGAGAAACTGAACCTTGAAGAGGATGTTATCAGCGCTTTCAGCTTATCTGAATATAATCCGGCTATTGCCGCCTATATCGGTCAATCGGATACAAGTTCAGGGGTTGCCTATCTATATGATATAAAGAAAAAGACTTCCCGCCTGTTGGCTGACCCGATGAAACCGATTTTGGATAAAATAGAATTAGGCAAAACAGAGCCTTGGAACTTCACCGCTTCAGACGGAACGGTTATCACCGGCAAAGTGTGTCTCCCACCCGACTTCGACCCGAATAAGAAGTATCCTATGATTGTCTATTATTATGGTGGAACCACTCCTACAACACGTGGCATCGGGAGTCCATATTGCGCACAATTGTTCGCTTCACGTGATTATGTAGTATATGTCATTCAGCCTAGCGGTACTATCGGCTTCGGACAAGAGTTTTCTGCCCGCCACGTCAATGCCTGGGGAAAACGTACTGCCGATGATATTATCGAAGGCACGAAGCAATTCTGCAAAGAACACTCGTTTGTGGATGCGAAACGAATCGGATGTATCGGTGCTTCTTACGGTGGATTCATGACTCAATACTTGCAAACCCAAACCGACATTTTCGCTGCTGCCATATCTCACGCAGGTATCAGTGATGTGACCAGTTATTGGGGAGAAGGCTACTGGGGCTATTCATACAATGCGATTGCGGCTGCCGACAGCTATCCCTGGAAGAATCCGGAACTGTTCACTAAACAAGGTTCTCTGTTCAATGCCGATAAGATTAACACTCCGTTGTTATTACTGCATGGCACTGCCGACACGAATGTACCTATCGGGGAAAGTATCCAGCTTTTCAATGCACTGAAGATATTAGGCAAGACGGTAGAGTTTATCACAGTAGATGGTGAAAACCATTTCATTTCTGATTACGATAAGCGTATCAAATGGCACAATTCTATCATGGCTTGGTTTTCACGCTGGCTGCAAGACCGTCCCGAATGGTGGAATGAGTTATATCCGGAACGTCATTTGTAATCCCTGAAAAGAATAAAGGTGTCGCTGATTCTACAGTCAACGACACCTTTTTATTATATCCTTATTTATCTATTATCTCTGCTTATTTCTTCACAGCAGCAATCAATTCTTCTGCCGAAACAAGGTTCTGTTCTCCTGTCTCCATATTCTTCAGCATTGCTTTACCCTCGTTCATCTCGTTTTCACCGACAATAGCTACAAACGGAATATTCTTTGCATTAGCATAGCTCATTTGTTTCTTCATCTTGGCAGCATCCGGGAAAATCTCTGCACGAATACCGGCTGCGCGTACTTTAGCCAGGATTCCCATAGAGAAGGCAGCTTCCTTTTCACCGAAGTTGATAAATAGAACTTCCGTTCCGTTCACTGCTTCTTTCGGGTAAAGTTCGAGCTGGTTCAATACATCGAAGATACGGTCTGCACCGAAAGAGATACCGACACCCGACACTCCTGCCATACCGAACACACCGGTCAGGTTATCATAACGGCCGCCACCTGTGATACTACCGATTTGTACATCCAGTGCTTTTACTTCAAAAATAGCACCTGTGTAGTAGTTCAGTCCGCGAGCCAAAGTCAGGTCAAGTTCGATTTCATTCTTTAATCCCATTGCTGACAATGTATTCAGTATGAATTCGCTTTCTTCCACTCCCTTCAGTCCCACTTCACTGGCAGATAATACGTTCTTCAATGTGGCTAGTTTTTCCGCATTCGTTCCGCTGAGAAGAATAATCGGCTGCAATTTAGCGATAGCCTCATCGCTGATACCTTTGTCTTTCAACTCGGCATTTACGTTATCCAAACCGATTTTATCCAGTTTATCTATGGCAACGGTTATATCGACAATCTTATCCGATTCGCCGATAATTTCAGCAATACCGGAAAGAATCTTGCGGTTATTAATCTTAATGCATACACGGATATTGAAACGGCTGAACACCGTATCGACAATCTGCATCAACTCTACTTCATTCAGCAAAGAATCACTGCCTACCACATCCGCGTCACACTGATAAAATTCACGATAACGTCCTTTCTGCGGACGGTCGGCACGCCATACCGGTTGAATCTGATAACGTTTGAACGGGAAAGTGATTTCATCACGATGCATCACTACGTAGCGTGCAAAAGGCACTGTCAAGTCATAACGCAACCCTTTCTCACAAAACTTACTTGCCAACTTGGCAGCATTGCGGCTCAACAGTTCTTCATCAGTTATCCCGGAAAAGTAATCTCCCGAATTCTGAATCTTGAAGAGTAGTTTATCCCCTTCATCGCCATACTTTCCCATCAACGTAGAAAGCATCTCCATCGAAGGAGTCTCTATCTGCTGGAATCCATACAAATGATATACGTCACGAATCGTATTGAATATATAATTACGCTTCGCCATCTCTACCGGCGAAAAGTCACGAGTTCCTTTAGGAATACTTGGTTTTGCTGCCATAATATTACTGTTTATAATTTTAATTGCGCAAATTTACTGCAAATTTCCGAGCAACGCTTGCATATATCTGAAAAAATGCTCAATATTGCACCCTAAGTTATGCAAAACTGTTCAAACAGATAGCGGCATAACACTTTTGGAAACTTTAAAGACCGAAAATAGAATGAATACAACTACTATTTGCTCAATGAAAAAGACGAAAATTCTTTTTATTACTGCTTCACTTTTAGCAATGCCGATACTGGCACAAAACAATATCCAGGATGCCCCGCCTTTCAAAAGTACCCGCACTACGGTACATCAAGCCATACAAAAAGATACCGCATGGACAGCGGGTGCCGTTGTCGACCAAATTCATTTTGTAAGATATGACCGCAACGGAAGGAAGATAGCAGAGAACTCACTAAAGCCGGACGGTAGTGCCGACAGTAAGATTATCTTCGTTTACGATAAAGACGGGAATATAGTAGAGGAAGTCATCGCTTCTATCAAAAAAGGCGGAGTGAGCGATGTCTATCAATACCATTATGACGCACAAGGCAGGATGGACGGCAAGAAGAAACTTAATGCCCAACGGACTGTAGTAGGAATAGACACCATCATACGCAACGAAGCCGGGCTAATCATACAAAGAATCCATGCGGGAGTAATCTACTCTCCTTCAAGAGAACCCAAAGAAAGAACATACCGTGAAGCGGTGAATATCTTCTACAACGATGAAGGGCAGGTCACGGAAGTCATTGAAGAAAGTACGCTGAACAGGAATGGCAACCCCGGCAACCGGGAGCTGCTTAAAAAAGACACAATACCGTTAAAGCCCTATTCGGAAGGGAAGTTTGCACGATATAAAGCTCCCAAAAGCAAAAGAGTGGACATATCCTATGACCAGTACGGCAACTGGATTAAACGTATGGAATACAATGGTCCCAACCCTGAATATATCGTCATGCGTGCCATCGAATATGCCGGAGCGGAAGATACGGACTGGAAAGAACTGTTACTCCAAGGGAAAGTGAAAACCGTACACCAGACTTCGTACATAGCGCTTCCCAACGGCCCCGACATCATCAACAGAGGACAGAAGAAAGGTTATTTCTTTATTTGCAAATTTGACAAGAACGGACGAAAGACAATGGTTTCACATTTCTCGGACGCAGGCATACCGGAAAGTACTACCGAATATGTATATGACGCTAATGGAAACGTAGAGAAGGAAATAGAAAAACTACCCAATGCCAAAATAGAAAGTACTTCGTTGTTAACATACAATGATGACGGCAGGGTGAAAAGCAAATCCCTAATGGACGCCAACAATGAAATGCTGCGCAAGACTATTTTCCGCTATGACGGAGAAGGCAATTGTATTGCAGAATTATGCTTCGGCAAAGACGGTTCAAAATATAGTGATGTCCGCAAGCAATATGACCCATACGGTAATTTGATTATGAAACAAATATTGGTAGCCCCGGCAGACGCCAAGGGGACGGAGTTTCAACCGATAACCCGTATATGGAACGCCAAAGGCAGAATCGTTGAGGAAAAAATAGGCATTCCCGAAAACGAACGAAGTTATACTTATCAATACAGTACCCGTGGCGAAGTTATTTCCGGCACAGAAGCAATAAACAATGAACCGCCTGTTAAATTCGTATATAAATTCTATAATGACAAGCACGGGAACTGGAAAAAACGCATTAAGTTTATTGATGATAAACCTGTATTATACGAAGAAAGAGAATATACTTATTACGAATAGCAGGCATAATAAAAATTCAGCATATAAAAAACAAAGCGTCTCCATAGCATTTGTTAAGGCTATGGAGACGCTTTGTTTTTTTATAGAGAGAGCCGTTCAAAACCCGCATACTCTCTTTTTTCATTTCTTAGTTTCTTCTACCCATTGCAATCATGATGTAGTAAACCAACGTAGCCAATGAACCTAACGCAGCAACTACATACGTATAAGCAGCAGAGCGAAGAGCATCTTCAGCCTGTGCATGATTGCGTGAATTGGTGATGCCGGACGAACTCAACCAAACGAGTGCACGCTTACTTGCATTGATTTCCACCGGCAGCGTGATAAAGCTGAACAGTGTAGTCATGGCAAACAGGATAATACCCGCCCACAATAATTGCGGGAAAGAGTTTATCAGCAAGATACCACCCAACAGAACCCATGTCATAATGGAAGACGCAAAGTTCACAACCGGAACCAATGCACTACGCATTTTCAATGGAGCATACATACGTGCATGCTGCACAGCGTGTCCACATTCATGAGCTGCTACGGCAGCCGCCATTATACTATTACTTTCATAGACCCCTTCACTCAAATTCACTGTTTTATTAGTGGGATTGTAGTGGTCGGTCAACTGACCCGGTGTATGTGTAACCTGTACATCATAAATTCCATTGTCATGCAACATCTTTAAAGCTACGTCGCGTCCTGTCATGCCATTTCCAGTAGGAATCTTGGAGTACTTCTTGAACTTGTTCTGCAAATTCATCTGTACCAACCAGCTTACTACGGCAATTCCAATAAATAATACCCAATAAGACATCATATACTTTTCATTTTAATTATTACTCACTATCTATATAAACAAATTGTTTGCCAAAAGTAAGGGGAAACTATCAATGTCAGAATAGTTTCCCCCTGCTTTTATGAAGAATTAGCTAAAAATTAGTCAATTGTAAGTTCTACCACATAGTCAATATCTTTCGGCACATCGGCAAACTCCAGCAAAACGCCTGCTTTCGCCTTGCTAAAACGAACTTGTGACTGGTCTTTGAACAACACCGCCTTCTTCACCTTTTTATCTGCCAAAGGTAAAAACAGCGCTTTGTCCTTCAGGTTGAGGATATGCACATAGAGCTTATTTCCTTTCTGTGTTGTCACTCCCCAGTCATGCGGGGCAACTGCACCGCCACGTGTTCCATAAATGGTTTCGCCATACTGCTTCATCCACTCTCCCATCTCCGCCAAACGTTCTACTGCCACTGCCGGAAGCTCTCCATCGGGCTGAGGGCCGATATTCATCAAAAGATTAGCATCCTTACCGGCAGCCTTCACCAAATAATGAATCAATGTCCTGGCAGATTTATAATTGGGGTCAGTAATCTTATATCCCCACATACCATTCATCGTTTCGCAAGTCTCCAAAGGCAGGTGACTTACATCCTGTCCCGAAAGTCCCGCCGAATTTTCACCAGGCAGGTCACGTTCGAAAATCTGAATATCTTCCCCCGCAAAAGGCATCTGATGATGGTTATTACCTATCAGACATCCCGGTTGAAGCTTATGAATCAATGCATATTGTTCGGGCAATTCCCAATTAAATGACTTGTTTTGGTCCTGGTCCCACCATCCATCGAACCAAATAGCACCTACCGGCCCGTAATTCGTCAATAATTCCGTCAACTGATTATTCATGAATTGATAATAGCTCTTCCAGTCGCCCTGCGGATTGGTACGTCCCGTTCCGCGTCCTGTACGTCCCCAGGGATAATCTTCACGCGCCCAGTCAAGGTGTGAATAATAGAAATGAAGCTTGATTCCATGCTTTGCACAAGCAGCTGCCAGTTCCTTCACAATATCTCTTTTGAAAGGAGTTGCCTTGACTACATTATAATCCGAATACTTGGTGTCGAACATAGAAAAGCCCTCGTGGTGGCGGGTAGTGAAACAGATATATTTCGCTCCCGAAGCCTTGATAGCTTCCACCCATTTATCGGCATCAAACTTGGAAGGATAGAATCCACCTGCCAGTTTGGCATATTCTTTATAATTCAGATTATGGTTTGTCATAGTCCACTCACCGGTAGCCAACATGGCATACAGTCCCCAATGAAGGAAAATACCAAACTTATTGTCCTGAAACTCCTGACGTGCTTTCAGGTTCTCTTCGGTGGGTTGATAAGAAGAAGACTGGGCAAATGTACTGACGCCCACGGCGAGCAGTAAAAAGATAGAAAGAAAACGTGTTTTCATAAGCGTTATTATTTATGTGTGTTTAAAATAGAAAACAAGAGGTTTGGAATAAGAAAGGCGGAGATAAAAATGCTCCGCCTTCCCCCTATATAATTATCAGTTTGTTATTCTTCAGTATAACGTTCGATAGTCTGCGCTCTGTCAGGCCCAACAGATACAATCTTGATTTCAACACCAAGTTGCTCTTCCAGGAAAGTCAGGTAAGCATTGAATTCTTCGGGGAACTCATCTTCGCTCTGCATCTTGGTCATATCAGTTTTCCAGCCCGGAAGTTCTGCATATACAGGTTCCACGCCGTCGGTAATGTCATACGGGAAGTAATCAATTTCCTCACCATCCATTTTGTAAGCTACACAAGCCTTGATAGTGTCGAATGTATCGAGAACATCGCTCTTCATCATAATCAATTTGGTAACGCCGTTTATCATCACAGAATACTTCAACGCTACCAGGTCAATCCATCCGCAACGACGTTTACGTCCTGTCACCGAACCGAACTCATGTCCCAATGTACACATCTTATCTCCTGTTTCATCAAACAATTCTGATGGGAACGGACCTGCACCCACGCGGGTACAATATGCCTTGAAGATACCATACACTTCGCCGATACGATTGGGAGCTACTCCCAGTCCGGTGCATGCACCAGCACAAACGGTATTGGAAGAAGTCACGAAGGGGTATGAACCGAAATCAATGTCAAGCATCGTACCTTGCGCACCTTCACAAAGAACGCTCTTGCCATCCTTCAGCAGATTATTCACTTCATGTTCGCTATCTACGAAATGGAATTGTTTCAGATATTCGATGCCTTCCAGCCATGCCTTTTCCAATTCCGTGAGGTCATACTCATAGTTCAGACCTTTCAGGATTTGTTCGTGGCGTGCTTTTGCAGCAGCATATTTTTGTTCGAAGTTATGAAGTATATCACCTACACGAACACCGTTACGGCTAACTTTATCCGTATAAGTAGGGCCGATACCTTTTCCGGTAGTTCCTACTTTGGCGTCACCCTTGGCAGCTTCGTAAGCAGCATCGAGGATGCGGTGTGTCGGAAGAATAAGATGAGCTTTCTTTGAGATGTGCAAACGTTCTTTCAACGGATGGCCTGATGCTTCAAGAGCTTCCGCTTCTGCTTTGAACAGTGCCGGGTCGAGTACCACACCGTTACCGATGATGTTTACCTTGTTTCCCTGAAAAATACCGGAAGGAATAGAACGAAGCACATACTTCTGTCCCTCGAACTCAAGTGTATGACCGGCATTCGGGCCGCCCTGGAAACGAGCAACCACATCGTACTTAGGTGTTAAAACGTCGACTACTTTTCCTTTACCTTCGTCGCCCCATTGTAATCCTAAAAGAACATCTACTTTCATTTTTCTTTTTTATTGTTGTTATTAACTTTCTTCTTTTTGTTAGCTCTGTCGCACTTGCTGCATATTCCATATATATATAAGGAGTAATGCGAAAGTTGGAAGCGGCTTAATTTCGTATTTTCAATGGCATGCTGCAAATCCTCGTTCTGAAACTCGGTCACTTTACCGCATTGCATACATATCTGATGGTGATGCGTATCGCGGTTATATGATTTTTCGTATTGGGAAGAAGTTCCGAACTGGTGCTTGATGACCAGCCTTGCATTGATAAGAAGAATAATGGTATTGTAGAGAGTTGCCCGGCTCACCCGGAAATTCTCCTGGTCCATCATCCGTGAATAGAGCATGTCTATATCGAAATGGCCGTCGATAGAATAGATTGTATCGAGTATGGCGTATCGTTCAGGAGTCTTACGATGCCCGTTCGCCGTGAGATATTCCGTGAATATCTGCCTTACTGTATCTTTCACGTTTTGAGTTTCCATCATCAGCCAAAATTAGCGCCAACAAAGTTAAGCCTTTTTTGCGGAACGCAAAAGGATTTCTTTGATATTTATCAGAGCAGTCATTCTGTCTCTGCTTTCACCATATTATAAAGCATCTGTTCTCCTATTACGGCAGAATCAGCCATTCCTTCCACCATGCGGCACACCTGGAAAGCATGCTCTTCGCTATGCTGCATATATTTGCGGATTACCAGCAGAGCTGCATTGCGCACATGATAACTTTCGGAATGAACGCTGCACATTGCCTGGTCGAGCAGCTCGCCGGAAGCCCGTTCGGCCATATCCCCCTTCTTCATCAGAAGCCGGGCGGCAGTCAGGAAACCGCAAGTCTGCACATACTCCCGTTCATCGGCTATCCAGTGGAAAGACTTGGCAGGAGCATACGGCAGGTTTTGGAAAAGGTTCATACAGGTCAGTTCCGCAATTTCGATATTCCGGATGTCTTCCACCCAGATATCAGCGATTTCGGGATAGAAAGTGTCAATCGGTTGAAGCATTCCCGCCAAAATCTTACATTCGCGAATCTCCTCTTTCCACAAGGCTTGCGCCAGGTCGTGATTCTTTTCGTAGCTTTCGGCAATCATTTTGATGCGGGGCAGCTCCACTCCGAAATTGAGTTTGTACACCAACCCTTTTTCACGCATACTTTGGGACACAGCCCCGTTCATGGAAAGCCGGAGCTGTGTTTTAATAGCTGTAAGTTGTTCTTTAATATCCATTTTCAGATTAGTTGTTTACTGAAGGAAGTGGAGAATAATCCTTGCTGTAACGCAGCATTTGTTCTACATACCCTTCATCATAAGCCACAGTGACATCTGTAATGTTTCCGTTTTCATCTGTCACCAATTCATATTTCGGATTCACAAAGCCTTTGTAAGGAGCCAGGTTCAGCTTCTTATAACGCTCCAATATTTCAGCATGCAGAGCCGGGTCTACCTTCACCGCATAATTCTCCACCAACGAACGGGCACCTGCAAAGTCGCCTGTCGATTTGATGCGCTGAATTTCAGCCAACAATTCACCGAACAATTCACGTACCTTTTCATAATCATTGATAACGACATATGTCTTTCCGTCTTTCTTCACCAATTCCACGACCTTGTCCGCCGCTCCTTTTTCAAATACCCAACGGGCAATTAACTGGCGGTTGCGCATATGAGCTTCTTCAACCGTGTTTCCCGGTTCGATACGTACCAACTGCGTCATCAAGCCGTTCATCAGATACGTATAATATTGAGCTTTGTAAGCCTCGGGAGAAGACAGAAGCTTCAGTTCCACCAGTTTCGGATCGGCCACATAATAGAGTCCGAACAAATCGGCACGTGCTTCTTCAATTGTAGAACCATAAGCCTTCAACGCGTCAGGGTCGACACCCGGAAGCAACTTGCCCGAACCGTGTCCCAGACATTCGTGCAGGTCAGTATGAAGTTCATCCGTCAGGTCGGAATAGGCATCAATCAATTGTCTTTCCGTATCACTGTACACAAATTCTTCATTGAACCCGTTTCCATGAGCCGCCTTGTTATAAGCATCTGTAATGTTGCCGATAGTCACCGACTTGGAACCGTGATGAGCACGAATCCAGTTGGCGTTCGGCAGGTTGATACCGATAGCCGTAGCCGGATAAAGGTCACCGGCAAGGATAGCGGCAGTAATCACTTTCGCCGATACGCCTTTCACTTCATCTTTCTTGAACGATTTATCTACCGGAGAATGGTCCTCGAACCACTGCGCATTGCTACTGATAATCTCCGTGCGGTGCGTAGATTCAATATCCTTGAAGTTCACCAGTGATTCCCAACTAGCCTTCATTCCCAGCGGGTCACCATAACTTTCCGTAAATCCATTCACAAAATCAATGCGTGAATCCAGGTCTTTCACCCAAAGGATGGCATATTCATCGAAATCCTTCAGATTACCGGTTTCATAGAACTGAATCAGCTTGGTGATAACCGCTTTCTGCGCATCATTCTCTGCCACTGCTTCAGCCTTCTTCAGCCAATAAACGATTTTTTCGATAGCCTGTGTATAAAGTCCGCCTACTTTCCATACTTTCTCCTGCAACTTACCGTTCTCTTTTACCAAACGGCTGTTCAAGCCATACGAAACCGGAGTCTCATCCTTCGGATCTTTCATCGCACCATAGAAATCTTCCGCTTCCTTCTGCGTCACTCCGTCGTAGTAGTTACAAGCGGAAGTCAATACAAGATCCTCGCCATCCGCCTGGTTCACCCGCTTCGGCATAATAGCCGGATCGAAGATAACAGGGAAAAGTTCATCGCAAAGTTGTCCGGCAGTCTGCCCTTCCGCCAGCGGAAGCAACCCGGCATCAAGTCCGAGTACAGCCTGTTTCAGAAAATCCTGCGAGAAGCCGGGTACAAACTTCTCCGTTCCATAATGATGATGAATACCATTGGAGAACCATACCCTTTTCAGGTACACTTCCATGTTCTTGAAATCAGGAGTCGTTTTATCACCCTGATAATTAGTATATACCGCTTCGAGCATCCGACGGATTCTCAAATTATATTTTCCATTTTGGTCAAACAGAATATCCCTTCCTTCCTGAGCAGCCTCTGCCAGGTAATAAATCAGTTCTTTCTGTTTCAGCGTCAGTTCCTCAAATCCGGGGACTTTATAACGCAAAATCTGTAAATCTGCAAATTGTTCCACTGTATAATTGAATTTATCTGCCTCGGCAGTTGTTGTTTTGGCTCCGCCGCACGACGTTAGAATCGTAGCAGCTACCGCCATTGAAATAAGATGTTTATTCATAATGCTAGTGTTGATTAATTAAAAACAAGAAAAGGAATTATCTCCAAAATTTTTCATTTAGAGGTAATTCCTTTCGATTAATTTCGGAATGCGCAATTACTTTTTGTTTTCCAAATGTTTTTTGCGATATCCGTTAGGAGTTTCACCTACGTTCTTGTAAAATGCAGCGTAAAAAGATTGACGATTTGCAAAACCAACCATGGCGCTAATCTCTTCCACATTTTTGTCGGCATAACGTTTATCAGTCAATAAATGCAAAGCATCTTTTACTCTGTATTCATTCAACAGACAAGAATAGTTCATGCCGAAACGTGAGTTCACTACTGCAGAAAGGTAACGAGTGTTCGTCTTCAGCTCTTTCGCCAAATCTTTCGCTGAATAGTCAGCATCCTTGTACTTCTTCTGTACAACGATGATATTCAGGATCTTGTCATACAACTCGTCTGCCAATTCCGGTCTGATTAAAGACCTGTATGCAGCCTTCTTTTCTTTCTTTTCCCTCAAATTGTAGGGACGTTTTTTCGGAGTTTCTTCCGATTTTTTGTTCTCTAAATCACTCATTGAATTAACTGGTTAGGGTTTGTTCATTTGTTAGTACTCGCATATTTGCAACGTAACATGTTACAAATGTCTTACTTTTTTTTTAAACACACAATTATTTTGTGCATTTTTTTTCTAAATAAACAATCAAAAACCTTGAAAAAGAGGGAATAAGCTCGAATAATAAGAAACTTTAACCTTTTTATATTTCATCTCGGAAACTGAAATCTACACATTGCGGAAATTGCGAAAGAAAAACGTACCTTTGCAGCAAGATTAAAATGACATCCATGAGAGAAACTCTGAAGAAATATTTCGGATACGACAGTTTCCGTCCCCTGCAAGAAGATATCATCCGTCACATCCTCAACAAGAAGGATGCATTAGTGTTAATGCCTACTGGCGGGGGAAAATCAATCTGTTACCAGCTCCCTGCCCTGCTCTGCGAAGGTACGGCCGTCGTAGTGTCGCCGTTGATCTCATTAATGAAAGATCAGGTGGAAGCATTGTTGGCAAACGGAGTCGCCGCCGGAGCATTGAACAGCAGTAATGACGAAACGGAAAACGCCAACCTGCGCCGTGCCTGCATCGAGGGACGTTTGAAGCTGCTTTACATTTCACCGGAGAAATTACTGGCAGAAAAAGACTATTTATTGCGAGATATGCATATTTCCCTGTTCGCTATTGATGAAGCGCACTGTATTTCGCAATGGGGACACGATTTTCGACCGGAATACACTCAAATGGGGGTACTTCATCAACAATTCCCGCAAGTGCCGATTGTTGCCCTGACTGCCACCGCAGATAAAATCACCCGCGGAGACATTGTCCGTCAACTCCATCTTATCGAACCCCGTACTTTTATATCGTCTTTCGACCGCCCCAATATCAGCCTGACGGTAAAACGCGGTTTCCAGGCAAAGGAAAAGAATAAAGCTATCCTCGACTTTATCCACCGACACGAGGGAACAAGCGGAATCATTTACTGTATGAGCCGAAGCAAGACGGAGACAGTAGCCCAAATGCTGCAGAAGCAGGGGATTCGTTGCGGAGTTTATCACGCCGGATTGTCTACGCAGCAACGGGACGAGACGCAGGATGATTTCATCAATGACCGGATTCAGGTGGTATGTGCCACGATTGCCTTTGGCATGGGTATCGACAAGTCAAATGTCCGCTGGGTCATCCACTATAACCTTCCCAAAAGCATAGAAAGCTTTTATCAGGAGATAGGACGTGCCGGACGGGACGGTCTGCCAAGCGACACCGTCTTGTTTTACTCATTGGGCGACTTGATATTATTGACTAAGTTTGCCACGGAAAGCAACCAGCAGAGCATCAACCTGGAAAAGCTCCAACGTATGCAGCAGTATTCGGAAGCGGATATTTGCCGGAGACGAATCCTGCTAAGTTATTTCGGAGAAACGACTACCGAAGATTGCGGAAACTGTGATGTCTGCAAAAATCCTCCTCAACGATTTGACGGGACGGTCATCGTGCAGAAAGCATTAAGTGCCATTGCGCGTGCAGAACAGCAAATCAGCACAGGGTTGCTGATTGACATTCTTCGCGGGAATTACTCGGCGGAAGTGACCGGAAAAGGATACCAGGAACTTAAAACGTTTGGCGCAGGGCGGGATATTCCACCTCGCGACTGGCAGGATTATCTGCTTCAAATGCTCCAGTTGGGCTACTTCGAGATCGCTTATAATGAGAATAATCACCTCAAAATCACGTCAAGCGGAAGCGATATACTTTTCGGGAGAACACAAGCAACACTGGTGGTTATCCACCATGAAGAAGCTGCCACTCCCAAAGGGAAAAAGAAGAAAGTGGTTATCGCCAAAGAACTTCCCTTCGGTGCGGCAGGCGGAGAAAGCGAGGATTTGTTCGAAGCATTGCGCGGATTACGAAAACAACTTGCCGACCAGGAAGCGCTTCCCGCCTATATCGTCTTGTCGGACAAGGTTTTACATCTGCTCAGTATTTCACGTCCTACCACTATTGAAGAGTTTGGGGAAATCAGTGGTATCGGAGACTATAAAAAGAAGAAATATGGAAAGGATTTCGTCAAGCTGATTAAGCAGTTTGTGGAATAATCCTTCGGAAAATGATATTATTAGGCACGGATTACACGGATTTCACGGTTTTAAGAAATTATTTAATTAAAAAACCGTGTTAATCCGTGTAATCCGTGCCTAAATTTATTATATAAGCTAATTTATAAACGGGCACTTAAAACAAATCATACATCACTTACACTGTTGAAGTTGTTGGTGCAAATCAGCAGGCGGTACTCCTAAAGAGATGGCTTTCTCAAAATCAGCTTTTGCCAATGCTTTCTTCTTTTGAGTCAGATAGATATTTCCACGCAACAGATAAGCATCTGCCGATGATGCATTCAGCCTGATAGCTTCTTCCAAATCCACCAATGCCAAATCGTCGTGTTTCATCTCACGCTCCACATCGGCACGGGCGACATAAAGTATTGCGTCGTCAGGACTTTCCACAATCATCTTGTTCAGAATATCAAGAGCTTCACGAAATTTTCCTTCTTTCTGCTCCAGAGTAGCCAGTCCCAACCGACCGCTATAACTCTGCGGGTCAATCTCCAGCAAACGGTTATAGTCTATCCGCGCAGCCGGATAATCCCTGCGAACCACATAAATATAAGCACGCATCAACAATGCTTCTTTGTTCTGTTTATCCTCATCAAGCACCTGACAGTAATCCGTGTAAGCACGGTCTGTCTTTCCCATTTCCATATAAATGGCAGCACGGTCAAGAAGAATGGGCACTGCCAACGGAGCAAAATTCAAGGCAAACGAATACGATTCCAAAGCCTTGTCGAACTCTCCCAGCCGACGTTGTACCAACCCTAAATTAGAAAAGAGCAGGGCGTTCTTTGCATTCTTCGGTTCCAGCTTCAATGCCTGAAGCAGAAGTTTTTCAGCTTGGGGAAGACTGTCCTTCTCGATGCATTCAATTGCTTTTTCAGACAACTGTTGATAGGTCTGCGCACAAATGGCAACCGGAAAACAAAAAAGCAATATTATAATAATTCTTATCATATAGTTCGGTTATAATTAATGAATCAATCCAACGGATACGCGTCAAATGCAAACAACTCGGTAGACAAGTAACGCTCTCCCGTATCAGGCAACAACGCTACGATTTTTTTGTTCTGAAACTCGGGACGCTCTGCCAACCGGCGGGCTGCATATACCGCCGCACCCGAAGAAATTCCTGCCAACAAACCCTCTGTTGCCGATAATTCGCGTCCGGCACGAATCGCTTCATCATCGGGCACACCAATTACCTCATCCACCACAGATGCATCATACAACTTCGGAATAAAGTTCGCCCCGATTCCCTGAATACGATGCGCAGCTGCCTGCCCGCCCGCCAGTATAGGAGACGACGCCGGTTCCACCGCTACTATATAAACATCCGGATTGTGTTTCTTCAATGCACGGGCTACACCGCAAACAGTTCCACCCGTACCGACTCCGGCAACAAAAACCGCTACTTCACCGTCCGTATCCCGCCATATTTCTTCACCCGTCGTACGTTCATGGGCGGCAGCATTGGCAGGATTTTCAAACTGTTGCAAAATCACCGAACCGGGAATACTATCACGCAACTCCTCTGCCTTGGCAATAGAAGCAGCCATCCCGCCCAATCCGTCTGTCAGTACAATTTCAGCGCCGAGTGCCTTCAACAGATTCCGCCGTTCCAGGCTCATTGTTTCAGGCATAGTCAATATCAGATGATACCCTTTAATGGTAGCCACCATTGCCAGTCCGACACCGGTATTTCCACTTGTCGGTTCAATAATTGTTGCGCCGGGTTTCAACGCTCCACGTGCTTCAGCATCTTCAATCATCGAAAGAGCCACCCTGTCTTTTACGCTTCCAGCCGGATTAAAAGACTCCAGTTTGGCAATTATATTTTGTTTCAGACCATACTTTTCGCTATAACCGGAAAGTTCCATCAAAGGGGTATTCCCCACTAAATCTGTTAGTTTCTTTGCAATCTTAGCCATTTCATTACTTAATTTTTGTCACATTTAGGGCAAAGATATGGAAAAAAAGGTATGTTTTACATCACATCATAAGAAAGATAAGGAAAAGTATAGTAACTTTGTATCCGTTCAATCTTTTTAAGTTTACATATATGAAAAAGAGAATTATACAATTTCTCACGACCTATTTTTTGTTTGTCCTTCTGTTCGTTCTTCAAAAACCTATCTTCATGGTTTACTACCATGAACTATATAGCGGTGTATCCTTCGGCGATTATTTCAGTGTCATGTGGCACGGACTGCCCTTGGATTTTTCACTTGCCGGCTACCTCACCGCCATTCCGGGACTTATACTCATTGCTTCCGCCTGGACAAAATCATCCATACTCCGGCGTATCCGGCAAGTCTACTTCGGAATAATCGCTTTCGTCATGGCTTGCATCTTTATCATTGACCTCGGACTGTATGGCTTTTGGGGATTCCGCCTGGATGCCACCCCTATTTTCTACTTCTTCTCTTCGCCCAAAGATGCTATGGCAAGTGTCAGTTTTTGGTTTGTCCTGTTAGGCATACTGGCGATGCTTATCTACGCCGCCCTCTTATACTATATATTCTACATGGTTCTCATCCGCGAAAGAAAACCATTAAAGATACCCTATCGGCGACAAAATGTCTCTCTCGCACTTCTGTTGCTGACAGCCGCCCTCTTTATCCCTATCCGCGGCGGTTTCACCGTATCGACCATGAATTTGAGCAAAGTATATTTCAGCCAGGATCAGCGGATGAACCATGCCGCCATCAACCCGGCATTCAGTTTCATGTACTCCGCTACCCATCAGACCAATTTCGACAAGCAATACCGCTTCATGGATCCGAAAGTGGCGGACGAAATCTTTGCAACGATGCTTGACAAGCCCGCCACAGCCACAGACAGCATCCCGCAATTATTGAACACCCAACGCCCGAATATCGTCTTTATCATTCTCGAAAGTTTCTCCACACACCTGATGGAAACTTTCGGCGGACAACCCAACGTAGCTGTCAACATGGATAAATTCGCAAAAGAAGGCATCTTATTCAGTAACTTCTACGCCAGTAGCTTCCGCACCGACCGCGGACTGGCATCCATCATCAGTGCTTATCCCGGACAACCGAGTACCAGCATCATGAAGTATCCCGAAAAGACAGATAAACTTCCTTCCATCCCCCGCAGCCTGAAAAATGCCGGATATAGCTTGGATTATTATTACGGCGGAGACGCAGACTTCACGAATATGCGCTCTTACTTAATATCTTCCGGCATTGAAAAAATCGTTTGCGATAAAGATTTCCCCTTGTCCGAACGTACAAGCAAATGGGGAGCGCAGGATCATGTCCTGTTTCAACGCCTGATGAAAGACATTAAAGAAGAAAAGCAACAAGAACCTTTCCTGAAATTCGTTCAGACCTCAAGCAGCCATGAGCCGTTTGAAGTGCCGTTTCACCGACTGGATGATAAAGGACTCAATGCCTTCGCTTACGCTGATAGCTGCGTAGGCGACTTCGTTAAACAATATAAGGAACTTCCACTATGGAAAAACACCGTGTTTGTGCTCGTTCCTGATCATCAAGGAGTCTACCCGTATCCGATAGAAAATCCATTGGACGGACAGACTATTCCTCTTATTCTAATTGGCGGAGCAATCAAAGAACCCCGTGTCATAGATACCTATGCTTCACAAATCGACATTGCCGCCACCCTGCTTTCACAGTTAGGATTGCCGCACGATGAATTTACCTTCAGCAAAGATATTATGAATCCGGCATCCCCGCATTTCGGATATTTCACCCGTCCGAACTTCTTCGGTATGGTGACTCCCGAGAATCAATTGGTGTATAACCTGGATGCCAACACCGTACAACTCGACGAAGGCACGGAAAAAGGAGCGAACCTGGAAAAAGGAAAAGCCTTCCTGCAAAAGCTCTACGATGATCTTGCCAAACGATAGGAACTGGGCATTATAGAAGATTTATAAGGTAATATAGGACAATTTCCTATTCTTTATTGTATATTTGCTGCGTTAAAAAATAGAACAATAAAGAATGATGGTAAATACAAACATCGTCAAATTCCTGTCAGAGATAGATACTAGTATCTTTCTGTCTTTCAATGGTATCCACTCCCCCTTTTGGGATTACTTTATGACTTCCTTCACCGGAAAGATTATTTGGGTACCTATGTACGCAACCATCTTGTATATCCTGCTAAAGAACTTTCACTGGAAAGCGGTACTTTGTTATGTGGCGGCTATCGCTCTCACAATTACTTTCGCCGACCAAATGTGCAGTAGTCTTATTCGCCCGGTTGTAGCACGACTTCGTCCTGCCAACCTCGAAAACCCAATTGTGGATATGGTATATATCGTCAATGGCTACCGTGGCGGAAGTTACGGATTCCCGTCATGCCATGCCGCCAATTCATTCGGTCTTGCCATGTATGTGATCTTCACATTTCGCAAACGCTGGCTGAGTATTTTCATTATAACATGGGCTGTACTTAATTGCTATACCCGCATTTATCTGGGTGTACACTATCCCGGCGATTTACTTGTCGGCGGTATCATCGGCGGATTCGGCGGATGGATGTTCAGTACCCTTGCTCATAAGGCAGCCGCTTATATAGAACCGTCTACCCGTATAAGAAGAAATGATATAAAGCAGTCGTCAATCACGATTTATGTAGGATTGCTGACAGTACTCGGTATTCTTATCTATTCCACGATTAAAAGCTGGTAAAGTTCACCACAGATTACACAGATTCACACAGATTTTAAATCATGAAAAAAGATATTCCATAAAAGGAATAAACAAAAAATGGGGATATTTATTAAATATCCCCATTTACTAATCTGTGTGAATCTGTGTAATCTGTGGTGAAATATCAAGCCTTCCTGATATAGTCAGCAATCCATTGTCCAACTTCTTTCGTTCCGTATTTTTCACCACCGGCAACCTGAATTTCCGGTGTACGCACGTTCGCGTCCAAAGAAGCGTCTACCGCTTTACGAATTAACGCACCTTCTTCTTTCAGGTCGAAATATTCGAACAACATAGCTACGGAAAGAATCTGTGCCAACGGATTAGCAATGTTCAATCCCTTAGCCTGCGGCCATGAACCGTGAATCGGTTCGAATACCGGAGTACTCTCGCCTGTAGAAGCAGAAGGAAGCAAGCCCATAGAGCCACTGATTACCGAACCTTCATCAGTCAGGATATCACCGAATGTATTTTCAGTAACCATCACGTCGAAGAATGCCGGCTCTTGAATCATCTTCATGGCAGCATTATCCACAAACATATAGTCAGTCGTTACTTCCGGGTAATTAGGAGCCATTTCCTGTGCAATCTGACGCCACAGACGGGAAGAAGCAAGGACATTCGCCTTATCTACCACTGTCAGGTGTTTTCTGCGTTTCATTGCATATTCGAAAGCCACTTTGAGGATACGTTCGATTTCAGGGCGGGTATAATAATTGGTATCATAAGCCTTATCGTTATCCTGGTATTTTTCACCGAAATACATACCACCTGTCAGTTCGCGGATACAGATAAAATCGGCATTCTCTACCAGTTCCGCACGCAACGGAGACTTGTGAATCAGGCATTTGAATGTCTGTACGGGGCGGATATTAGCGAAAAGTCCCAGTTTCTTACGCATGGCCAACAAACCTTGTTCAGGACGTACCTTAGCAGTAGGGTCATTATCAAATTTCGGGTCGCCTACGGCAGAGAACAATACAGCATCCGCATCCTTACAAACCTGATAGGTTGCTTCAGGGAACGGATCACCCACTTTATCTATCGCGTCGGCACCACAAATGGCGTGTTCGTAACTTACTTTGTGACCAAACTTTTCGCAAACGGCACTCATTACCTCTACACCTTGCACAGAGATCTCCGGTCCGATACCGTCGCCTGCTAATACAGCAATTTTAAAATCCATAATTGTTAATTCTTCTATTTATATATTCTTATAAAAACATTCTTCGCTTCGGGCAAGCAGCATCCCGCTTACTCTTTCTCATATTCATCTTCTATGAGATTCAGCATCTTCATAGTAGCTTTGATGGCAGCTTCCGTCTGGTCGGCATCCAGTCCACGGGTACGGAACACCTGTTCGTCATAACTCCATGTGATTACCGTCTGCACAAACGCATCCGTACGTCCGCCGGGCGGGATAGTTACCGCATAATTGGTCAGCATCGGGAATTTACGCCCCAGCGTCACCTTATATATCTTACGCAATGCACGGACAAAAGCATCATACTGACCGTCTCCACCCGAACTTTCTTCGTACTCTTTTCCGTTGATTTCTATCTTCAACGTTGCCATCGGCTTCAAGCCATGAGCGAGATTTACGAAATAGCTCTTCAGTCTGACCTTCTCGCCTATCGAGCCATGTTTCAATACATCAGAAACAATGTACGGCAAATCTTCCTGCGTCACCAGTTCCTTCTTGTCACCCAGTTCGATAATGCGTTCCGTCACTTTGCGCATGGATTCTTCGTCCAGTTGCAGTCCGAGGTCTTCGAGATTCTTGCGGATATTTGCCTTGCCGCTTGTCTTGCCCAACGCATATTCACGCTTGCGCCCGAACCGTTCGGGAAGCAGGTCATTACAATACAGGTTATTTTTATTGTCACCGTCGGCATGCACACCCGCCACTTGTGTAAAGACATTCTCGCCCACAATCGGTTTGTTGGCAGGTATCATGATACCCGAGTACGACTCTACCACCCGGCTGACATCATTCAGACGACTTTCGTCGATATTGGTCACCGCATTGAAATGATCCTTCAGGATAGCCTGTACACTTGCGAGAGGGGCATTACCCGCCCGTTCGCCCAGTCCGTTGATGGTAGTATGCAATCCTTTGACACCGCTCAACACCGCTGCCAGCACATTGCTCACCGCCAAATCATAATCATTGTGCGCATGGAAATCGAAATGAGTATTCGGATAACGTTTCTTCATCTTCCGCATATACTCTATTACCTGCAACGGATTCAAGACTCCCAACGTATCAGGCAGCATGAAACGCTTGATACTCGTCTCCTTTAATCCGTCTACCAACTGGAATACATATTCGGGAGAATCCTTTATGCCGTTACTCCAGTCTTCCAGATAGACATTGACGGTTATATCCTGCTCATCGGCATAGTGCACCACGTCGATAACGTCCGCCAGATGTTCTTCCGGTGTCTTTTTCAGTTGTTGCGTACAATGCTTCAGCGAACCTTTGCAAAGGAGATTAATCACACGGCAACCGGCACTCTGTATCCAGTCTACCGAAGTATGGCCGTCTACAAACCCCAGCACTTCCACTTTTTGGAGCAGATTGCGCCGGGCTGCCCAGTCACAAATCATCTTCACAGCTTCAAACTCGCCTTCCGATACTCGTGCCGAGGCAACCTCTACCCGGTCTACCTTCAAATCTTCCAATAGCAAACGGGCGATCATTAGCTTCTCATGAGGCACAAAAGATACTCCGCTGGTTTGTTCACCATCACGGAGCGTTGTGTCCATGACTTCTATCTTCACGCCTTCTTTTCCCATTCTTCTATTTTGTCTTTATTGCTTAGCAGGAAATCTATATCGTCCAATCCGTTCATCAAACAATGTTTCTTGTAAGCATTGATTTCGAAATGTTCACTTTTACCTGTCGCCTTGTTGGTGATGGTCTGTTCGGGAAGGTTCACTTCCACTTCCATCTTCGGATCCGCTTCAATCGAATCGAACAGTTCTTGCAGGAATTCTTCGGTAACAACCACCGGAAGCACAAAGTTGTTCAACTCGTTGTTCTTATGAATATCGGCAAAGAAACTGGATACCACCACACGGAAGCCATATCCGGCAATCGCCCAGGCTGCGTGTTCGCGGCTCGAACCGGAACCGAAGTTCTTTCCCGCCACCAATACCTGTCCGCTGTATGTAGGATTGTTCAACACAAAATCCTTATTCAGAGAACCGTCGGCATTGTAACGCCAATCACGGAAAAGGTTATCACCAAAGAATTTCTCTTCACGGGTAGTTGCTTTCAGGAAACGAGCCGGAATAATCTGGTCGGTATCTACATTTTCTAAAGGCAGGGGTACACAAGTACTTGTTATGATATTAAATTTTGTCTTAGCCATCTGTTTATTTACTATTTAAATATTTACGATTTACGATTGAAATCACATCAATTCCCTCGGATCGGTAATCACACCTGTCACCGCAGCCGCAGCCGCTACCAGCGGACTGGCCAACAATGTACGTGCACCCGGTCCCTGGCGACCTTCAAAGTTACGGTTGCTGGTAGATACCGAATATTTGCCGGCAGGAATCTTATCATCATTCATCGCCAGACAAGCAGAACATCCCGGCTGACGGATAGCAAAACCAGCTTCAGTCAGTATCTTGTCGATGCCTTCCTTACGAATCTGCGCATCTACCATCCAGGAACCCGGAACCAGCCATGCGATTACGTTGTCCGCTTTCCTGCGACCTTTCACAAGAGAAGCAAATGCACGGAAATCTTCAATACGACCGTTTGTACAAGCACCCAGGAATACATAATCAATCTTCTTGCCCAGTAAAGACTCACCCGGCTCGAATCCCATATAATCCAATGATTTCTTGAAAGAAACCTGTGCGGCTTCGCCCATTCCTTCTGTAGTAGGGATATGCTGAGTGATGCCCATACCCATTCCCGGATTGGTTCCGTAGGTAATCATCGGATCGATATCAGCCGCGTCAAAACGTACTTCCTTATCAAATACGGCATCATTATCACTCTTCAATGTTTTCCAATGTGCCACTGCTTTTTCCCATTCTTCTCCTTTCGGAGCATTCTCACGACCTTTGATATATTCAAAAGTCACTTCGTCAGGAGCAACCATACCACCACGCGCACCCATTTCGATAGAAAGGTTACAGAGCGTAAGGCGTCCTTCCATTGTCATGTTGCGGATCACCGAACCTGCATATTCTACAAAGTATCCGGTAGCACCACTGGTAGTCATCTTGGACATCATATACAAAGCCACGTCTTTTGCAGTCACACCTTTGCCTAGTTCACCGTCCACAGTGATACGCATCGTTTTCGGTCTTGACTGAAGGATACATTGCGAAGCCAGTACCATTTCCACTTCACTCGTTCCGATACCGAAAGCAATCGCTCCCATAGCGCCGTGAGTAGAAGTATGAGAGTCACCGCAAACAATAGTCATTCCCGGCAAAGTCAGACCGCGTTCCGGACCTACCACATGGATGATACCATTCTTCGGATGCATCATGCCGTAATGTGTCAGACCGAAATCTTTTGCGTTCTGCGTCAGAGTGTCCACCTGTGTCTTGGAGATAGCATCTTCAATCGGTTTGTCCTGATCGTGAGTCGGCGTATTGTGGTCGGGCATACAGAATACCTTTTCCGGACGTAATACTCCGATTCCACGTTCCCGCAATCCGGCAAAGGCTTGCGGGCTTGTTACTTCATGACAATATAGACGATCAATGTAAAGCTGTGTAGGGCCATCTTCCACGGTAGTCACCACGTGGGCATCCCATATCTTATCAAATAATGTATTCATCTGTTTATTTACTATTTTACTAATTACTATTTTCTTTTTTAAACCGGCTTATCTATTCCCAAACCTGCTTTTCACGAATTGAATTTGTTAATACAGTCGATATAGGCTTCTACTGAAGCGGCAATAATATCCGTATTCGCGCCGAAACCATAATAAACCTGGTTATCATATTCCACCTGCATATGAACTTTACCTACATCATCACTTCCCTTGCTGATAGCCTGAATAGTAAATTCTTTCAGCGTCATGTGGCGGTCTACAATCTTTTTCAATGCCTTGATAGCTGCATCTACCGGACCGTTACCGCTGGCACAACCTTCAAACTTCTCACCGGCGATATTCAATCCCAGGCTGGCTACCGAACGAACACCGACACCACTCGTCACTTGCAGGTATTCCAGTTTGATGCGGTGGTTCTCGCTACGGTCTGCACCTGCCAATACCAAAATATCATCATCATTAATATCTTTCTTCTTATCGGCCAACTTCAAGAATTCTTCGTAAACCTTGTCCAGTTTTTCCTGGTCTAACTCAACACCCAGGATAGTCAGGCGGTTCTTCAAAGCGGCACGTCCGCTACGGGCAGTCAGTACGATTGAGTTGTCGTCAATACCCACATCGTGCGGATCGATAATCTCATATGTCTGTACATTCTTCAACACACCATCCTGATGGATACCCGAAGAGTGGGCAAAGGCATTGCGACCTACGATAGCCTTATTCGGCTGTACCGGCATATTCATCAAGCTGGATACCATGCGGCTGGTCGGATAAATCTTCTGTGTATTGATATTAGTCTGAATGTCAATTTCGTGGTGGCTCTTGATAATCATAGCGATTTCTTCGAGTGCCGTGTTTCCGGCACGTTCGCCGATACCGTTGATGGTAACTTCCACTTGGCGTGCGCCATTCAAAACACCAGCAATCGTATTGGCAGTAGCCATACCCAAGTCATTGTGGCAGTGAGTGGAAAGGATTGCATTTTCAACGCCGTCTACATGGTCGATCAAGTATTTAATCTTAGCGCCATATTCCGAAGGCAAGCAATAACCAGTCGTATCCGGTATATTGACTACCGTAGCTCCTGCCTTGATAACTGCTTCTACTACACGTGCCAAATACTCATTGTCCGTACGACCGGCATCTTCCGCATAGAACTCTACATCGTCTACAAAACGACGGGCATATTTCACGGCAGCTACCGCACGCTCGATAATTTCTTCACGATTCGAGTTGAACTTATATTTAATATGCGAATCGGAAGTGCCGATACCTGTATGAATACGTTTATGCTTTGCAAATCTCAACGCATCGACAGCTACATCAATATCTTTTTGAACAGCACGAGTCAGAGCACAGATAGTAGGCCAAGTCACCGCTTTCGAAATTTCAATTACTGAATTAAAGTCACCCGGGCTTGAAATGGGAAATCCGGCTTCAATCACGTCTACCCCCAGTAGTTCCAATGCCTTTGCTACCTGAATCTTTTCTACTGTATTCAACTGGCATCCCGGAACCTGTTCGCCATCCCTAAGGGTGGTATCAAAAATAAATAACCTATTGTCCATATTCTTTTTATATTATGTAATTATTAGCATTAAAAAAAGCCTTTCACACTTGGAAGTGAGAAAGGCTTTCGTATATCTTCATTTATACACATTTACGCGCAGCACTCACTTCCACTAACCTTTGATAGTAGAATAATAATACCGCATAGTAGAATATGTATAAACATTTGATTCATTTCTTGTCTCTTTTTATAGTTTGACGGTGCAAAGGTATGGATTATTTCGTTACTACCAAATAAAACGTTACTTTTTTCTCGAATAAAATTTCATTTCATAAGTTAAACCCGATTATAATCTAGAATATATCACGAATAGAGGGACATATTCCATTAAACGAAAAGGGGGAACAGAGTGTTTTGGTTCACTCCGTTCCCCTTTTGTCTTATTGTTCTAAATCAATAGATTACTTCTTATCGCAGCATTCTTTCTTTTCTGCGCAATCAGCTTTCTTATCGCAATCTGCTTTTTTATCACAAGCAGTAGCACAAGAATCCTTAGCCTGGCAGCAAGAATCACCTTCAACAACAGCAGCAGCTTCTACAGTTTCTACAGTTGCTTCTTCGCCTTCGGCAGCAGCGTTAGTAGTTTTGTTACCAGTACAAGACATCATTGCAAAAGAAAATGTTACGGCTACGGCAGCCAAAAATAATTTAGTTTTCATACCTTTCAAATTTGCTTTAAACGTTTAATAAAATAATTGTCGGTGGCAAATATAGCATTTTTTTCTCAGACTACCTATAAAAGTGCGTAAATACAGAAAGCCCCTTGATTCTTTGATGAATCAAGGGGCTTCTTAAAAACGGCGGCTACCTACTCTCCCACTGTTACGCAGTACCATCGGCGTGACGAGGCTTAACTTCTCTGTTCGGAATGGGAAGAGGTGGAACCCTCGTGCTATAACCACCTGAATAAGGTTATGACATGATGAAAAAGTAAAATTAGCAATAGCTAAACGTATATATCGCGCCCCGTACAAGTCCGAAAGAAAGTGAACGGGCAATTAGTAATGCTCGGCTATGATGTTACCACCTTTACACCTGCATCCTATCAACGTCATCGTCTTTGACGACCCTAAGAAATCTAATCTTGTGGCTGGCTTCGTACTTAGATGCTTTCAGCACTTATCCAATCCCGACTTAGATACCCAGCGATGCACCTGGCGGCACAACTGGTAAACCAGCGGTCAGTCCAACACGGTCCTCTCGTACTAGTGTCAGAGCCACGCAAATTTCATACGCCCACGATAGATAGAGACCGAACTGTCTCACGACGTTCTGAACCCAGCTCGCGTGCCACTTTAATGGGCGAACAGCCCAACCCTTGGGACCTTCTCCAGCCCCAGGATGTGACGAGCCGACATCGAGGTGCCAAACCCCTCCGTCGATATGAGCTCTTGGGAGGGATCAGCCTGTTATCCCCGGAGTACCTTTTATCCTTTGAGCGATGTCCCTTCCATACGGAAACACCGGATCACTATGCTCTAGTTTCCTACCTGATCGACTTGTATGTCTCCCAGTCAAGCGCCCTTATGCCATTACACTCTACGGACGGTTACCAATCGTCCTGAGGGCACCTTTAGAAGCCTCCGTTACACTTTTGGAGGCGACCACCCCAGTCAAACTACCCACCAAACAGTGTCCCCGCATCTACGGGTTAGAACTCAAATAATCAAAGGGCCGTATTTCAACAGCGACTCCACAAATACTGGCGTACCTGCTTCAAAGTCTCCGGCCTATCCTACACATCAATTACCCAAATTCAATGTTAAGCTATAGTAAAGGTTCACGGGGTCTTTTCGTCCCATCGCGGGTAATCGGCATCTTCACCGATACTACAATTTCACTGAGCTCACGGTTGAGACAGTGTCCAGATCATTACACCATTCGTGCAGGTCGGAACTTACCCGACAAGGAATTTCGCTACCTTAGGACCGTTATAGTTACGGCCGCCGTTTACTGGGGCTTCAATTCAATGCTTCTCTTGCGATGACATCTCCTCTTAACCTTCCAGCACCGGGCAGGTGTCAGGCTGTATACCGAATCTTTCGATTTTGCACAGCCCTGTGTTTTTGTTAAACAGTTGCCTGGACCTATTCTCTGCGCCCTACCATCACTGATAGGGACCCTTTATCCCGAAGTTACAGGGTCAATTTGCCTAGTTCCTTAACCGTGAATCACTCAAGCGCCTTAGTATATTCAACCCGACTACGTGTGTCCGTTTACGGTACGGGTACCTTAATGATTAAGTTTAGCGGATTTTCTTGGGAGTATGCTTACACGCACTATTGGATTGTTCCGAAGAACGCTCCATACTATCAGGTTCGACTCTTGCGGTGGATTTGCCTGCCACAATCAACGTCTACACCCTTCAACGGACTATTCCGTCAGTCCGCGGCGCTGTCACTGCTCCGTCTCCACGTCACTCATTAAGGTAGTACAGGAATATTAACCTGTTCTGCCATCGGCCTCACCGTTCGGCTGAGCCTTAGGACCCGACTAACCCTGATCCGATTAGCGTTGATCAGGAAACCTTAGTCTTTCGGCGAGGGGGTTTCTCACCCCCTTTATCGTTACTTATACCTACATTTGCTTTTCCACACGCTCCAGCAAAGCTCACGCTTCACCTTCGACGCAGAGTGGAATGCTCCCCTACCGATCATTACTGATCCCATAGCTTCGGTAAATTGCTTGATGCCCGATTATTATCCACGCCAAACTCCTCGACTAGTGAGCTGTTACGCACTCTTTAAATGAATGGCTGCTTCCAAGCCAACATCCTAGCTGTCTTAGCAATCTGACTTCGTTAGTTCAACTTAGCAATTATTTGGGGACCTTAGCTGATGGTCTGGATTCTTCTCCTTTCGGACATGGACCTTAGCACCCATGCCCTCACTCCTGTGATAGAACTAATGCGCATTCGGAGTTTATCAAGACTTGATAGGCGGTGAAGCCCTCGCATCTTATCAGTCGCTCTACCTCACATTAGTAACTCACAAGGCTGCACCTAAATGCATTTCGGGGAGTACGAGCTATCTCCAAGTTTGATTAGCCTTTCACCCCCACCCTCAGGTCATCCGGAAGCTTTTCAACGCTTATCGGTTCGGTCCTCCAGTTAGTGTTACCTAACCTTCAACCTGCCCAAGGGTAGATCACTTGGTTTCGCGTCTACTCCTTCCGACTAATCGCCCTGTTCAGACTCGCTTTCGCTTCGGCTGCAAATCTCAAGATTCTTAACCTTGCCGGAAAAAGTAACTCGTAGGTTCATTATGCAAAAGGCACGCCGTCACTTCTTACGAAGCTCCGACCGCTTGTAGGCGCATGGTTTCAGGGACTATTTCACTCTTCTATTCGAAGTTCTTTTCACCTTTCCTTCACAGTACTGGTTCGCTATCGGTCTCTCGGGAGTATTTAGCCTTACCGGATGGTCCCGGCAGATTCACGCAAGATTTCTCGTGTCCCGCGCTACTCAGGATACCACTACGCTTAATTTAGCTTCATATACAGGGCTATCACCGTCTATGGCCGTTCTTTCCAGAACGTTCTATTCACTAAATTTCATGCGATATCGTGGTCCTACAACCCCATAAATGCCGTAACATCTATGGTTTGGGCTAATCCCCGTTCGCTCGCCACTACTAGGGGAATCATTATTATTTTCTTTTCCTACAGGTACTAAGATGTTTCAGTTCCCTGCGTTAGCTTCCATCTAGGATGGATGACATTCCTTCAGAATGCCGGGTTGTCCCATTCGGAAATCTTCGGATTAAAGGTTATTTGCACCTACCCGAAGCTTATCGCAGCTTATCACGTCCTTCATCGCCTCCGAGAGCCAAGGCATCCGCCATGCGCCCTTGCTTACTTTCTTTCAAACTTACTAAATTGAGAATTGAAAATTGAGAATTAAAAAATAATACTCAATGACAATACGTCAATCACGTACGGTTCGATATATACTTTTAGCTCTTTACTAAAATTTTACTTTTTTGTTATCATCATGTCAAAGATCGTTTCTCTTTTCAGAGATTGTGGAGAATAACGGATTCGAACCGTTGACCCTCTGCGTGCAAGGCAGATGCTCTAGCCAGCTGAGCTAATCCCCCAAGAGGTTATCAAGAATTTAAGTTTTTCGCTTTCGCTTTTCCTTCTTCTTGAGCTTGGTAGTCCCAGGCAGAGTTGAACTGCCGACCTCTACATTATCAGTGTAGCGCTCTAACCAACTGAGCTATAGGACTAGTTCAACCTTGTCTACCTTAGTTAGACTCGGCTTCGTTTTTCTCTTGTTTATCTCTATCTATATTATCTATAGATGGTTGATCTATATTTTATAAATAAACAAGTACCAGTAGTACAATAAAAACAGAACCTAAAGTCATTTGTTACGACATCGCTCCAGAAAGGAGGTGTTCCAGCCGCACCTTCCGGTACGGCTACCTTGTTACGACTTAGCCCCAATTACCAGTTTTACCCTAGGACGCTCCTTGCGGTTACGTACTTCAGGTACCCCCGGCTTTCATGGCTTGACGGGCGGTGTGTACAAGGCCCGGGAACGTATTCACCGCGCCATGGCTGATGCGCGATTACTAGCGAATCCAGCTTCACGAAGTCGGGTTGCAGACTTCGATCCGAACTGAGAGAGGTTTTTGGGATTAGCATCCTGTCGCCAGGTAGCTGCCTTCTGTACCCCCCATTGTAACACGTGTGTAGCCCCGGACGTAAGGGCCGTGCTGATTTGACGTCATCCCCACCTTCCTCACATCTTACGACGGCAGTCTCTCTAGAGTCCTCAGCATGACCTGTTAGTAACTAAAGATAAGGGTTGCGCTCGTTATGGCACTTAAGCCGACACCTCACGGCACGAGCTGACGACAACCATGCAGCACCTTCACACCTGCCTTGCGGCTATAATGTTTCCACTATATTCAGGTGCAATTTAAGCCCGGGTAAGGTTCCTCGCGTATCATCGAATTAAACCACATGTTCCTCCGCTTGTGCGGGCCCCCGTCAATTCCTTTGAGTTTCACCGTTGCCGGCGTACTCCCCAGGTGGAATACTTAATGCTTTCGCTTGGCCGCTTGCTGTATATCGCAAACAGCGAGTATTCATCGTTTACTGTGTGGACTACCAGGGTATCTAATCCTGTTTGATACCCACACTTTCGAGCCTCAGTGTCAGTTGCAGTCTAGTGAGCTGCCTTCGCAATCGGAGTTCTTCGTGATATCTAAGCATTTCACCGCTACACCACGAATTCCGCCCACCTCTACTGTACTCAAGACTGCCAGTTTCAACTGCAATTTTACGGTTGAGCCGCAAACTTTCACAACTGACTTAACAATCCACCTACGCTCCCTTTAAACCCAATAAATCCGGATAACGCTCGGATCCTCCGTATTACCGCGGCTGCTGGCACGGAGTTAGCCGATCCTTATTCATATGGTACATACAAAATGGTATACATACCAAACTTTATTCCCATATAAAAGAAGTTTACGACCCATAGAGCCTTCATCCTTCACGCTACTTGGCTGGTTCAGGCTATCGCCCATTGACCAATATTCCTCACTGCTGCCTCCCGTAGGAGTTTGGACCGTGTCTCAGTTCCAATGTGGGGGACCTTCCTCTCAGAACCCCTATCCATCGAAGACTTGGTGAGCCGTTACCTCACCAACTATCTAATGGAACGCATCCCCATCTCATACCGAAATTCTTTAATAGTCTCATCATGCGGTGAAACTATACTATCGGGTATTAATCTTTCTTTCGAAAGGCTATCCCCGAGTATGAGGCAGGTTGGATACGTGTTACTCACCCGTGCGCCGGTCGCCATCTTTTCTATTGCTAGAAAAATGCTGCCCCTCGACTTGCATGTGTTAAGCCTGTAGCTAGCGTTCATCCTGAGCCAGGATCAAACTCTTCATTGTAAAAGTATTGTTAATCAGCATTGCTGCTGGTTTTTGCTCTGTTCAGGATGCCGTACAAAATTTATTGACTTCTTTCAATTACCTGTATTTCATCTGTATTACTACATTTGAAGCAAGTATTGACGGTTCTATTTTTTTAACTTGTACTACTTGTATTGTTTATCAATATTTCAAAGAACTTGTTGCTTTCGTTTTAAAAGCGGGTGCAAAGGTAAGAGGTTTAATTTTAACTACCAAACTTTTTCGGAAGTTTTTTTTGTTTTTCTTTTCAACTCGTTTCTCAGGCTCTCTTGCGAAAGGGAAAGAATAATTATAAAAGAAAAGCTAAACCGTTTTCTTTGCGAATCGGACTGCAAAGATAAGAACTTTAAGTTATATCTTCCAAACTTTATCGGAAGTTTTTTGTTCTTATTTTTAAGCCGTCTTTCGCTTTATCACTAAGTCATTTTATCAAGGCTTTCTTCTCTTGGAAAGCGGGTGCAAAAGTAGTCCGTTTTGGTATACACTCCAAATATATTCAACGCTTTTTTCTAATTATTTTTGAATAAATATGCTAACTAGCTGATTGATAAGTATGTTGTAGAGCATATTTTTTAATATGAGGTGGAGTGTGCGCGGGAACGGACACGGAAGTACACCTTATTATATTCACACGTGCGCGTAGTGCGCGCAAAGAGATAAAGACCGGGGAGAAAAAAAGAACGGAAATTGCAGGAAAAAAAGGATATTTAGAAAAAGCAAGAGGATACCCGTAAGGGAAAAGTTGGGTATCCTCTCTAGGAGACAAACCAAACAAACTACTTTCACAAGCTGTCTGCCGGTTCGCGACCTCCGTTATATACACTGGTAGGATTACGAAAACTGATTCATCATTATGCCATACGTACGACAAAATTATGAATCCGGGCGCATACGAATGATTTTATCCGATTTACGCAATTCAACTCAGAGTTATTCAATTTATTGGATTTATTGAATTTATTGGTTTTATTGAATTTATTGTTGTTATTGAATTCATTCAAAGTATTCATCGCTCCGCAGATTGACTCCATTACTCCGCAGATTGACGCAAATTAACCAGCTCCGCCCATTTGTTCAGACTCAAGTCAATGCCACCTTTCTCCAAGGAATGGAGAGAGGAAAGCAAATATTTAATTATACGTTCAGGATTACTGCACATAACATAGGTCAGCTCGCCAAGGGCATAACGCAGACGGGACATTTGGATATAGTCTATCTGGGTACAGTTTTCATCCATTGAGCACTCATACAGGTTTTCAAGGATTTCATAAGCCTGGCTTTGCTCTGAACTGGTCAGTTCATGAATGGGTTTACTCATGATGGGATGCTGCATCAAGCGGATGATGTTTTCTTTAAAATCAATGTCCATCGCCTTTTTGTTTTGTTGCCGCATCAGTTCCCGATGGTGCGAGGGTTTATATATAAAAAAATGAACGTGGAAACTATCTACTCATGTCCTATATAAGGTATCGGCTAAGACCCTCTCCTGAACACAAGTGATAGCCCCACGCCCAATTGGGTATATAACAAGGTTATATATACAAAAGATGCGTGAGACACGTCACTTACCGTCATTCAGGAGTAAAAATTTAGCCGATTTTTATATAGAATGCAATAAATAACCGTTCTCAATAAAATTATCAAAAACTTACTTTCTTCGCTAGAAAGTAAACTACGACAAAAGTAGCAATTTATATTTAGCAAGCAAACAATATTGACAAAGAAATGAGCATGAGACATAAAATTATTTTGGTTATACACAAACTACTTTCAAATACACCCTATTAGCCTTTTCAGCTTAAAGGCAACCCATTTATAAGTTAAACTCAACAGGCCACTCAGGGACTACGTTATTCAGCGCCTTCTAGAAATGATTTCGCAAAATCATTTCTCATATTCTCATAATTACAGGATAATTACATATTAATCAATCAGATAACACTATGAGAAATAAAATCAAATACGGCATTTCTCATACTTTTTTCACCATTTTACCTTAAAAACAGTGCATTTCTCATACGTTTATCAAGCATTTCTCATAAGAAAAGTAACACTTCTGAAACGAAAGAATCATTAAACAGCAACATATTTAAAGGTAAACATGAAGTCATGCACCGCTTAATTACATAGTATCAAGCGGTACTTTACAACACACAAAGCAGACATCAAGAGGTCATCCCACTAATATCCGGACATCTTTCCTTAGGCATCTATACATCTTCCCTTAGTCATTGTCAAGGGCTCACTAATGTGAACAAACAGGCTAACAGTTGTAAATAAATATATCTACATATGTGAACATATAAGCTCACAGTTGTGAGCCCTTTCACATGATTAAGGGAAAACAGAAGAATACTTAAGGATTGACATACAATATACAAAGGCTGACATATAATATATAAGGAACCGACATATAATACATAAGGAGTTAACGTATGATATATAGGAGAAAAAAGGATAAAAACAGGTACTTGAAACCGAGACAAACATAAAATTATAGGTTATATGAAGCAAATAAGGCACAAAAAACAGTCGACATGGAGTATGTTGACTTATTCACTAGAAATGCATATTACATTGATTATAAATATATTATATATTAAAAGTAAAAAATCAGTATGAGAGTAAAAGTTACTATCAGGGAGAGATAAAGCCCTGCTCCCATAGCTGAAACCACGATGAACAAAGGGATTCAAACGATTTGTGAGAGTATGAGGGTAAAACTCAACAAAACTTTTTATGAGAAGAGCCTACCAACAGACAGGGCACTAACATAACTTGATAAGGTATCGAACCCATACTTTATAAATACAATTGAGCAAAATCAATCTTCAGTTGTTATTCATACATAAAGATAACATATACACTAAAAGTCAATATCATGGAGAAGAATATTTTCAAGTTAGATAATGAGCAACTCAAAGAGATAGCACGTTCATTCAAAGAAAAAGTAGAAGAGGGATTGAGTACTGAAAATGCTGAGATACAATGTATTCCTACCTTCATCACGCCCAAAACAAATGGCATTAGCGGTAAGTCGCTGGTACTCGATTTAGGTGGAACCAACTATCGGGTGGCGCTCGTTGATTTCAGTAAATCGACACCTGCCATTCATCCAAACAATGGTTGGAAGAAAGATATGTCGATTATGAAATCACCCGGTTATACTCGTGAAGAGTTATTCAAAGAGTTGGCGGATATGATAATCGGAATAAAACGAGAGGAAGAAATGCCTATCGGCTATTGCTTTTCTTATCCGGCAGAATCCACGCCGGATGGAGATGCCAAATTGCTGCGTTGGACAAAGGGAGTTGACATTAAAGAGATGATTAGAGAATTCATAGGAAAGCCCCTACTCGACTATCTGAACGAAAGAAACAAAATCAAATTTACGAATATAAAAGTACTCAATGACACCGTAGCAAGTTTATTTGCGGGACTTACCGATAATGGTTACGATGCCTATATAGGTTTGATTGTAGGGACGGGTACTAATATGGCGACTTTTATTCCTGCCGACAAAATAAAAAAGCTGAATCCGGCAGATAATATTCAAGGATTGATTCCCGTCAACCTGGAATCCGGGAATTTCCATCCGCCATTCCTTACGGCCGTAGACAATACTGTTGATGTTATTTCCGGAACTTCGGGAAAACAACGTTTTGAGAAAGCGGTATCCGGCATGTATCTGGGGGATATTCTAAAGGCAACGTTCCCATTAGAAGAATTTGAAGGGAAATTTGACGCACAAAAACTTACCGCCATCATGAATTATCCGGATATTTATAAAGATGTATATGTACAGGTGGCACAATGGATTTATGGCAGGTCGGCACAGTTGGTGGCAGCTTCACTTACAGGACTTATCATGCTGTTGAAATCATATAATAAAGAGATACGGAAGATTTGTCTGGTTGCCGAAGGCAGCCTTTTTTGGAGCGAATACAGAAAAGGCCAGGATTATAACGTTATCGTTGCAGAGAAACTACGAGAACTTTTCAAGTTATCCGGCTTGGAAGATGTCGAAGTGGATATAAAAAGTATGAATAATGCGAATCTGATAGGAACAGGCATTGCGGCATTATCCTGATAAAAGAAATTCGATGCTGCATCAAAGTCCTTGATACAGCATCGAATCCGTTTTAAACTTTACTATAATAATCTCTGTTATATTGTTATTTTATCTGAAGAGCAAAACCACCGCCGGGTGCCAGGTGAATCTTTAATTTACCATCTTTCTTTATCGAAAGCGATTCACGTTTATAGTCACGTCCGATACGATGAGCATTTACGCCGTCTTTGAACAAAGTAGCGTTATATGTTTTATCATCCCCCAAGAAGGAGCAGTCAACTTCTATATCACGTGCAGTCCAGTCGGTTATTCCACCTACATACCACACATTTCCTTGCCGGCGTGCAGTCACGATATACTCTCCCATTTTACCGTCAAGAACGATGCTCTCATCCCATACAGTAGGAATCCCGGCGATGAAATCTGTCGATTCCGGTTCGCGCATATAGTTGCCCGGATTATCGCACAACATATTGAAAGGCGACTCAAAGACCACATACAAAGCCAACTGGCGGCAACGTGTGCCCTGGCTCATCGGTTCCGAATTGCAAGGATAATAATTACCTTTCGACGCATTGCGCATAGCTCCCTGCGTATAATCCATCGGGCCGGAAACCTGGCGGATGAAAGGAATCATCACATCATACTTCACCTGGTCGAGCGAAGCCGGACTCCATTTCATCTGTTCCAAACCATTCACTCCCTCAAAGTTCAATACATTGGGATAAGTGCGGTTCATACCTGCCGGTTTGTGTGTTCCGTGCAAATCGAGAATCAACTTATATTTAGCACACATCTCAGCAGCCCGATAATTGAAGGCAGTCATTTCCTGATCGTCACGATCCATGAAATCGACTTTGAACCCTTTCACTCCCATTGCGGCATAATGACGGCAGACATTCTCCATATCACGGTCGAAAGCATAATAACCTGCCCAAAGGATAATACCTACATTTTTGGAAGCGGCATAGTCGACCAATTCTTTCAAATCAATCTCTTTCACAACCTGCATCAAATCTGCTTTCAAGTTCACCGCCCAACCTTCGTCAAGTATCACATATTCAATACCTTTTGCCGCAGCAAAATCAATATAAGCTTTATAAGTCGCATTATTTACGCCTGTGACGAAATCAACGCCATCCAAGTTCCAGGCATTCCACCATTCCCAAGCTACCTTGCCGGGTTTAATCCACGAAATATCCGACAGGCGTGAAGGAGCTGCCAAAAGATAACTGAGGTTGCTTGCCGCAAGGTCTTTGTCCGCAGTAGTGACAATAGCCATACGCCACGGGAAATTACGGGGTTTATCCACTTTGGCAATATAGGCTTCGCGCTCTTTCACCAGCATCTGGAGCTTATTATGTCCCCCCTGCTCTGTATGCTTGGGATAAGGAGCGAATGTTCCTTTCAGGCTGTTTTCTCCTTCGGCGACGGACAGGTAAAGTCCCGGATAATTTTCCAAATCGGATTCTGTGAGACACAGTTTGACACCTTCTCCGGCATCTACTACCAATGGCAGAAACATCAAGCGTTGTTTATTTAGTTTTGACAGTTTATCCGTGGTATAAGTATTCTCAAAAGAGTTGAAGAACTGGGAATTAAAATCTCCGTCTTTCCCACTCTTCACATAAGGAACAGTGGCTATCATGTCATTCGGGAAACGATAATCCACCGCTTCATCAACCACATTGAAAGGTTTCTTCGACCGACTGACGAAACGATAAACGATACCGTCATTGTATGCACGAAATTCCACATTCCAGTCTTTCTTGAACCGCAATGTCAGCTCATTATAACAATCTCTCAGTTCACTGGCACGATAGAAAGGAGAAGGCACCATCCGGTCGATACTCTTTTTAGCAGTGCCGGACAGTTTCGCTTTCTCACCCCAAACTTCGCCATTGTCCAATGTCATCGAGATGGGAGAAGAAGCTAGTATTTGCCGTCCGTTACAGGTGATGTCATAAGTCAGTTTTTCACCTATGGTGACCGTTGTTTGCAGTTTCCCGTCCGGAGAGTTCAAAGTAAATTGTTTCTGCGCCCGCATCGTAGTAAACGTACATACGACGACACAAAAGAACAAGAAGATTTTCAGTTTTTTCATGGTTTTAATTATAGTAGTTATCTAATTTATAGAAGGATGGTACAAAAATAAAACAATATATGATAGTAACCTATTCTCCGGTCAGAGATTTTAAAGGGAAAATGGGGAGAGAGTATTTTTTCTTCGATTAATTTGCATCTTTCAATATATTATCCGAATATTGCAGAGATGAAAAAGCACACCATGAATCCAGTTGATGAAAAAATCATAATAAAAAAGCTAAAGGCAGGAGATAATGAGGCGTACAAGTATTTGTATGACTATCATTATGTTGCTCTCTGCAAACTTAGTTATTATATACTGAAAGACAGGATACAAGCAGAAAGTATAGTCAGCGATGTTATTTTTCACCTATGGGAGATCAGGGAGAGTCTGGAGCTTGCTCCTCCCCTGCGCAATTACTTAATTATAGCCGTACGTAATAAATGCCTGAATTATCTGGCTCTCAAACAACAAGAAGTGGAAATCCGCTTTTCTGCTATGGAACGGGTAGGAATCCAACTGCAAAATATCATTCCGGACAATCAACAACCTCTAGGTACATTGTTAGAGAAAGAACTGGAACATAAAATTCAGGAAGCAATTCAAAAACTCCCCCCTGTCTGCAAGCAGGTATTTATGATGAGCCGCTTCCGGGAAATGAGTTACGAAGAAATTTCCCAAGAACTTGGCATTTCCGTCAACACGGTTAAATATCACATTAAGAGCGCATTAGTAGTACTCAAAAGAGAACTCGGAACTTTTTTATGCATTTTTCTCGCTTTTTACCCTACCCTCTTATTCTAAAAAACTGTAGTATATATAAAGGCAATCATTATTTATGGATGAACAATCACTACATACGGACACAGTCAACGATTGGATTACCGGATATCTGACAAATAGCCTGACACCGGAAGAAATGCAATCATTGCAAGAATGGCTGAGTGCTTCGGAAGAAAACAGAAAATATTTCTCCGATATGCAAGAAGTATGGATAGCCGCTTCGGACGAAACAGACGATAGGAGCTTCAACAAAGAAAGAGCTTATCAACTATTCTTGAAACAAACCGAAGCTACTACCCGACAAGCTATCAATAAACGCAAGGCTTTCCAACTTCGCCCGTGGATGTATGCTGCCGCGATGATTATCGTTGTCTTTATTTGCGGAACGATTGCTTTTCAGACAGGAAAGAGTGTTATCCGCAATCAGTTGACCCAGATCTCTATTGAAGCCCCGTATGGTTCAAAAACCAAATTATATCTTCCGGACGGAACGCTGGTCTGGCTCAATGCAGGTTCGAAGATGAGTTATGCGCAGGACTTCGGCATCAACGAACGGGCACTGAATCTGACTGGAGAAGCTTATTTCGAAGTAACCAAGAATAAACATATTCCTTTTAAAGTACATACTGATGAACTGGACGTAAAGGTATTAGGAACCAAATTCAATTTCAGAAATTATCAGGACGACCTGGAAGCGAAAGTTTGTTTGCTCGAAGGTAAAGTGGCTCTCAGCACCCAACAAAAGGAAACAATACTTCACCCGGACCAGCAAGCCCTATTAGATAAAAAGACCGGAAAATTATTGATTTCAAGTACAAAAGCTGCTTACAGTGCCGAATGGACAAACGACCGTCTCTATTTCGACGAAGCGTTGCTCCCCGATATTGTGAAGGAACTGGAAAGAAGCTACAATATAAAAATCACTATTGCAGACGCTGCGCTAAACTCCGTCCGTTTCTATGGTAACTTCCGCAGAAGGGAACAGAGTATCCGGGAAATTATGGATGTACTATCATCTACCGATAAAATGACTTATACCATTGAAGGAAAAAATATTGTGATCACACTTCCTGAATGAGACTGAATGTTAAACCTTTTAAAACTTAAAAGAATATGAAAAGCAACTTTGAAAAAACATGATTTTACTCTCCCTGATAGAAATAAAAAAAGGTCAGGTTCCTTTCCAACCCCTGACCCCTTTTGACTTTCTGTCTTAAAAGCCACAGTGACTTTATTGATGAAAGTTTAGGCAAATATAAATAAAATCCTAAACTTCTCATCCTATTTATCAATTATTTATTCATTGACTTATGAAAACTAAGAAAAAAGTTTTTTTCATGGTCCTGCTCATGCTATGTCTTCATCTGAGCTCATTTGCGCAGCATATCAGTATGCAGTTGAAGAACGTGACAGTAAAACAGGCCATTGAAACAATACAGAAGCAGAATGGATATTCATTTACATTTGCGGCAAGCGATCTGAATACCCAGAAGATTATTACGGTAACAGCCAGGAACCTACCTATAGAGAAGGTAGTGGAACAGATTTTAATAGGACAAAATGTTAGTTATACAGTTCAAGGTAAAGACATCATTATAAAAAAGAAAAGTAACCAAGCCGCACAACAAAAGAAAAAAAGTACGATCAGCGGAATAATCACAGACAATTACGGAGAACCGATCATCGGTGCCAATATCAAAGATAAAAATGGTACGAATGGGACTATCTCCGATATTGACGGAAAGTTTCAGCTTACTGTCGACGAAGGTAGTAGCGTGCAAATATCTTACTTGGGATATCTGACGCAAGAGGTGAATACCAGGAACAAAACGCATCTGGCCATCTCAATGAAAGAAGACGCACAGGCGTTGGATGAAGTTGTCGTTGTGGGGTACGGAACGATGAAGAAAAGAGACTTGACCGGTGCCATTTCTTCTATCAAAATGGATGAAACTCCCGTGCAAACATTCACGACGGTCAGCCATGCGTTAGCCGGAAAAGCAGCAGGTCTGCAAGTAGTGCAGACGAGTGCACAGGTAGGCGGTGGCAGTAGTTTCAATATACGTGGAGCAGCCTCCGTCGGCGCCGGGAACGATCCGCTTATCATCATTGACGGTTTTCCCGTTTCTTCCAGTTCTACGCTTGGTTCGGGCAATCGTTACGAAGCGGGGCAAACCGATAATATTCTTGAATCTATCAATCCGAATGACATTGAGTCGATAGAGGTTCTGAAAGACGCCAGCTCTACTGCTATCTATGGTGCAAGAGCCGGACACGGTGTGATTATCGTTACTACCAAACGGGGAAAAGAAGGAAAAGCAAGCGTCAACTACTCCGCCAATGTCTCTGTGCAAAGAATGAAAAACTCATTCAAGATGTTGAACGGGCAGGACTATATGTATCAGACCAACCGATATTATCACGAACTATGGCTGAAAGAAAAAGGAGAAGGCATTTACGAGGATTATATGATTCCGAATGATGATGCGGCGGACTTTAAACCCAGATACTCGAACGACCAGATACTCAACGCGCCGACAGTTCCCTGGTTTGACGAAATCACACGTACCGGACTTATGCACCAGCATAATGTTTCTATAAACGGTGGAACGGAAAAGACGAAATATATGGCTTCTATCAACTACCTCAACCACTCCGGCGTAGTGAAGAATAATGATATGGAGCGCTTCACCGCAAAAATAAACTTGGACCAGCAGATTTCCAAGTACGTAAAGGCCGGATTGTCTTTCAATATCAGCCGTAATAACTACGACAATGTACCTTTGGGAAACGGTGAGAATGAAAAATCTGGTATCATTACTGCTGCCGTTGCTTTTAACCCGACTGTTCCCGTCAGAGACGAAGAAGGGAACTACTCGGCTAATCCTCTGATGCCTCAACTTCCTAATCCGGTTTCTCTCCTGGAGATTAATGATAAAACCGTCAAGGAACGATTGTTGGGCTCGGCTTATATAGAAGTGGAACCTATCAAGGGACTGAAACTAAAAGCCAATTTGGGTATCGACCGAAAATACCAGAAACGTAAAACTTATCTCCCGAAAACCACTCAATACGGGGCGGCAGTCAACGGTCAGGCATATTTAGCTCAGGAAGATAACAACGACTATCTAATGGACCTGACAGCCAATTATCAAAAGACATTCGGCGAACATAGTTTCAATGTTCTTTTCGGTTATTCCTATCAGAAGTTCAACACCGAAGGAATGAGTGCGGGTAATCAGGATTTTATCAATGACTCATTCCTGTACAATAATCTGGGAGCAGGAAATTATAGCCGACCGCCGGTAGGTTCGTACGCTTCAGTCAGCAGTTTGAGTTCTTACTTCGGACGTTTTAATTATTCGTGGAAGGAAAAATACCTGCTCACCGCTACTCTTCGCGCCGACGGCGCTTCCAACTTTGCCAAAGGACATCAATGGGGCTATTTTCCTTCCGTATCCGCCGGCTGGCGCTTCTCCGAAGAAAAATTCATCAAGAGTTTTTCCTCTGACTTTCTTTCGAATGGTAAACTGCGCTTAAGTTGGGGACAAACCGGTAATTATAATGTAGGCAACGGAGCTCTCGATTACTATGGAGCAGACCCGTGGTATGGCAGCCAATTTGGTGATTCACAGCACGTAGGTATCTATGTGTCACAATTAGGTAATCCAAACCTGACATGGGAGACGACAACCGAATTTAATATCGGTCTGGACCTGGGATTCTTCAACAACCGGATCAACCTGACCGCCGAATATTTTCAGCGTACGATCTCCGACTTGCTGGTAAAAGATAAAACAATCCCCCACTACAATGAAGTGAAAACCATTGCAGCCAACATCGGTTCGACTCAAAGTAACGGTGTGGAACTGACCCTGAATACGCAGAATATTCAGACTGCACAGTTTGCATGGAGCACCGACTTAACATTCTCAACGTATAACGACCGTTGGAAAGAACGCGACCCGAACTGGAAACCTGCCGCCTACCAGAAAGAACAGGACCCGATTCGCGGAGTCTTTGCCTACATAGCCGACGGACTGTTGCAACCCGGTGAGGAAGCCCCCGCCCACCAGCCGCAACTTCTTCCCGGACAAGTGAAACTCAAGAATATAAATGGAGACGATAAACTGAATGAGGAAGATATGGTCTTAATCGGACGCAATGACCCTAAATTCATTTTCGGTTTCAACAACAATTTTTCTTATAAGAATTTCGACCTTAATATATATATGTATGGACAGGTAGGAAAAATTGCCGGAGCAAACAGTTATTACGACGCCTGGGGTTCTTATGGAAACCGCATCAAACTGGGACAGAATGTACCCGTCTCTTTCAAGGATGCGTGGAGTTCGGACAACCAGACAAGTACACGCCCCAGCTTCATCGAGTCGGCTTATGGTACCGGTGATCTGTTTCTCCAGAAAATTTCATTCCTCCGTATCAGAAATATCACATTGGGATACACCGTGCCAATCAGTAAAAGTATCTGTAACCGACTACGAGTATATGCTGACGTCAACAATCCATGTGTATGGACCAACTGGAAAGGTCAAGATCCGGAAACGGACAGTAATACGAATGCATATCCCAACGTCACTAGTTTTAGCATCGGAGTAGATATTTCATTCTAAATAAACCTAAAAAGAATTGAACATGAAAAGAATTACAAAACTTATATATCTTGCTCTCGGAAGCTGCCTCATCGCAGGACTGAACGCTTCGTGCGAACTCGTCTCCGAGAACTATGGTGATATCAATACCAGTATCTTCCCAAAAACGGCAGAAGACGCTGACGCTATCACAACGTCCGCCGCATACGCCACCTTTAAAAATAGTGGCTACGGAGGTCTGTTCAATATAGCAACGGGCATACAAATCGTCAGCGACGAGGCAGGCGATTACGGAATGTGCAACTGGGGCTGGGACCACATCAACTATGCCAACTGGAACACCCTCAAGATATCCGGTTCCGGTAGCTGGCTGACCGTCGAGAGCTACGCTTATGTAAACGATATCAGTAAAATGACTTTGACTATCGACCGGTTGAACGGTATTGAAATGGACGATGCCCTCAAACAGCAATATATCGCTGAACTCCGTATGGGCAGGGGATGGCTGGCATACCTTCTCTACGATTTCTACGGACCAATCCCCATTGCCGACCTGGAAACACTCAAGAATCCTATGGCTGAGAAAATTCTCCCCCGACTCAGCGAGGAAGAAATGCAAACCTATATCGAGACTGAACTTACAGAAGCAAGCAAAGTACTGCCTGCCAACTACAAAAAGGGAGATAAGAACTATGGTCGTTTTACAGCCGGATTGGCACATACCGTTTTGCTAAAACTCTATATGCTTACCAAACAATGGGATAAGGCGGAAGCAGAGGGACGCGAACTGATGAAACCTGAATACGGTTTCGAACTTGTGCCCGAATACAAAGATATATTCACGCTGGCAAATGAGAAGAACCCTGAAATTATCTGGGCTTGCCAATGTGCCAAAGGATACCAGGAACATAAATGGCAACCTCATGTATTACCCAACGACTATAATTTCACTTCTTATCTGGATAAAATGACCAAATGGAACGGATATAAAATCTCATGGGATTTTATGCAGACCTTTGATCCGGCAGACAGACGTTTGCTGACGATTGCATACGAATATACCAGTAAAGACGGAGTGGTACATAATGAAAAGAATGACAGATCGGATCCTTCCGCTCAATTATATTTAGGAGCAGTTCCATTGAAATATGAATTTGATCCGGATTGTACGGGAGAAGATTCACAGATAGACTGGATTATCTACCGATATGCCGATGTACTCACTTTGACAGCAGAGGCTATTGTGCGCAACAAGAATGCCGTAACACAGGAAGCTGTTGATTTGCTTAATGAAGTGCGTACCCGTTCTCTTCCCGGAAAAGGATACAGTCTGCAAGATTTGAACAGTGTGGACAAATTTCTGAAAGCCGTATTGGACGAAAGAGGTTGGGAGTTATATTTCGAAGGAAATCGCCGACAGGATCTGATCCGCTATGGATTATTTGTGGAAGCTATCAAGAAGAAGGCTCAATCAATGGGTAAACAAACGCTTGTGGATGAAGACCGTTACCGCTTCCCTATTCCACAAGATATTATTGATGAAGGTAAGGGAATAATCAAACAGAACCCCGGTTATTAATCACTGAAAAGGAAAAAACATGAAAAAGTTAATTTATAGCATCATCGGACTACTAATGTTCGCCGGTTGCGAAGATGATTATAAGACCGACATCACAATTCCAATGTCGGGCATATATCTGAGTTCTCCCGCCGAAGGAGCAACTATGGACTTAAACGATGAAAGTAAAGATTCATACGAGTTTACTTGGGATAAGGCTTCGGAACAAGGTTCCGTACTGATATTCAGCACTACCAAGGACCTTGTGAAACAGGTTACCGTGGAAGCAGGGACAGGGACCAACTATTCCATAAGACCAGCCATCATCAATTTACTATTTTCTCATTTAGGAATCAAAGCCGGTAATGAAAAGACACTATACTGGACTGTTAAAGATCAAAACAATCTAACTGCTGCCGCATCCGAAGTAAGAACTTTACGCATCAAACGTATGGAAAGTAGTCTGACTAGTCCCGAAGATATGGCAAGTTGCCAATTACTGGCAAATGCTACACAAACTAAAATAAAATTTGAGTGGGATACGTCTATTGTAGGTAAAGACACTGAATGTAAGTTACTATTTTCGTTAGATCCGGAAATGAATAACTCGGTAGAATTACCTGTTACAGGACATGGCAGTATCAGCGCCACTCACGAAGAAGTAGAACAAACTATTGAAAAATTGGCAATCAAACGTTATCAAACTAATATACTGTATTGGAATGTACGAAGTAATACCGATCAAGAATTTGTTTCCCGTGCTGCCAATGTTCTATATATGAATGACATGATGCGCTTGGTTGACAAACGTGGAGATGAGACGATCACTTATCCCGTAGTCCGCGTGACATTCTCCGACGGAACTTCGCAAGTGTGGACAGCCCAAAATCTGAATACTACCAGATACCCGGATGGAACGGAAATCGAAGCCGAATATTACAGATATGCTCCCGAATCCCTTGGAGAAGACTGGATCAAAGCAATCGGTACCTATTACAGTTTTGTGATTCGCGACCGGATTATCCCGAAAGGCTGGAGAATACCGACCGAAGCCGAATGGAATTATTTATTCTCCGAAGCCGGGAAGAATGGCGGGTATAATGTTCTTAAAGACCCTGTGTATTACTACAAAGATCCTACCGGTCAGGAACATCTGAATGAATGGGGACTGAGCTTTACTTCAGCAGGTACATGGAACTTGGATAGGGACGCAATCGAACTGGCTCAGGAAAAATTCTACTTTATGGCCGCCGACTTGGGTGACCCCGCAACCTGGAACGATCCCTGGCGAGCTTTAATCCATGACAACAGCGAAACATTATGGGTATCCTGGGCTAAAGGAACCGTCATGCGCTATATCTATGCAGAATAACTAATAAAACATGAATCATTATGAAAAGATATTACTTTCAAATATTACTGGCGTGTTGTCTGACGCTATTTGCCGGATGTTCCGATTCCGATTCGGAATCCGGTCAGAACGGCATACCCAAAGGTTCAAAAGCTATCGACCTGCAACAAGACAGAAGTGGTCTGCTACGTAATCCATGCATGGGTTGGGGACTTTATGACGATGCTGTCGGCAATGTAGCCAACGCAGAAGAGTATTGGACTGCACAAGACGAAGCTGCACGCAACTATGCATCTTTCTTCTATATACGCTGGCGTTGGTCGGAAATGGAACCGGAGGAAGGAAAATATGCCTGGATCTATGACGAGAACTATAAAAAGCTGATTCAAGGAGCGCTCGACCGGGGGCTGAAGTTATGTTTCCGCATCTATGATAACGGGCAGGACAATATTCGTCAAGGTACTCCCGAATATGTCCGAACCGCAGGTGCCCGAGGATATGAAGTTAAAGGACGAGATGGCAAACTATGGACTCCTTATGCCGACGACCCTGTCTTTCAGCAGAAATATGAAAAGTTTGTCGCAGCATTCGCCGAAGAATATGATAATCCGGATATCGTAGATTTTATTGACGGACACTCTTTGGGCTGGTGGGGTGAAGGTTCACATATCGAATACCTAAATCCAGACAAGAAGAAAGAGACATTCGACTGGTTTACGACAATGTATTCCAAAAACTTCAAGAATATCATTCTGGTACTACCCTATAATAGTGAAATCGGATTCGATACGGAAAAGGAAATCGCCATCGACCGGAAAGGGTATGGATTGCGTAGAGACGGACTGGGAAGTATGTGGTTTACTGAAAATGATGAGAAAGTAGCGAACGAAATGTATGGAAAAGTTCTGATGGTGGGCGAATGTGCGTATTGGGGAGGATATACGGCTGCTTACGAACCGTACAAAAATGATACGAAATTCTCTTTCAAATCATGGAAAGATGTATATAATCAGAGTTTCGACCATGCCCAGACTTATCATTTCAACACACTCGACCTAAGGACGATTACCGAAACAAAGGGGTGGACGGGACTGGCACCGGAACTTGTCCGCAAATTCGTTCTGAACGGAGGATACAGGGTATATCCTACTTATGTAATCATGCCTTATGAAGCCTCAGCAGGTCAAACCGTATCTATCTCCCATTCATGGAGAAACACCGGATATGGTTACTTGCCGAATAACATGAAGAACTGGAACTATAAGTACAAACCAGCCTTTGCCTTGTTCGACGAGAGCGGCAAACTGGTAAAATCATGGATTGACGAGGATGCCGAACCTTCGCAATGGTTGTCCAACCAACGGAAAAACTATACTTATGAGGTTTCCCTCGATGGTATTTCCAAAGGCAATTACCAATGGGCGGTAGCTATTGTGGACAAGACCAAAGATAACAAACCGGGTATCAATATCAGTATCAAAGATAAGGAGAAGAAGGACGGGTGGACGTTTATCAGTGAGATGACTATTAAATAAATGAGCCGATAAAATATGAAACATATACATTTATATCTATTTGCACTTATCTCCGTGCTCCTTGCAGGCTGCTCGCACCCCTATCAAAAGGTAGAGTTGCAGGAAGACACCGTATCATTGCTTCGCAACCCTTGTATGGGTTGGGGAGTATATGACGACGCTAATGATGAAGTACAAAATGCGGATATTTACTGGGCTGCCCAAGACGAGGCAGCCCGTCAATATGCTTCCTTCTTTTATGTACGCTGGAGGTGGTCGGACATGGAACCGGAGGAAGGCAAGTACGCCTGGCTGTATGATGAAAATTACAAGAAACTGATACAGGGTGCCTTAGACCGTGGATTGAAACTCAGCTTCCGTATTTACGACAACGGACAGGATAACCTGCGTGCCGGAACTCCTGACTACGTACGCCGTGCCGGAGCAAAAGGATATACCGTAAAAGGACTGAAAGGTGATCTTTGGACACCTTATCCGGATGACCCGGTTTTTCAGGAAAAACTGGAAAAGTTTGTCGAAGCCTTTGCCAAGGAATATGATAATCCGGACATCGTAGACTTTGTAGACGGATACAGCCTCGGCTGGTGGGGAGAATGTCATCATGTGGTTCTGCAAGACCAAAGCAAATTCGAGCAAGTGTTCGACTGGTTTACAACCCTCTATTCCACTCACTTCAAGCACGTGATTCTTGCGCTCCCCTTTGGCAGCCAAATCGGTTTTGACACCGAAAAACGAATTGCAATCGACGGAAAAGGATATGGCATGAGAAGGGACGGATTGGGAAGTATGTGGTTCAGTGATGAAGAAAGGAGAATCGTCGCGGATATGTATGGAAAGACACTTCTTATCGGAGAATCCTGTTATTGGGGATGTTCCACCGATGATTGCACTCCGTTCACCTCGGATACGCGTTACCGGATGGATACATGGAGAGATGTGTACGAACAGACTTATCAACATGCTATTGAAGGACATTTCAATACGCTGGATTTAAGAGAACTTCCCGAAACAAAAGGATGGACCGAACGGGCAAATGACCTGGTAAAGAAGTTTATCATCCAGGGAGGATACCGGATTTATCCGTGCAACGTATCATTGCCTGTCCGTGCCAAAGCCAATTCGACAGCCACCATTTCACACGAATGGAAGAATACGGGAAACGGTTATCTGCCCAACAATATGCCCAACTGGAATTATAAATATAAACCGGCTTTTGCATTGTTTGACCAACAAGGGAAACTTGTACAAACATGGGTAGATGATAATGCGGAACCTTCGGACTGGCTGCATAATACAGTGCATTCTTATACTTATCCGGTTACTTTCACCGATATTCCGAAAGGTACTTATCAATGGGCTGTGGCTATCGTTGACCAAACGAAAGACCAACAGCCGGGGATTAAACTGGCAATCAAAGATAAACCCCAAAAAGAAGGTTGGTTTCTACTCAATGAGATAGTTATTCAATAAACAAACGAGTTGGAAAGTACAACGATGACTTTCCAACTCTCTAAAAAACAACGATATGAGAATTACATATATACTCATCTTCCTGCTGGCAGCAACCTTCTTTCCATTTCCGCTCAAGGCAGAAGACTCTATCCGGCTGATACCACAGCCAGCCGAGATCCGGATACAATCCGGTACTCTCCCAATATCCGGTTCGATTGATATTTCCTATTCACCGATATTAAATAAGGAAGCAACTCTACTAAGTAAGTATTTACAGGAATCAGAGCTAACCGTGCAACTTCATCCCGACAAACCCGGTGCAATGATTCAGCTACAAATCTCCCCGACTGTTCTTCCTGCACATAAAGAAGGGTACATCCTGCAAATTTCAAATCGAAATATACAGATAAAATCGCCTTCATCCACGGGAATATTTTACGGTATCCAGTCATTACGCCAACTTATCGGAAAATACCCTGACCGCCGGCTTCCGCAACTGACCATTACCGATTATCCGAACTTCAGTTGGAGAGCTTTCATGCTGGATGAAGCACGCTATTTCAAAGGAAAAGAAGTAGTATGCCGGCTGCTCGACCAAATGGCTTATTTAAAAATGAATACGTTCCATTGGCATCTGACGGACGACCAGGGCTGGCGCATTGAAATCAAGAAATTTCCAAAACTTACAGAAATCGGTTCTTACCGTGATTCAAGCGAAATCAACCATTTTGAAAGTGATGTGTTCGACGGTAAACCACATAGCGGCTATTATACCCAGAAAGAGATAAAAGAAATTGTCAAGTATGCCCGCGAACGTCATATCAATATTGTTCCGGAAATAGAAATGCCGGGACACGCCAGTGCCGCCATTGCTTCTTACCCCTGGCTGGGAACAAATAACGAATCTATTAAGGTGCCGGGAAAATTCGGAGTGCATTACAATGTTTACAACGTAGCCGATCCCAAAGTACTGGACGCCTTGAAAGATATCCTGACCGAAGTTATTGAATTATTCCCTTCTCCGGTAATCCATATCGGGGGCGATGAAGTGAAATATAACCAATGGAAAGAGTCTCCTATAGTGCAGGCATATATGCAGAAACATGCACTGCAAACACCGGCAGAACTACAAGTGCATTTCACCAACGGCATATCCAACTGGCTTTCCTCTAAAGGAAAAAGGATGATGGGCTGGAACGAAATCACGGGCAGCAAGTTGCACGAATACCAATCTTCTACCGATACTGCTATCCAAAATGAGAAGCTGGCAAAAAATGCGATTGTACATTGTTGGAAAGGAGATTATTCTTTGATTAAAGAAGCTATTGAGAATGGGTATGATATAGTAAATGCTTATCACGAATATACTTATCTCGATTATGACTACAAAAAAATTCCTTTAGAGAAAGCATATCATTTCAACCCTGTACCCGAAGGGCTGACAGTAGGACAGCGTATTCATGTATTAGGCGTCAGTTGCCAGATGTGGGGAGAGTTTATTCCGACCGTAGAAAGTATGGATAAACTGCTATTTCCCAGGATAGCCGCATATGCAGAAACAGGATGGTGCTTGGAAAAGAACAAGAACTTTCAGCAGTTTTCAGCAGCATTAAAGACTCATTAAAATACAAGACAAGCTAAAAACGTTCCTAAGTCATCCTAAAAGCGCTGTCACAGCATGTTCTGACAAGGGATAATTCTCACTCCAATGAGAATAAATACTCATAGGTATGAGAAAAAGTTCTCACTGCGATGAGTATTTTTTCTCATCGCAGTGAGAATGCTTGAGAATTACTTCATCTTATACACCAACGTCCCACCCTTCACAATATCTTCATGGGATATTGAATTCTTTGTGTAGGGTTCTCCATTCAGCGTTATGCTATCCACATACAGATGTTCTTTAGACAAGTTCTCTGCAATCACCGTGAAAGTCTTTCCATCAGCCAGATGCAATACCATCTTCGGCAATTGAGGAGCACCGAATACATACTCTCCGCTCACCGGATCTACCGGATAGAATCCCATTGCGCTAAGCATATACCAGGCTGACATCTGACCACAGTCATCGTTTCCACAAAGTCCGTCGGGTTTATTCTTGTATTGGGTGTCGAAGATTTCACGAACCAGCTCCTGTGTACGTTCCGGACGACCGGCTAATGCATATAAATAAGTGACATGATGGCTCGGTTCGTTGCCGTGGGCATACTGCCCGATCAAACCTGTCACATCCGACAGGCTTTCACCTTCGAGCTTAACTGTGAACAAAGAATCCAACTTGTTCAGGAAAGGCACTTCACCGCCAAACAGACTGATTAATCCCGGTACATCATGCTGTACATGCCAGGTATATTGCCACGCATTCCCTTCAGTATAGTCACCGCCAATACTTTCGGAATGGCCCAACGCACTTGGATTAAACGGAGCTTTCCAAGTTCCGTCAGCCTTACGCGGACGCATAAATTGAGTTTCCGAATCGAAGAGGTTCTTATAATAATCCGCACGTTTTGAGAAATAAGCGGCATCTTCCTCTTTTCCCATACGGCGTGCCATGTCGGCAGCGGCATAATCATCATACACTGATTCCAAAGTAGAAGATACCGATTCCGCTTTTATCAGGTCGGTCGGGAAATATCCGTATTTTGTATAAACTTCCCAGTTCGACTTCAACGGATGAGAGACTGTCTGAGTTTTCTTTATCATATTGAAAGCACGTTCGGCATCAAAGCCACGGAATCCCTTACGATAAGCCTCAGCAATAACTGATACACCGTGATTGCCAATCATACAGAAATTTTCTTTTCCCCATAATGCCCAGATAGGCAGGAAACCTTGCACTTCACCTTGTTCTATCAACGAATTTACAAAACCATCCACACGTTCGGGAATCACTAATGTATAGAACGGATGAGCGGCACGATAGGTATCCCATAAAGAGAATGTAGAGTAGAAAGTTCCTGTTCCGGCCTTCACAATGGAGTCGGCAGCATTGCGATACATACCGTCTACATCTGAAATCTGGTTCGGCTGAATCAGTGCGTGATAGAAACAGGTATAGAAATTGGTCTTTTCATCGTCAGTACCTTCTATTTCAATACGGCTCAGATAGTTATTCCATTCATTATGAACGGCAGTTTTCACTCCGTCAAAGTCCCATGCAGGAATTTCGGCTTCCAGGTTCTTTTTTGCTCCGTCTACACTGGTTGTAGAAAGGGCTACTTTCATCATCAGTTCCTCTCCCGGCTGCATGTCAAAAGTGGCAACGATACGTTTGCCTTTTTCTGTTTCGCCCATCGGAAGATAAAGAGAATCTATAACAGGGCGGTTGAACTTCATCACAAAGAAATAGTCCTGATCTACCCACACAGTGTTATTGACGTGTCCAGTCAGTGTCTGTGCGTCTTCCCAGTTTACTTCACAACTGTTCACTTGAGAATGGTATTGTTCTTCTCTCCATGCGGGCCCATGCTGCAAATCAATCAAGACTGAAGCCGAATCGGCTTTATGATAAGTGTAACGATGCAGAGCTGCATGAATAGAAGCAGTCAGTTCCGCTTTCACCTGAGGGTCTGAAAGTTCAACCGTATAATACCCCGGAGTAGCGGCTTCTTTATCTTTTGAGAAGTGACTACGATAGGCATCCCATGCACGGGCACGTGTACCTGTTACCGGCATCACCAGGATATCACCCAAATCCATGCATCCTGTTCCGTTCAGATGAGTCTGAGTGAATCCCCAAATCAACGTGTCCTGATAAACATATTCAGAACAGTATCTCCAGCCGACTGCACCTGTCACGGGACTAGTCTGTACCATTCCGAAAGGATAACACGCACCGGGAAATGTATGACCGTTATCAGCAGCACCAATAAAAGTATTAACGTACTGGGTATAATCCTGCGTTTCCATTTTTTCTGTCGGAGTGCAGGAAGAATAAATAAATAAACCTGCCAAAGCAGCAGTCATCAAAGGGATTTTTCTTTTCATGCAAATATAGTGTTAAGTTAATGTCGCATTACATACATGAGTATTTATCATTCTTTTCATGACAGTATGATTCAATGTATGAATAGTTGTGCCACAAAATTAAAGATTTCTTCCCATTTAAGACGAGTGTATATTGACAAATATACTTAAATCTTAAACGAACGAAGCACTGATTTATACAGATTCATTGTGATAAAACAAAAATTCGTACGACTTATTGAATAAATATCAACTCAATTATTTATCTTTGTTAGCTTAATAATAAGCTGGCGCAAAAAAACAATAAGTACAATGAAAGATTTCTTGAAATTCACACTTGCCACAGTGACAGGTATCATTTTGTCAAGTATTGTATTATTTATTATCAGCATGGTAACGCTGTTCGGTATCATGTCTGCCTCGGATACAGAAACAATAGTAAAAAAGAATTCTGTAATGATGCTCGATTTGAACGGCACGTTGGTGGAACGTACACAAGAGGATCCGTTAGGCATTTTATCACAGTTATTCGGTGACGGGTCTAACACATACGGGCTGGACGACATTCTTTCGTCTATCAAGAAAGCCAAAGAGAACGAAAATATCAAAGGAATTTATTTGCAGGCTAGTTCATTAGGCGCATCCTACGCTTCCTTACAGGAGATACGTAATGCGTTATTGGATTTTAAGGAAAGCGGAAAATTCATCATTGCTTATGGTGACTCTTATACCCAAGGGCTTTATTATCTGTCCAGTGTAGCCGACAAAGTATTACTTAATCCCAAAGGTATGATCGAATGGCGTGGTATCGCTTCCACTCCTCTCTTCTACAAGGATCTGCTTCAGAAAATCGGCGTGGAGATGCAAGTATTCAAGGTAGGAACCTATAAATCTGCCGTCGAGCCGTTCATTGCTACTGAAATGAGTCCGGCCAACCGCGAACAGGTTACAGTTTTCATCAATTCCATTTGGGGACAAGTGACGGAAGGGGTAGCTGCCAGCCGTAGTCTTCCGGTCGATTCTCTCAATGCTTATGCAGACCGTATGTTAATGTTCTATCCGGCAGAAGAAAGCGTGAAATGTGGATTGGCCGATACGCTGATTTATCGCAATGACGTACGCAACTATCTCAAGCAGATGGTGGAAATAGATAAAGACGACCGTCTTCCCATATTAGGACTGGCAGATATGATTAATGTGAAAAAGAATGTTCCCAAAGATAAAAGCGGTAATATCGTTGCCGTTTACTATGCATCCGGTGAAATCACAGATTATCCCAGTTCCTCTGCTTCCGAAGAAGGTATCGTAGGTCCCAAAGTGAGCCGCGATTTACGTAAGTTGCAAGAAGATGACGATGTGAAAGCTGTGGTACTCCGTGTTAATTCTCCGGGCGGAAGTGCTTTTGCTTCGGAACAAATCTGGCACGCGGTGAAAGAATTGAAAGCTAAAAAACCCGTCATCGTTTCCATGGGCGATTATGCAGCGTCAGGCGGTTATTATATCTCTTGTGTAGCCGATACGATTGTTGCGGAACCTACAACGCTGACAGGCTCTATCGGTATCTTCGGAATGATTCCGAATGTCAAAGGATTAACTGAAAAAATAGGTCTGACGTATGATGTGGTAAAAACCAATAAATATTCAGATTTCGGTAATATTATGCGTCCTTTCAATGAGGGTGAGAAGTCATTGTTACAGATGATGATTACCCAGGGATATGACACATTTGTAGGCAGATGTGCCGAAGGGCGCCACATGACAAAAGAAGCAATCGAAAAGATTGCCGAAGGACGTGTGTGGACGGGTGAAACGGCCAAAGAGTTAGGTCTGGTAGATGAACTCGGGGGCATTGACAAGGCATTGGATATTGCCGTAGCCAAAGCGGGTATTGAAGGATATACAGTAGTATCCTATCCTGCCAAGCAGGATTTCCTGTCTTCTCTATTCGACACGAAGCCGACTAATTATGTAGAATCGCAACTTCTGAAAAGTAAATTAGGCGAGTATTATCAACAATTCGGCTTACTGAAAAACTTAAAAGAACAATCCATGATTCAGGCACGTATTCCATTCGAACTGAATATTAAATAAACCGTACTGCATGGACGAGCACTTTTTCAAAATACATAAATGGCTATATCCTGTTTCGTGGCTATACGGAGCAGCGGTAATAATGAGAAATAAACTCTTTGACTGGGGATTGTTCCGGTCGAAGAGTTTCGACGTTCCTGTCATTAGTGTAGGTAACCTGGCTGTAGGCGGGACAGGTAAAACTCCTCATACCGAATATTTGATAAAGTTGCTCCATGATAAATATCAGGTGGCTGTTCTAAGCCGGGGATATAAACGGCGTACACAAGGCTACGTGCTCGCCACTCCCCAAAGTACCGCCAGGACGATTGGTGACGAACCTTATCAGATGTACACCAAGTTCCCGTCCGTCACGTTGGCTGTTGACGAAAATCGCTGCCATGGAATAGAAAAACTGCTTGCGTTGAAAGAACCCGTAGTAGATATCGTTCTGCTGGACGACGCTTTTCAACATCGCTATGTCAAACCGGGGCTAAGTATTCTATTGACAGACTATCACCGTCTTTTCTGTGACGACACACTGCTTCCGGCTGGTCGTTTGCGTGAGCCGGTCAGTGGAAAGAACCGGGCACAAATCGTCATTGTCACCAAATGTCCTCAGGACATCAAACCTATTGATTACAATATTATCACTAAACGGCTGAACCTTTATCCGTATCAGCAGTTATTCTTCTCATCGTTCCGTTATGGGAGTCTGCAACCTGTATTCCAACAGGGAGTTAAAGAAACCGCCGCAAATGTAATCCCGGCAGGCAAAGACATTTCTTTATCTTCACTAACGGATACCGATATATTGTTAGTCACCGGCATTGCATCTCCTGCCCCTATCCTGGAAAGACTGGAAGATTGTACAAAACAAATAGAAACGTTATCTTTCAGTGACCACCATGATTTCACTCATAAAGATATGCAGCAGATAAAGGAACGGTTCAAGCGATTAACAGGGGAAAAACGACTGATAATCACCACCGAGAAGGATGCGACACGCCTGGTCAACCATCCGGGACTGGACGAAGAGCTGAAACCGTTTATCTATGCTTTGCCTATTGAGATAGAGATATTACAAAATCAACAAGATAAATTTAACCAACATATTATTGACTATGTTAGAGAAAATACAAGAAACCGCAGCTTATCTTAAAGAAAAGATGCATACAAGCCCCGAGACAGCCATCATTCTTGGCACCGGACTTGGCAGTTTAGCAAACGAAATCACCGAGAAGTACGAAATAAAGTATTCGGATATCCCGAATTTCCCGGTGTCTACCGTCGAAGGTCACAGCGGCAAGCTGATTTTCGGTAAATTAGGCAATAAAGATATTATGGCTATGCAAGGCCGTTTCCACTACTACGAAGGTTATTCGATGAAAGAAGTAACTTTCCCTGTACGTGTGATGCGCGAATTGGGTATCAAGACATTATTTGTATCCAATGCCAGCGGCGGTACGAATGCAGACTTTGAAATCGGCGACTTGATGATTATCACCGACCATATCAATTACTTCCCTGAGCATCCGCTTCGTGGCAAAAATATCCCCTATGGCCCGCGTTTCCCGGATATGAGTGAAGCATACAGTAAGGAACTAATCCGTAAGGCGAACGAGATTGCGAAAGAGAAAGGTATCAAGGTACAACATGGTATATATATAGGTACTCAAGGCCCTACCTTCGAAACTCCTGCAGAGTATAAATTATTCCATATCTTAGGTGCGGATGCCGTAGGTATGTCTACCGTTCCTGAGGTGATTGTCGCTAACCATTGCGGAATCAAGGTTTTCGGTATTTCCGTTATTACCGACTTGGGAGTGGAAGGAAAAATCGTAGAAGTGACGCACGAAGAAGTCCAGAAAGCAGCCGATGCCGCCCAACCGAAAATGACGACTATCATGCGTGAACTTATCAACCGTGCCTAAACATCAAACCCTATTTATGAGAACTGAAATAGCTACTCTCGGTGAGTTCGGTCTGATCGACCGCCTCACCGAGGGAATCAAATTAGAAAACGAATCCAGTAAATATGGAGTAGGCGATGACGCCGCAGTCCTCTCCTACCCATCCGAGAAACAAATACTAGTAACTACTGACTTACTTATGGAAGGCGTACATTTCGACCTGACATATGTTCCCCTGAAGCACTTGGGTTATAAGTCTGCCGTAGTCAACTTCTCCGACATTTACGCCATGAACGGCACTCCCAGGCAAATAACAGTGTCTCTCGGACTATCTAAACGTTTCAGCGTAGAAGATATGGACGAGCTTTATGCAGGTATCCGCCTGGCTTGCCAACAATATAATGTTGATATTGTAGGTGGGGACACGACTTCTTCCCTTACCGGACTTGCTATCAGTATTACTTGTATAGGTGATGCGGATAAGGATAAAGTAGTCTATCGCAACGGAGCTAAAGAAACAGACCTGATATGTGTCAGCGGTGACCTGGGTGGAGCCTACATGGGACTTCAACTCCTGGAACGTGAAAAGAGTGTATTAAAAGGCGAAAAAGACGTGCAACCGGACTTCACCGGCAAAGAATACTTATTGGAACGCCAACTGAAACCTGAAGCCCGTAAGGACATTATCGAGAAACTTGCTGCTGCCAATATTACCCCGACTTCCATGATGGACATTTCCGATGGTTTATCATCGGAACTTATGCATATCTGCAAGCAGAGTAATGCCGGCTGCCGTGTTTACGAGGAACATATCCCTATCGACTATCAGACTGCTGTCATGGCAGAAGAATTCAACATGAACCTGACCACTTGCGCTATGAATGGCGGCGAGGACTACGAACTTCTTTTCACCGTACCTATTGCCGAGCACGAGAAAGTGTCGCAAATGGAAGGTATCCGCCTCATCGGCCATATCACTAAACCGGAGTTAGGTTGCGCTTTGGTCACCCGTGACGGACAAGAGTTTGAATTAAAAGCACAGGGATGGAATCCATTAAAAGAAGATAAATAAAATATTCAGTATACAGCAAAATATTTTCGTTCTATATAACACTGATAATAAGCCGACTAACTTTTTATCAGTGTTTTTTATTTCTGAAAGGCTTGCAGAATCCAAAAGTTTCACTACCTTTGCAACCGCAAAAGAGAAATTACTGAATCAATAATCACAAGGTGCCATAGCTCAGTTGGTAGAGCAAAGGACTGAAAATCCTTGTGTCCCCGGTTCGATTCCTGGTGGCACCACTTTTAAGAAAAGAAAAACGATGTAAATCCCTGAATTTCAAAGAAGTTCAGGGATTTTTCATTTCCAAGAATAAGCAAAATAAGTGGGATTAAAGCAAACTGTACGTCCTTATTTGGGGGACGGTTTTAGAAAGCCCTGAATGTTCCACTGCGCAATAGTTACTTCATTCTTTTACAGTACGTTGCACTATTTTACATAACAGAGTCCTCGGTTCGATTTCCTAACTTTGTATCATTAAAAATTGAGCAGTATGGAAAGAAAGAGATTCAGCGTTTTGTTCTTCATCAAGAGAAGCAAACTGTTAAAAAATGGGGAAGCTCCCGTGCGTGTACGCGTCACTTATGACCGCTTATATGTGGAACTCCAACTTAAATGAAGTGTAAAAGTCCCACTTTGGTCGCAGGACAAAGAGAAATCAATAGGCAAAGACCGCAATTCCGTAGAACTAAACCACTACATTGATGCCTTACGTGTGAAATTCTATCAAATCTATCAAGATTTAGAACTGGAGGGAAAGATTATTTCTGCCCGTGCCATCGTAAACCGTTATCAGGGAAAGGACGAAACTTTCAAGACATTATATAATGTATTCAAGGAGCATAACGACAACTGCCGGAAGCTAATCGGAACGAATTATGCCGACATAACCGTAAGACGTTATGATAATTGCCTTAAATATCTTATGGAACTGGTGAAACGGGATTATAAGGTAGATGATATTCTACTACGTGAAGTAAACGGGGAATTGGTGCGCAACTTTGATTTATACCTGAAAACGGAAAAGCATTGCGCACAAAATACCGTTATCCGTTATATGAAGTGTTTCAAGAAAGTGATAAACCTTACTATTGCAAACGAATGGATAACAAAAAATCCGTTTGCCGGAATCAAGTTTCACGAGGAGGAAGTAAACAAACAGTTCCTTAGCCAAACTGAAATTAATAAGATATGGCAGAAAGAATTTAAGATAGAACGGCTGGAACTGGTACGGGATGTATTCATTTTCTGTGTGTACACCGGATTAGCGTTTATAGACGTATATAATTTACATCCCGAACATATTTCAGAGGATAGCAACGGCAACTTGTGGATAGTAAAAGCCCGTGAAAAAACAAACAATCTTTGTAACATTCCGCTTTTGAGCATTCCAAAGCAGATACTTGAAAAATACAAGGACAATCCGGAATCTGATGCATTATCAAAATGCAATATCGGCTTATTCTTAGGCTCATAGAATGCTTCTCCTGTTGTTAGCAATTGAGGACTTTCACCTTCAATCTGAAATAATAAAGTTCCCGAAACGACATGACCTACAACCGAGCAAGGGTGCAAATGATACTCCGCCTTTCCGCTTTGTGGAATAACAACTCTCTTAATTTCAACTTTCGACAAACCTTGTTTTTCCTTCAATCGGACAGAAAAAAGATTGGTTCTTGCTACGTTTTTCTTTTCCATATTTGTGCAACAATTTAAAACGATTAATAAAATGAATATCGCTATCTTATTCATGATTGATTTGTTTTGCTGCAAAGATAGAACCTTATTTCATTGACCTATGTTAAGAGATTTAAGGCGGCTTAAAGATTCAGGTTTTATTCCGAGATAAGACGCAATATGATATTGCGACACATCTTGTTCTATATTAGGATAAGTCTGTAATAGCAATTTATATCTGCCTAAAGCATTATCCATAAGTAATGATGTTTCTTTTCTACATTTTTTTATAAAGAGAGTATCTGCTATATACTTTCCTAATTTATACCACTCATTTGACTCTTGTAGTAATTGGTCATAGTCGGATTTAGACAAACGATATATAACCGAATCTTCTAACGCTTGTATACTTCCTACACTTATTTCTCTCGTCAAAAAACTTCTATATGATGTGGTAAATGCACCTTCAAAATAAAAGTCACTGATATAATCATCTCCTTCCTTCTCTATATAAGAACGTAAAACTCCCGTTTCTACAAAACCAATAAATGAACATACTTGTCCCTGATGCAATAAAAATTCTTTCTTCTTCAAAACAACTTCATCGCATACATCCATCAATCTTCCATATGAATTGAATAATAGACCTATTTCCTTGATTATTAAGTCTTCTAATATCATATTTACCGTTTGAGAGTACAAAATTACCCAAAAGACTTCAAACAGATACTCCATTTAACAAACAAAATCACTATTTTTATAGTGAGGTTTTGAAACAATGGAAATGCTAAACAGATTGAAGAAATTATTTCGTTTCTATATCGTTACAGCTTATTCTTTACACTTCGTCTAAGCACTTGTTATTCAACTGATAAAATTCTTATTTTCATTAAGTGAAAACGTAAATTGAATTAAGGGATTCACAAATAAGCAATTAAAAGCCACAACAACAAATAAAGCTGTATTAATAAAGAGATTACCAAACAAATAGCTATTTTTGCATTATATTTATAGATGTCTATGATAAATACAGAAACCATACAATCACTCATTGATACCGGAGAAGGCTATAATGTAGAATTTAAAGTCCGTGTACCCTCAAAAGTTCGTGAACTAACAGAGGAAATTTGCGCTTTCGCCAATGCAGACGGAGGATATTTACTTATTGGGGTAGATGATAATGGACTGATTACTGGCACAAATTTGGAAAATGACAAACACTCTGCCATTCAAGGCTCTATCAGTGAGATATCTCCGACTCTTCATCGTGAGACATATGCGGTAAGTATTGAGAATAAAACAAGTTGGATAATTGATGTCCTATCAGGGAAAGACAAGTTTATATATTTCCCGATTTTATCCTTGTGCGGGAAAGTATTTGTTCCCCAAAATATGAATAACAGAGCATTGTCACTCAGCAATAGTCAATATTAATCAAAAACACATATTATGTTCCGCTATATTATTGAAACATTACCAGATTCAAGTTCTTTCAAAAAGTATTATAATAAGACAAGAAGAGCCAAGAATATACGTAATAAGAAAAAGTACATTCCAGAATACTTAAAAGATAATAATTTTGAGGTTGAATTAAATTACAAACTATGGGTTACGAAAGGAGCTAGATTTAAGGCAAGTGAACGATGCGAAGAATTAGATGCTAGATATAATCGTATTGTAGGATGGGTATCCTCATATTTGATTATTTTTAGTGTTTTAAATCTATGCAAAATACCATTTTTTACTCTTCCTGATAATTGCAGTACATTTATATCCATCTCACTTTCCATATTAATTTTAGTTTTTAGCCAATTTGCTTATGCAAAAAATTACTCTGTTCATGCTAAAAATTATCACGAATGCGCTTTGGAAATAGCAAAATTATATAATGAACTACGGTCATTAAAAGTAAAATCAGAACATAGTATGCAGGAAGTTCTTAAAATAAAGGGTGAATATGAAAAGATACTCGATAGATACAATAATCATTTGCCTATTGATTTAATAATGTTCAAGTTGGAGAAAAGAGAATATTTTAATATAAGCTTATATTCTAGTTTTTTTAATCATATAAGATACTTTATATTAGTTCGTTCTGCTTACTATTTTTGTGTATTCATTCTTCCCATTTTGTATTGCTCCATTTGTATAATCAATCTAGGAACATTCCTAAAATAAACGGAAATCTTCATGATGAGATTTTAAAGAGCATCCTGTTTTTAGATTTTCTCAGGTCCATCATATCTAAGATAAAAGAGACTTTCATGACAAATAGGCAGGAGTTTATGAACTACTTACCCAACAAACAATTAACTTTGTACCACTATTTCAGAAAATTATGCTTTACACAGAAAACCTACAGTCACTCATTGATAGCGGAGAAGGCTATAATGTAGAATTTAAAGTTCGTGTTCCTTCAAAAGTTCGTGAACTAACAGAAGAAATTTGCGCTTTCGCTAATGCAGACGGAGGATATCTACTTATTGGTGTAGATGATAATGGACAAATTATCGGTACAGGTTTGGATAATGATAAACGTTCAGCCATCCAAGGCTCTATCAGTGAAATATCTCCGGCCCTCCATTGTGAGATGTATGTGGTAAATATCGAAGATAAGACAGTTTGGGTAATTGATGTTCCATCAGGGAAAGATAAACCTTATATATTTTCCGGTTCTATCTTTGTGCGTGAGGGAGCAAACTCACAGAAACTTCGTACTGTCGAAGAAATGCGCAGTTTCTTTCAGGAATGCAACAAAATCTTTTTTGATGCTATTCCTTGCTCATGGTTCAATATCTACAAAGATGCAGACGAACAAGCGATAAAAGACTTTCGCACGGAAGCAAAGCTAAGTCCATTGACTGCCAATAAACAGATATTTGAGAATTTGGAACTGTTTACGGATAAAGGAGTAGCCAAGAATGGAGCAGCCATGTTCTTTGGGAAACAACCTGAACGGAAGTTTCCACACGCAGTAACAAGATGTGTCCTTTTCAAAGGAACAACCAAAGTATATATCATAGATGATAAAACCTTTGGTGGTCCACTATACCAACAATATTTGCAGGCTATGGCATGGCTGGAAAGTAAACTGCAAGTAGCTTATAAAATTGAGGGAGCAGGACCAAGAGAAGAAATTTGGGAAATTCCTCTTACGGTATTTAAAGAAGCCATTATTAACGCTCTCTCACATCGTGACTATTACGAACAGGGAGCAACCATTACGATAGAAATGTTTGATGACCGGGTAGAGGTTTCTAATCCCGGAGGGCTTTTGCCTATCGTAGCTAAAGATTTCGGACACAAGAGTATGACACGTAACCCGTTAATCTTTGGATTGTTCACCCGTATGCATTTGGTCGAAAGGGTCGCATCTGGTATTCCCCGTATGCAGGAAGCCATGAAAGAAGCCAATCTTCCTGAGCCTGAATTTCATACGGACGGGATGTTTACGGTAGTGTTCAAACGAGGTGCAAAGAACTATGCCACGGATGGCATAGTAAATGACATAGTAAATGACATAGTAAACGAGAATGAACAAGCAATAATAAACCTGCTTAAAGCCAAACCGGGATTAAATGCTTCAGAAATAGCAGAAAGTATTTCTAAAAGCTGGAGAACAGCTATGCGCTACCTTAAATCTTTGAGTGAAAAAGGCTTGATAGAATTTAGAGGTGCTCCAAAAACAGGAGGGTATTATACAAAATAAGAAAGATATGATAAAGAGGATAAAATCAATAAAGAACCTTGGTGTATTCAGTAATTATAGAATGAATGGAAATACCCGAGATTTTAATGAAAAAAACATCATATATGGATGGAACTATTCAGGAAAAACCACATTGTCTAGATTATTTTCATTTTTGAATAAAGACTACGAAATTCCTATAGAACATTCAGATATAGAATTTGAAGTTGAATTGACTAATGGACAAATTATCACTCATGAAAACAGAAATTCATCACCATTAAATGTAAAAATTTTCAATTCAGACTTTATACGAGATAATTTATCTTTTGAACGAACAAATAATCGTATTAAAGGCATTACTTTTGATGTGGGTGGCAATATTGAAACACGTGATAAAATCACTAGTAATAATAATCTTATTACAAAAGCCGAGTCGTTATTGGAAAAACATCAAGAAAACATTTTAAAATTTAATGAATTTGAAACAAAATTCACAAAGGAAGCAGGAAGAATAAAAAATGATTGTTTCAACAGCCTAATAGAATTCAATAAAGGGCATCTAAAAAAGATAATAGACACATTATCTGCTCCATTAGAAACTTACGTATTACTAGATGCCAAACAATTAGGAGAGATAAAAGCAACTGCACTCACTCAAAATCCAAAACAAGAAATACCGATAGAAACTTCTAGCATATTGGAATTTGAAAACATATATAATGAATACAAACTAATACTACAATCAGAACCAACAAAAACTGAAGAAGACTCTCTCTTGTCTAACGATATAGATTTATATAATTGGGCAAAGAGCGGATATAATATTTACATAGAAAAAAATCCAATAATAAAAAAGTGTGCTTTTTGCGGAAATAACATTGATGACAGTCGTCTTACATATTTAAATGCTTTTTATACTAATGAAGCAGCAAAGCTAAGAGTAAGAATTACAAATCTGAAAATAAAAATAAACACAGAGAAGCAAAAAATCGAAGAATTAGACTGGAGTAAAAAAAGCGTAAATGATTTAATGGACTGCTGTCAACAAGAATTTTCTTCTCTATTGGCAAAATATAGCACAGTTAAAGCAAATTACATTTCAGCATTGGACATACTACAAGATGATTTAGTTAAAAAAGATTCTCAATACATATTTATTAAACAAAAACCATCTGAGATTGATATAGACTTTATTACGCAAATTGAAGAATGGGTTAGAAGTGCAAAAGATATCTTCAATAAGCATAATAAAAATATTCAAGAATTTGGAGTCATCAGAGAACGAGCAAGGGATATTTATAAAAAACACCTCATCGCAAAGTACCTTATTGACGAACAATATTATGAGATAAAACGACTGAAACAGTGTGAAGAGCACTTAGGTACGAATTGCAAAAATATAATCAATAAGATTAAATTAGAAAACAAAGAGCTTGAAGCACAATTAAAAACTATTACTAAAGGAAAGGAAGAGCTAAATAAGTTCATCCATCTCTTTCTTAATAGGGATGATATATCTATAGAAGTTACTGACGATGATTATTTCATTCTAAAACGTGGAATCAATATAGCAACAAATTTAAGTGATGGAGAAATGACAGCTATCGCTTTTTCACATTTCATGGTTATGCTAGACAGTTTACAGACAAATAAACTCATGGATACAATAATTTACATTGATGACCCTATATCAAGTTTAGATGCTAACCATATCGCACAGGTATCATCACTTATCAACTCTTTTTTCTTCAGAAGGGGCATTGATGCTGAAAATCCATCAAAAATAATTTCCTGCTTTAAACAATTATTTATATCCACGCATAGTTTTGAGTTTTACTCATTTATCAAAACGGCAAACAATATCAAAAGAAACAAAGACGGAAAAGGCTGCAATTCTTTCTTTTTAAAAAGAAAAAACAACACTGAATCAACACTTACAGATATCCCCAAAGAGTTGAGCAGTTATAATTCTGAATACATCTATTTATTTTCAGAAATAGACAAATTTAAAGACGCAGGATTTCCAGAAGAAAAGAGTTACATAATGCCCAATGTTATCAGACGTTTTTTAGAGATATATACTTTAATCAAACTACCGGGTAACAAAGATGAAATAGATAATAGAGTGAAAATATTAATTGGAGATGCCAACGAATTAAAAATATTACATACATTTTCTCATTTCACCTCATTTGAAAGGGTTGCTCAACATAATGCATTAATATTTAAACTAGAAGATATTATATTAGATTTATATGTGTTACTGAGTAAGGACCCTGCGCACCTATCCTCTTTATATGAAGGTATAGAAAAAAAAGATATTTAAGTTTAAAAAATAGAATATAATTATTATCTTTGCATTCAGAAATCGTACCCAAGATACAAACTTGTGTTGAACGATGCAAAGCTGTGAAAACCTTATTCAAGGGACTTACATCGTAGCAAAGATATAACTTACTGAAAGATAGTGCCATATCAAACCATTTTCGGTTGCTGGTGGTACCACTATCGATTCGGTAATATAAAAAATCCCTTGAACTTTTGAAAGTTCAAGGGATTTTTTTATCCTTCTTTTTGCATCTGCAAACGTCCCATTTTCTTATTCAGATTCAGATTCAGGTTCAGGTTCAGGTTTAGTCTGAGCCAAATTTTCCGATTTAGATTTGTTTTCCAAACATATATTGACTGCATTCATCCCTTTTACTCCGCGCTCAAGGTCAAATGTAACGATATTATTTTCCGCAATAGTACCAACAACATTGTTTACATGAAAGAAGTACTTTTCAACTCCTGAAAGGTCTTTAATAAAACCAAAGCCTCTTGCTTCGTTAAAGAATTCAACACGACCTCTCAAGATAGCCGGTTCTTCTTCCTCTTTCTTCGGTGTTGCTATGATTATCTCATCCAGGCTGATTTCCTCCTTTTGAATATTGTCGGCCGGTGGAGTCGAGGTAATCATTCCGTTCTCGTCCACATAAGCAATCATATCATCAAAGCTGCTAGTACCTGATAATTTCCTACTTTCTTTCTTCTTTAGTTTTTCTTCCCGTTTAGCGATTCTTTTCTTTTCATTTTCACGTTTACCAACTGTCATGGATTTTGCCATAGAATTTATATTTAGTTTTATATTATACTTTAAAGATAGTGTAAATTGCTGATTTTAAATAATAAAATCAGCTTTATTTAATTTCTTACCCGTCAGCTTCTGAATATCATTGACGAGTTTGCGTTCTTCCTGTGAACAGAATGTAAGTGCAGTTCCCTCATTTCCTGCCCTTCCGGTACGCCCAATACGGTGTACATAAGTTTCGGGCACATCAGGAAGATCATAATTGATTACCAACGGCAATTCATTAATATCAATTCCTCTGGAAGCAATATCGGTAGCTACCATTACTCTGGTTTTTCCCGATTTGAAGTTTCCCAGTGCGGACTGCCTGGCTGCCTGACTTTTATTTCCATGAATAGCCTGACTGCCAATACCTGCTTTACCTAATATTCTGACGATCTTATCAGCATTGTGCTTCGTTCGTGAGAAAACTAATACCGATTGCTCTTCCGCTTTTTGCAAAATTGAGATTAAGAGCTGGCTCTTCTCCTTCTTTTCTACAAAATAAATAATTTGCTTAATTGAATCTACCGTAGATGATTTCGGTGTAATATAAATCTTCACCGGGTTCTTCAACAGAGATTTAGTTAATGCAATAATGCTATCCGGCATTGTCGCAGAGAAAAACAAGGTCTGCTTTTCTTTCGGGAGCTTTGGCAATATCCGCTTAATATCATGAATAAATCCCATATCGAGCATACGGTCTGCCTCATCAAGCACAAAATATTGTATCTTGTCCAAGTGTATATGTCCCTGGCTCATCAAATCAAGCAAACGCCCCGGAGTCGCCACCAGAATATCAATTCCCTTATGCAACATATCAACCTGAGGACGTTGATTGACACCGCCGAAGATAACCCCGTGACGCACACGGGTATATTTTGAATAATCATCAATACACTCACTGATTTGCAAAGCCAGTTCACGGGTAGGCGTTAATATCAGTGCTTTAATGCCCTGACGTTTACCAGGCTCTTTGTTTTCATGTAAATGCTGGATGATAGGAATTGCAAACGAAGCAGTCTTCCCTGTTCCCGTTTGTGCGCAACCTAATATATCCCTTTTCGCCAATGCGGCAGGAATCGCTTTTTCCTGAATAGGAGTCGGCACAGTATATCCTTTTTCTTCAATTGCTTTTAAAATCGGTTCGGTTATTTTTAAATCTTTAAATGTCATAAATGTAATTTGCTATACCTGTACTTACGCCGGAGCATCTGAAAACATTTCATGCAAATGTTTACGATAATGCCAGCACAATTATCAATATAGACTTTGTGATATAATTATTAAACTTACACTCTTGATTTTCAAGAGTCTTCAAATTGCAATAAAGCCTAATAATTCTTCTTTAGACATGAAAAGATCAGGATCTGGGGTATCCTAGTTGCACTACACAGAGGAGTGAGAATTAGCAGAACTTAATTGTTAGATGATTTTCATTTCCGGCTGTCAGATTAAAACAGCCTCCACAGACAAATCATAAAGGCGGATATAGAAAGACTTTATAGAAAAGCAGAAGAAAGATTTCCTCCGCTTTCCCAAAGTCCGGATATTAATATCTTCTGGAATTGTTGTAACCACCTCCACGGTTTCCACCGTATGACGGTTTTTCAGCGCGAGGACGTGCAACGCTTACTGAAATAACTTTTTGGTCGTATTCTACGCCATTCAATTCGTCAATTGCTTTTTGTCCTTCTTCGTCGTTCGCCATTTCTACGAAAGCGAATCCTCTGGATTTTCCAGTTTCTCTATCCATAATTACTTTAGCTGAAGAAACTTCTCCAAACTCTGCAAATAAATTTGTTAAGTCCGCATCGTTTGTACGATAACTTAAACCTGCGATGTAAATGTTCATTTAAACTTTTATTAAAATAAATACTAAATTGGAGTGAGGAGGATAATTACAGAAAAGGCCTACTTACTAATAATATATTAAAAGGAGAACTATACGATAATGATTCGTAACTCAAACTCTGGGAGCAAAGATAATGTAATAAATCAGAAAAATACGTTTATATTCATTCTTTTTCGGAAGAAAGACGATAATTATCATTTATTAGCACCTAAAGTATTAGAAATATCTCTATTTTTGCCGCACTCTAAGCAATTAACCCTAATTTACCACTTCACTATCCTATATGAAAACAACTCATACCACCCGGGAAGAAATGTGGGCAAAGCAATGCTTGTCCGCCAACGATATTGATTACACCGCGTGGGAACGGGATAAGTCCATGCTTCACCGGCTTTCTAAAATCAGTCATAGCTGCACATTCGTTGTCGATGTCTACAAATGCAGTTACACGTATGCTTCCTCGAATTTCGTTGATTTACTGGGATATGACAGCCACAAAATAGAAACTCTGGAAAAACAGGGCGATTATCTGGAATCACGTATTCATCCGGACGACCGTGCGCAACTGGCAGCATTACAGGTCACGTTAAGTCAATTTATTTACAGTCTGCCCCTCGAACAGCGGAATGAATATTCCAACATTTACAGTTTCCGCATACTCAATGCCAGGCAACAATATATACGTGTCACCAGCCGGCATCAAGTTTTGGAGCAAGACCGTAACGGCAAAGCATGGCTTGTTATAGGCAACATGGACATTTCACCCGACCAGAAACATTCCGAAACAGTAGACTGCACTGTTCTGAATCTAAAGAACGGAGAGTTCTTCTCTCCATCCTCTTTGTCCATACCTTCTACCAACCTCACTCATCGGGAAATAGAGATATTACGGCTTATTCAAAAAGGACTGTTAAGTAAAGAGATTGCAGACAAGCTATGTATCAGTATTCACACAGTCAATATCCATCGGCAAAACCTGTTACGTAAACTAGGTGTACAGAATTCTATCGAAGCTATTCACTTGGGACAGGAAACCGGACTGCTAGGTTGATTAACTCACACGCCTTTTCCGAAGCTATCAGTCCGTCTAAGGCATCCATTCCACCACCCCCGTCATCGGGTGTCGCTTTCTCCATTCCTCAAATTCCGGATAGCTTCGCACACCATCCCGAATAACCGCCTGATAATATTCTATCCCAATAATTTTCTCCGAATCAGGAGTCTCGTATTTCAATCTCAAAATACTCTCTCTTGTCTCGTCCGTCAGAACATTAGAAATCCGTTCGGCCACTTTTTCAAAATATCCATCATATCGGGAACCTTCCTGAATATGAATCATATCAATCTGCCAGAGTTTACCTTCCGCATCCTGATACCAGGCATGCCACTCGATACATGCCTCAACGGTATGTAATAAATTCATGTATTCTATCCGCTTGACAGATTCATTTTCCGCCAGCTTCTCCATTGCCCGGAAACTATCTGCCAAAGTCAAAGTAGGGGTATAAATATGGAAGTCAATATCCCGGTGTTTCATCAACAATCCTGTGCGCAAAGAACCCACCAAGTTAATCCGGGCACCTATACTTTCCCATATCGGGATAACATTAGTATTCGCTACTATCTCCCATGCTTTCTGCTGATTCCGTTCTGCAATATCGAGGATATTCATTTTTCTTCTTTTTTAAGTAAGTATGCAAAAGTAGGAAAAAGGCTCAATATATAGCTATAAATAACTATTTAATACCCCGATAAATCGACCTAACTTTGCCAGCCCTTTCAATAAACTTTTAATACTCAAATGAGGTTTTCATATGATATTTAACAGAACAGAAAAGCAGGAAAAAGAATACTTGCAACAGGTTATCAGTATCATTAATGCTACGATAAACAGTACGGACAAATCGGTCAAGGAACATGTGGATACCTTGCAGGAATACAAAGACTATCTATGGTCGAACAAAGACATCGATCCCCATGAAATCCGTTCTATGCGCGAGAGCATCTTACATCATTTTGCACGGGGAGAAAATGTGATTGACAAACGCAACCGACTGAGCAAAATAGTAGACATTCCCTATTTCGGACGAATAGATTTCAAGGAGAGAAAAGACGGAAGCCAATCCCTGCCTGTCTACATAGGAATACATACATTTTTTGATTTCAACAACAAGAGAAACCTGATATACGATTGGCGTGCACCTATTTCGAGTATGTTCTATGATTATGAGTTGGGCGAAGCGACCTATTCTTCTCCGGCAGGCGAAGTTCATGGAGATATTTCACTCAAACGCCAATACCGTATCCGCAAAGGGAAAATGGAATATATGCTTGAAAGTTCCGTTACTGTCCACGATGATATCTTGCAAAAAGAACTCAGTTCCAATGCGGACGATAAGATGAAAAATATCGTCATGACCATTCAGCGCGAGCAGAACCGGATTATCCGTAATGAGGCTGCCCCCGTACTCATCATACAGGGAGTTGCCGGTTCGGGAAAAACTTCCATTGCGTTACATCGCATTGCCTACCTGCTCTATGCGCAAAGAGGACAGATTTCCTCAAAAGACATATTGATTATCTCACCCAATAAAGTGTTTGCCGACTACATCTCCAATGTCCTTCCGGAACTTGGAGAAACAACTGTGCCGGAAACCAGTATGGAGCAAATACTCTCCACAGTCCTCGATAACAAATACAAATATCAGAATTTCTTTGAGCAAGTGACGGAATTATTAGAGAAGCCGACTTCTGATTTCATCGAACGGATACAGTATAAAGCCTCCTTCGAGTTCATATCACGGCTCGATAAATTCGTCCTTCACATAGAAAACAACTATTTCAAAGCGACAGATGTAAAACTCACCAAGTACATTACCATTCCTGCCGGATTTATCAGCGAACAGTTCAAGCGATTCCATCGCTACCCCATACGCCAACGGTTTGAGACTATGACAGATTATATTCTGGAAATGATGAAACTCCAATATAACCTTACAGTCACCACTGCTGAAAAGAATCTGCTAAAGAAAGAAATTAAGAATATGTTTGCAGGAAACAACGACCTGCAAATCTATAAAGATTTCTTCGAATGGACAGGAAAGCCTGAAATGTTCAAAATGCGCAAGAATCGTACATTGGAATATGCAGATTTAGCAGCTTTAGCTTATTTGCATATCGCACTAAATGGAAACAATGCCCAATCTTATGTCAAACACCTTCTAATAGACGAAATGCAAGACTATTCTCCTATACAATACAAGGTGATTCAGAAACTATATCCCTGCCGGAAAACAATACTGGGAGACGCTTCCCAATCCGTGAATCCTTATGGTTCATCCACCGCAAATATGATAAAAAAAGCATTTACAACAGGGGAAATAATGAAGCTTTGCAAAAGCTATCGTTCCACCTTTGAGATTACCGGCTTTGCACAGAATATTCAACCGAATTGTGAATTAGAACCTATTTCACGACATGGGGAACAACCAAAGGTTTTTCAATTCCCAAATGTTGAAGAGGAAGTTCTCGGTATCTCAGACTTAATAAATTCTTTCAGAAACTCCAACAACACATCATTAGGAATCATTTGCAAAACCGAATCCCAAGCAAAAGAACTTGCTCAGAGACTCCGGACTTATACCAACGACATTTCACTATTGTCAAGTCAAAGCTCCGCTTATGTTAAAGGAATTATCGTCACTTCCGCCCACATGGCAAAAGGACTGGAATTTGACGAAGTAATCATTCCGCAAGCTGATGATAAGAACTATCATTCCGGCATTGATAGAAGTATGCTTTATGTGGCAGTGACAAGGGCTATGCACAAGCTAACTTTAACTTATTCCGTTTCTTCGCCCAAATGTCGATTCCTGCAATAGGATATGTATTCAGACAAATATCGAAAATTAATTGAAAGAGAAAATGATATCTAGTCTCCTAATTATTCCCTATTTTTGCACAATGGAAAATAAGGGAATAAAATATGAGTTTACCGCAAAAGTATGGAATTACTCATCAACTATCGGAACGGGTGGTTGGCACATAGCCTGCCTTCCGAAAGGAATATCCAAAGAAATAAGAGAAAATCTTGGATTCTTAGAAGAAGGCTGGGGACGATTGAAAATAACGGCAAAAATCGGTAATACTCAATGGGAAACCGCTATTTGGTTTGACACGAAACTTGATACTTATTTACTGCCTCTCAAAGCAGAAATCAGGAAAAAGGAAAAAATCGTAACTGATAAAGAGGTGGAGATTATGATTTGGATTTAAAACTGTAACAAAAGAATGGGCTATTCAAAATATTTTGGATAACCCACCTGGATATATTATTAGTATGATATTTTTTAAAGGAATATTCGAATATGAATATTCACGCTTTAGCTACTTATTCTTTTTATCAATGGTTATTATACTATTATCCATATCGCTGATTCTAACAGACATCGTCTTTATAACAACAGAATCCTCTCCCACACCAGGTTCTCCATAAACAATCATAGAACCATAATTTTTCCCATCCATTCTTTTAACGGAAAGTTTCGCATTACTTGTTTCTACTCCGATAATAGACATTTTCGGTCTGAAGTTCAATCTTCCATCTGACAAATTAAAGTTCATAGTGACCCTATAATCCATATCCTCTTTTATAGGCTCACATTTGGGAATTTCTTTTATAACCCGAAGCACTTCTTCATTCAAATCAGCATAAAGCCCTTTGATAATACTGCCATTCGCCACCTCGCCATTTTTAGTCATAGTAAAACCGACTATTATATCTCCCTCTACTTTGTTCTCAATCGCTTTGGGCAGATAATTAATATGTTTCCCAAGAAAGGTAAATACAACCTGCATATTATTCGAACAACAAGAACCGTTATGATGTAAAGAATCAGTTTTTATTTGAGAAATAATAACCGTATCATTTTTCATACCCGACATAATAATAGTATTAACACTTGTCTTATCAACGCAATTCTGTGCTTTACCAGAAGAATAAGCAGTCATCGTTAAAAGAAGAACTAGGGACAGCCCTAAAATAAAGTTCTTCACCCCTGTTTTTAAAGATTCCATTTCGTAATTCATAAGATTGTTTTTTAAAATGTGATACATTGAAAATATTTGTAATTCATACTATATAGCCTATTATGTCAATCTATATTTGTATGCGCAGTTTGCTCATTAACATAGGCAGATAAGAATCACTGACCGGAATCAAAGCACCTTCGATACGGATTCTTTTCCGTTCAATATAACTTATATGAGACAGTGAAATGATATAAGAGCGATGTACGCGACAAAAATTCTCTCCAAGACATTCTTCAAAACGTTTCAGACTCACTTGTGAAAGTATAGGTTTTCCTTCTATACGGTGTACTTTAACATAATCACCACCGTATCCTTCCAAATATAAAATATCCTCTTGATTAAGACGCACAATCCTGGAGCCTTCACGAAGAAAAACAGATTGTTCGACCCGCTTGCTTCCCAACAACCCATTGACTTCTGCCAAAGCTCGGTCAATCTTTTCTAAATACTCCATCAAATCATTGAGCGTAGAAACATCGCCGTCCAAAGTGATACATTTCAGCATAACATCCCGTTTTATTTGTTCTTATTATCTGTTACAAATTAAAGGGAAACATTAGCAAACTAAAGTTAAACTCCGGCAAACGGGGATTCTTCGCAGGTGAGACGTACAATAAGCAAAGGTGAACAGATTCAATTATCTTCCTGCATAAGCCACTTTTTGAATACCGGAGTCTTTACCTTACTTATTATAATACGCTCCGGAACAGGCAATAGTAAGTTTACAGAAAGTCGGTTGCCCAACCAAATATTTACATCTTTAATTGATTTACGGGATATAATAAATTGACGATTAGCACGAAAGAAAAGCCGTTTATCCAGTTGTTCACCAAGTGTATCCAGTGTACGGTCTACAGGATGTTTTTTGCCGTCAAAGGTATAGGCCGTAACTTTCTCCCGGGTCGTATAAAAATAATAAATATCATCTACCGAAAGCGGATAGAACTTATCAGCAAGCATTATCAGCAACTTTTTTACCTCATTACGATTTTTAATAGCAGAATTAGTTTGTCGAATATGCTCCTCTCGTTCCGCCGGATTGAAAAGGAAAAACTTATTCAAAGCATGTTCTAATGTATTGAGTGTAACAGGTTTCAACAAATAATCAATGCTGGTCACCTGAAAAGCCTGTAAAGCATACTCATCATAAGCAGTTGTAAATACTACAGGAGCAGCAATTTCCACTTGCTCAAATATTTTAAAAGCCAGTCCGTCTGCCAAATGAATATCCATGAAAATAATATCCGGTTGCGACGAGCATCTGAACCACTCCACACTTTCTTCAATGCTTTCCAGTTCAGCAATCACTTCAATCTCCGTTACCGAATTTTGTTGCAAAACAGCTTTCAAACTGTTTACTGCTGCTGTTTCATCTTCAATAATTATTGCTTTCATATTCGCTCCGGTGTATTTAATAAAGGCAGAGAAACCACAAAGTATCCATTAGAATCATCTATCTGTATATTCTTGCCAACCAACATCTGATAACGTCCCCGAAGATTCTTTAATCCAATCCCATTGCAGACATACTCTTCCATTTTGGGTTGAATAAAATTTGAAACGACTAATAAATCTTCTGAAGTTGTATAAATCTCAATCTGTAAAGGATGTTGCATGCTAATAACATTGTGCTTAACCACATTTTCAATCAATGGAAGCAAACTTAGGATAGGTAAGCGCTTCTGTAAGCAAATATCAGCTATCCGAATTGAGAAAAACAACTTATTCTCATATCGCACACTAAGCAAATAAGTATATGCCTTAATAAATTGCAATTCTTCATCAAGAGTTACCAATGTCTTATGATTACTTTGCAGAATATACCGGAAAACATTAGACAATCCATTCAGATACTCAAGCGTCTTTTCCTGCTCTCCCATACGAATTAATGAATTAAGCCCATTCAACGAATTGAAAAAGAAATGCGGGTTGATTTGTCCCATCAGTGCATTATATGAGTTTTGCAGTTTCTCTACTTTTATCTTCTCATACTCTAATTTCATTTCCTGCTTTTTATCAAGCAAGTGAAGTAACAGCATACTTAACATAATAGTCAACAATACAAAAATATGCTCTATCAATAAAGGATTCGAATAAGCTGTTGAAAACACGGTATTCACTCCTACCCGAATCTTATCCGGTTCCACTACAGAACCAGAAACAGTATCAAGCATCTTTCCTGAAACCTCTGTTATCATAATTGAACGCTCTGCACAATCATGAAGAACAGATACATTACAGACCTTTCCCATTACAGCCGTATTTATAACAGGATATGCCCTGTACAGCCCTAAAGCAACAATAAAAATACTTCCCATCGCAAGTCCTATCGTCTTTACTTCTTTATGTTGAAACACCTTATCACCCCATCTGTATGCCCATCTATAAAGAACAAACAATACAAAAGAGAAAAAGAAAAACCATAAGACAGAGAACCACAATTCATATTTCTCTATCGCATAAGAAGAACCAGGCAATTTCGAGTCCATCATCAGATCATAACGGCGTATCAACAATGCAAAATTGGCAAAAAGAGAAAGAATCACCGATAGGGTGAATCCAATAAGAAATTCATTTCTTGTTGATCGCAGCATAAGCTCTTTTATTTTTTAATCTACAAAAATAATCAATCTATCCACTTTCCGGCAAGCAGTCCGGTGAAACGGACAAAACAGGCGGTAAAACGCTCGCATTTTATGAATAAACGGAAAATTAAGCTTTATATTGCACCCCACCCATTCATTTATTTCTTTTATTTGAGTTTACTGTGATAGAATATCTCACCTAATGTAAAAGAAATAGTAGCACCTATCACATCCCGATTTAACGTACCTTTTTTCAGTTGCATACGGTCATAAAAAATGCTGGTATCTATTCTTCCTCTAAATACAGGCAAACTCAGTCCTGCATTAAATCGTAAAGAAAGTCCCGTGTTTCCATTAATCATCATATACGAACTGGAAACATTAATTCCGGCCTTATAGGCTACCTGCTTCCAAAGGCCATCTGAAGAATAACCATTTGGTAAATAACAAACTCCGATACGGCATTCGTTTACATCTTTGAATTCAATTCGACTGTCCGTTGATGTCAAAGAGCTATATTGCTGAAAAGCATAATCCAACGCATACGTCCATTTCTTATATTGTAGAGAGCCGCCTATGCCAAAATATTGAGGCAAACTTTGTTTTTGACTTCTTTGTTTCTTCTTTTCATGTGCGTTGCCATTTACTATATATTTAGCATTAGTAATATCCAGTTTTTGCCGATAACCATAAACCGCTCCTAATGTGTAAGACAAATCATGGTTCAATGTACGGTGATACTGAATACCTAAATTAGCATAAAGTGACCGTGCATGCATCTTCCTGTCAACAATCAAGTCACTTTGTTGCTCAGATAACACAATGTTACCAAACAAATAACTGATATTCATCCCCAACGACCAATGTTGAGACAGGAGATAAGCATTAGACCAAGTGACTTTTGAGATTCCCCCACTTCCTGTAAAGGCAGCATCATAATTTTCATGAGGATTTCCTTCTACCGGCTGGGAAGACTGAAAATAATAACCTACCGAACTATAAGGAGTCAGGCTGACTGCCGTATACCACCGCGGAATCACCCGGCCTCCCAACATTAAAGCAGAAAAACTTCCTGTAAAAGCCTGATTCGAACTTCCCCCGGAAGTATATGATTCATTTTTTAGAAATATGGAAAGTTCCGTAAGCAGCCGTTTACTCTCTAGCCCTGTCAATCCTGCCGGGTTCTCAATATTAATCAGTGTATTATTTCGCATCCCGTAGGAAACACCACCCATAGCTGCATTTTGTCCGTAAAGTCCGGATTCCAATTCTCCGATACCAAACATAGAATAAGGAGATGAAGTCATAACGTTCTGTGCCTGTGATTTTAGCGTAACCAACAAAAGAAAGATTATGCAGTTAATAGCTTTCATATATTTTATAATTTAGTTGTAAAATAATAGGATGCTGCCCATTGGGGTCACCGAAAGTCAGGTTCTTCAGTGTCTTGGTATAATCATCACTATTAAATACCAACTGAAGATTATGTTTATATTTACCTGAAGTTCCCAACTCATCTTTCATAAACTTGGTAACATCAAAATAGTAATATGCATTTCCAAGAAACAAATCATCTTTCACCAGCTTTCCACCCTGTACTTGCTTTCCTAAATAGTCTTTTACAGCATCAGTCACTACATTATTTTCATCTGCTATGTATAGAAAGATACTATCCGGCAACGCATTATATCCCGAATAAGTCCCATATTCAGGATATATTTTCAATCCGGCTTTTTCGATATGTATATACTCTCCCTGTTCCATAATATTATTAAGATAAGGAAATTCAAGACGAGTGTACCAGCCGATACCACTGAACAATATTCCACGATTTCCTAATTTTTCAGAAGGTATCTCTACCTTTTTCAACGGATAAGGTTCCATAGGAGTACCGTGGCGTTCATGTATCAACTGATTAAATTGCGTAGTTGTATTCGGCGAGAAAACCAGCTTCTGTTGATTCTCATATCCCCCTTCAATATGATAATGCAATACCAAAGCCGACAATGAATCCGAAACTTGAAAACTCAGCAATGAATAACTTTGCTTTTCATCAGGCATTATAACAATCCCTTTAAAATAATCTTCAAAATGATTGATAGCAACAGACTCATCATGGTTGTGAAAACGAGTCAGCAAATCTTGTCCTAACTCATCAGGCAAACGTATTTCCAGTTTCTCTGTAACATGAGGTCTAGGTATAAAAGAATAACTGGCCATCGGTTCGGATTCATAAGCAAATGAAGAATTATTATACAAATAACCATTGTCATTCAGAATAATTTTCTCCGTAAGTAAATGAATAAAATATCGTTGCTGTAAAGTCGTATCACCAACAAAATCACCACTACTGGAAAGTACCAACATTAATGAGTCAAACTTTACCGTCACATCCGCTTCTGTCGAATATTGAGGCCGCACGTAAGGTATGTAGCTGGCAGCAGAGACCTTCCCCCATACCGGATGCACATATCTTCCCGCAAGAACAACCTGTTTGCCGGAAGTTTCCAAAGAATCTATCAGCACAGCAGTCATGACAATGGTACTTGTATCCATACTTATATTGCGCAAATCCGAATCAACCAACCTGTCCCCAAAAGTATTGCGCTCATCATAGCACGATATCACTCCTAAAAATGTGACTAAACAAAAGCCAATAACAATCAACAATTTATGCATATTCTATTTTTGCGGCAAAAGAGGGAATAAGCATTCATTCATACAATTTTATCCCGCCAACCAATACATATCTTCCGGCAACATGCCATTAACAAAGGCAAACCATGTATTAAATATAGCAAGGCCATTTACCTTCTCAAATACTCAATTTACGGCATAAATCCGGATGCTTACCGATTCGATTTGTCAAGCACGTGAAAGCCTTGTTCTTTTGTATCCATAAAATAATAACAATGTATAATATGATGAAACATCAAAATTTATTAGCACTTCTGTTAACAATGTTCTCTGTTATCACAGTTTCTTGTAGTAACGATGACGAGGATGAAGATTTAATGGGTAAATGGTATCGTGTTTCCGATTTTGACGGCCTGGCACGTGGAGAAGCAACCTCTTTCACTATCGGTAACAAGGGGTATCTCACCGGTGGTTATGACGCTAGAAAACACCTGAATGATCTATGGGAATATGATATGGAACTCGACTTTTGGACACAAAAAGCTTCTTTCCCGGGAACTTCCCGTAGTTCATCCACAGCATTTTCCGTTGGCGGCAAAGGATACTTCGGAACAGGTTATGACGGAAAAAACTACTACAATGATTTCTGGGAATATAATCCGGGCACAAATGCCTGGAGTTCAAAAAAGGATTATCCGGGTAGCGCGCGAAATGATGCCATAGCATTTGGGTTATCAGATAAAGGTTATCTAGGTAGCGGCTATAACGGAAACTATCTGAAAGATTTCTATTGTTATGATCCGCAAACTGATACATGGGAACAAATTGTCAGCCTGGGTGGAAGTAAACGTCGGGGAGCTACCTGCTTTGTGATAAATGATATTGCTTATGTTTGTGCCGGATTCAATAATGGTGAATACGTTAAAGATTTCTGGAAATATGATCCTTCTCAAAAGCGTTGGATTCAACTTCGTGATATCACAGATACCTCGGATGCAACATACGACAATAAATATAACAGTATCACACGAATTTACGGAGTTGCCTTTGTCATTGACGGGCAAGCATACCTAACCTGTGGTGGAGCGCCTGACTTACGCAGCAATACTTGGAAATACTCTCCTACTAATGATTTATGGGAAGAAGTTGCCAAATTCAAAGGTGCTCCACGCACAGCAACCGCCTCCTTCTCTAATGGCGACAAAGGTTTCATTGTTACAGGCAGAAGCAATAATTACCGCTTTGACGACATATGGGAACTTCATCCATACGAATATGACGATGACAATTATGAAAATAATTAATATCAAAATCAGAACTTGCGTACTTTGGATTAGTTTACTGTCGTTACTAACCATCATTCTTCTTCATCACTCAATTATGGTAATTGAGGATGAAGGAGAACCAAAAGCTGAACTGGAAATATTTCAATATAAAAATGGTTGGGGATATCAAATTGTCATGAAGCAGAAGATTTTGATATACCAACCCACTATCCCGGCTATTGATACAGTAATCCCTTTTCCTGACGAGGTCAGCACACGAAAAGTCGGTATTCTAGTTTTAAAACGATTTAATGCTCATCGCAATTTTTCTGTGTCAAAAAATGAAGTGCAACAATGCTTACCTTCTCATTAATCGATTTATGCACAACTCCTCCAACAACATGGTTATTGAACTAGTACAACCACCGGTCTATATTTCTTTTTTCCGCACTGAACTCCACTCCTACTTTGACCAGTTCACGCCCGTCCGCCTGATAAGGAATCAGATAACCTTTTTCATCGATCTGCTGCAAAGCCTGTTCAGCAGTCCCGTTCAATTTAAATTCAAACACATAAATATACTTCGGAGTTTTCACCACTGCATCCGCCCGTCCGCGGGCACTAAGAACCTCTGCTCCGGTGAATTGTCCCATCAATTTAAAAACTAAATAAAATACAACTTGATAATGACGTTCGGTCTTTTCATTCAGTTCGTAAGGGAAATCCGCAAAAAAAGCCTGTAAGCGGGTAAGGAAAGCATTGACATCACCATTCTCCAATTCGCGTACAAACTTACCCAAATAAAAACCCCGTTCATCATCCACCACCGATGTATAATAGGGAACCAAAAAATCCATAAAGCCATAGCGAACTTCATCATTCGGAAACTCCAATAGATAGTTTCCGAAACGCTTATCATAATCTTTTATAGTCAAATAGCCACTCTGATAAATCAGCGGAATCGGATTATTAGCCTCCACCCTGTATTCCGTGAAAGAAGAAACACTAGTCTCAATTCCATCAATTAATGTACGCAAATCATACTCCCGTTTTTTGAGTAACTCGACTAAAAAAGCTGGATTAGCTGTTTGAAACCAATAGTTACTAAACTTATACCCGTCAAAAACATTAAGCACACTGAATGGATTAAATACCCCTTCTACAAACTCACAAAAATGATAACCGCCATATAAAGCCATCATCTTGTTCAACGTTTCTTCATAAGTTAGTTCATTCTCTTTCGCCAATTGATTCAGTGCTGGCATGAAAGTATCTTCCAGTTCTTGTTGTGTAATACCACAAATCGTCGCATATTGAGACATCATGCTGATATCATTCAACTGATTCAAATCATTACACATACCAGTTTGTGCAAACTTAGTCACACCTGTAAGTAAAACAAAATGAAGATAACGATCAGAACTTTTCAGTACACTATAAAAAGCATTCAAGGTTTTACGATAATCATCAAGCAAAGCATCATTACCTAATGCCTTCAATAAAGGTTTATCATATCCATCAACAAGCACTACTACTCCACATCCAAACTGTTCGCTGGCACGACAGATAACATAACCGAACCTTCCTTCCAAGTTCCATTCTCTTTTCTCATCTCCATATACAGCTTCCCATTTCTCCAAGTGTTGATTCAACATAGCAAGCAAGTCATCTGGAGTTTCATACTTCTCGGCATTCAAATCCAAATGTAATACCGGATATTTACTCCAATCCTTTTCCATACCAGCAATAGCCAACCCTTCAAATAGTTCTTTCTTGCCTTCAAAATAGGCTTTAAAAGTAGAGAGTAGTAGGCTTTTTCCAAAATGATGAGGGCGAGTTAAAAGATAAGTTTTACCTATGTTAGCTATTCGCCATACAAGAGCGGTTTTATCCACATAGAGATAATCTCCTTTACGAAGTTTCTCAAAGTCATGTATTCCAATTGGAAGTTTGCGTAATACCCCGCCCATAATTTTTCTTCTGTTTGTAATTATCCAAAGATACGCATTTCCATGGGAATACGCATACAAACTCCACAAAAAAACACACAGTTTCACAGACAGCTCTATCATGACTCCATTTTTATCAAAACTGGCTTTGTACAAGACAAACAACATCTCACTTCTTCAATTTGCAAATCCAACACACAATAACTAAAACCAGCAAAATAATTCCGTACCAATACCCACTTCCGATTATCCTATTAGTAGTTTTCTCAACTCCCGTTTTATGAATCTCTGTCTTAGAACTCATATCCGACAAACTCACAGACTGTGAATTCATTTCTTGAAGAAACTGTTTCTGATTAACGTTTTTCCTATCCACCACAGTCTTCACCATCACCCCAGCCTTCAATCCAAACGTATCCGCAGGAAACACAAACACCACCTGTTCGATATGCTCCTCCACCACCTCCGAATCCTTTTCCGAAGCAACCTCATTTTTAACAAGACTTTTCCCGGAGCTAATATTCAAACTTGAATCCACTCTAATCTCATTATTCCTGCTTACTACCTCTTTCTTACTCCTACATCCCGACAGCAGCACAGGCACTGCTAAAGCCACCAACAGCACAAACAGCAATCCCCGCCCACTTCTCAGAAACTCCCTTACATCAAAACAGGGACAAGCCTTCACATATTCATAAGGTTCAATCACTCCGTCACCATTCAAATCCGGTGAAGTATCCCGATGCCCCAACACTCGAAGAATATTGTATTCCCGCTGCAAATCTATAATAATCTGATAAAGCACCCGTTTTTGAGCATTCGTCCGGGTATCTGCCGGACGCCCGTTCTCATCCAATCCACCGATATAACATATTCCATATCTGCGGCAGTAAAATCCTGTCCGGCTTTCGTAGCCGAACAATGTATTATAATAGAATCTATTTTTCTCATGATAATTCATTATTAGTTCAAACGCATCTGTTAATAATCCGAAGGTGGAATACGTTTCGCACACCCTCTAATCTCACACTTTTTCACTTCCGACTCTTTCTGTATCAACTCCACTTCATGGCATTTATGTATCCAGTTAATCTTTTCTTCCTGCTCCTTACGAAGTTCGACATAAAGCCCGTCTATCTTCTCGTCACGCTGGGTAAGACGTTCTTCCAACCAGTCTACCTTTTTACGACGATTTTCTTCCTCTATACTATTCACGGACGCTTCCTCTTTCCGTGCATCCGTCTTACGGCAAGTGATATACCTCACCAACCATTTCACAGCTTCCAAACCACCCATAGCAGTAATAAAAGCTAGGATTGTAGTTATTTGCATATTGGTCTATTTATGTAGTTACAAAGAAAGAATGAGGCCGAAGCCTCATTCCATACACAATTGACAGTTCTCAACTTTCCGTAAATCAAGCTGCCGGATCCGGTGTTTCACCGTCATCTCCCGAACCGCCATCCGGATCCGGAGTTTCACCACCATCCGAACCGTCACCAACAAGACCCGAATCATTAATATGATCCAAATCCTTGAACTTCAATCCATCCGAACGGGTAGTCGTCCCGGTAAACAGACGAATGTCCGAGTTGGCACGAAAACAAACACGAAGCCCTGAAATGTTGGCGATAGTAAAGTCCTCAGCTTTCTCCGTTCCCTTGCTCTGTGCAGAAAGGAAAAAATAGCCTAATCCTTTAATATTCACCGAACGGCCACCCAGCAATGTCTTTCTCAACAACGTACGGAAATCTTTGAGAACACTAATTGTTTCACCCTCACTGACACCGGAAGCAGAAGCTATCTCTTTTGCAAATTCATCCAGTGTTGCACTTGTATCATACTGATAAGAAATCACTGGATATACTTTCTTTCCTGCTTCTTTATTTGTAGGGTCACACAGGCGAAACACTCTTCTAAATCTAATTGCCATAATACTTTTCTTTTTAATTAATACTGTTTTAATTATCACTTCGCTAACGTTAACAATGCAAAGATGCAGCATATTCCCTAGAGATGAAACGACACTAAATTGCTTCATTAAAAAGGTACTAAAAGGCTTTTCAGACACATGTATTCGGTATAAAAGTGCTCAATAAACGACAAGAGAACGACTGGGAATAAGAAAAAAGCGACAAAACCGATAACTAGGGAGAATAATAAATAAACAAATATATCCAAACCAGTATATATGCAAAAAAAGAGTGCACCTGCTCCCCCACCGGGAAAAAGGTGCACCACACAAACAAAACAAACAATAGTCTACCTTCACAGGCAGAGAAGAACCCATGATTCCATTTTTCCCATGCTACTATTATAAAAAGAAAAATGGCAGGGGCATGGATTCTCTTGGGGAAATGAGGCGCTTCACAGCGACATTAAGGATATAGGCCATTAAACTCATTTATTATACTTTATGGGAAAAACCTACATCTTTTTTATTCTCACAAAAACATGAAATGAAACAATTAATTCCCTTTTATTGCTTTCCAGACAGGCACAGCTACCACTGCACCGACAATCGGAGCCACAATAAACAGCCAGAGCTGGCTGATAGCCTCCACACCGGCAAACAATGCCGGACCAATGCTACGGGCCGGATTAACCGACGTCCCCGTAACGGGAATACATACAATATGCACCAAGACCAAAGTCAATCCGATAGCCAGCCCCGCAAAATGAGGACTGCCATTATCCCGGTCGGTAGTGCCCAGCACAGTCAACACAAAGATGAAAGTAAACACCGCCTCGGCAACAAATGCAGCCAGCAGATACGGTTCTTCAAAACCGTTGGCTCCCGTACCTTCTATCCCCATTGTGCCGGTAATCACCCACAACAATGCAGAACCAAGTATTCCGCCCGTCACTTGCGCTACAATATACACACCAGCTTCCATAACCGACAGTCCGCCATTCAGCCAAACACCGATAGTGATGGCCGGATTAATATGACAGCCCGAAACAGGGCCGATTGTGTAAGCCATTGCCACCACCGACAAGCCAAACGCGAAAGCAATCGTCAACACAGCGGCTACCGATGTCGCACCGCCATTCAATACAGCAGCACCGCATCCCATTAAAACAAGCACCATAGTGCCCACCATTTCAGCTATAAATTTCGTTTTCATAATCTACTTTTTCTTCTCGTATAAGATTTACTATTCTCTCTAATCATCCTCCCATTCCGAAGGCGGCAACGACTTCCTCCCGTACCATCTCATCCAGGCGTATGATTTCCGTTTCCTCAAATAAAGCGTATCGCCACAATGTTCCAACGCTTCCCAGTCAAAAGAAGAATGATGTCCGAACCACCTCTCCAGCCAGTAAAGCAGATGATAATTCATGAACGCAACCAACATCCACCACCACAAAAGCCAGACGGATAACACCAGAGCGGGAAACAGCGCCAGAAAGAAACACTCCGTATACTGCCGCGCATGAATCCGAAGCTCCATATCCTCCCACACTTCCAGATACTTGAACCGGGTGAAACACCATCCGAAAATCATAAAATAATGCCTTTTCTTCCTGTTCAGGAAAGTTTTCGCCAACAGACTATTATATATTATCATATTCTCCTCTTCATTCAAAAAAGCAACATTGCAAAGAACCATCCAACTACCGACACCGACAAGCCCACCTTGTAACGACAAAGCACTTTCAGTCCCGACATAGAAGAAAACGAGACAGCCCCGCAATGTTGCCTATAAATACCTTGAAATGAAATAAAACTATTATTCGACGATTACGGCACGGTTCAATTCAGGTTCACTGAAACGGTTGTTCGTATCGCCCTCCGCTTTCTTCACGAGACGTTCAGGGGAAATTTTATACTTTTCGACTAATAAATTGTACACATATTCCATACGTTGTTCACTCAAACGCTGGTTCAGTTCCTTACTGCCCGTAGCACTGTCCGCCGAACCAATCAGCGTGAAAGTCTTGTTCTTATCCGCCTTGATAGCGTTGTTCACATAAAACTCAAGATTGGTAAGTTCCTTCTTATCCAAAGTAGCCTTGCCGATAGGGAAGAACAGGGCTACCGGCGAAGCAGTCACTTTCGATTCATTCACCACTTCCGGTTTCCGATTTCTGGCAGCTTCCAGTTCGGCGGCAAGGCGCTGTGCTTCGGTGCTCAAATCATGATTTTTGGCACGAAGCGCGTTGATACGTTCATTATAAGATGAATAATCTGCCGGAGCCACTTTCTCAACGCGGTCGAAACGGGTCCTGCCCAACTTCACGCTTAGTCCCAGTGTCACAGCACTCATTCCTTCACCTTTGCTGCCGCCTACCGTTCCGTCAAAACACTCTTTCACTAGCATCTGCCGTCCTTCCAAAGTCAAGTCCAGACGCTTGCCCAGACGGAACGTATTCAAAATACCGATGTTGGCAGCAATTTCATTATCATGCGTGCTGTTTCCCCACGAACGTGCCCAACCGAAACCGACAAACGGAATCACATTCCACACACGTTTCTCATTGAATCCGAGGAAACCGTTCGACCAGTTCCACATAAAGTCCGCATGGAGATTGGATACATTAAACTCTTCCTTGTAATAACCGCGATGCGCCCCTTTGGCATACATCCCGCTTGCATCCGTCAGCCCCTTGGCTTTCAGACCCGAATATTGCAGACGGACTCCGTAAGAAGGGGTTATCCATTTACCCAACGAAACATCCAATGCGGGAGCAATACGGTTGCCCACCGATGTCTTATTATCAAATTCACCTTCATAGATATTGATTCCACCACCTACACCGATATGCCAGTTACTCCAAAAACTATTCGTTTCATACGGGCCACGAAGAATATTTCCGTCCGTATCGCGATTTTCCTTTTGTTGCGCCATAGCGCAGACTGATGATAATACCAATGCAACTGTAATAATTCTCTTTTTCATGTTTCAATTTTTATGTTCAACATTTAGTTCAACCTGTTTCTTTACTCTAATTTCATTTTACTGCCAGGACGGAATTTTACCTGTCGCTTAGCCGAGATTACCATTGAGCCGCCAGTCACAGGATTATGCCCATTGCGCGCTTTCCGTTCCTGAACGACAAAAGTTCCGAAACCGACCAAGGTGACACTCTCTCCTTTATGCATTGTTTCCGCAATGGTTTCCATTATTGCATTCACTGCATTTGTAGCTTCGCTAAAACTCAACTGACCTTTCAAGGCTACTTCTTTGATTAATTCTGATTTGTTCATAAGTTTATATTTAAAATGAATTATATGTGTTTATTCATCACGGACACAGCGAACTTGTGCTGCGGAAGCGCGGATTTCCGAGAAACCAGTGTCTCCCCCGAAAGAAGTATAAAATGTGTGCAAGCTCTTAAAATAAAAGGTCATCACAGTATTCATACCAGAGCCATCATATGAAGTCATTGTCCCACTAAGATGACCGGCATAACCTGGTATCAAATTTAAGCCTTCAGTGCCATCCCCCAAACGAAAACCGGCAGAAATAAAATATACTTTCCGCTCACTATTCTCTCTACCACAATAAAAATAGGCTCCATATTCAGTAAATGACGGAGTATAAAAACTGTCTTCCATCATCTTTCCTGTATGTCCGACTATTTTCCCTGACCTCAGATCTGTTATAGTGTCATTTATTATAGGCTTTTTTAGAAATGCCCCACATATATCTGGCGGCGACACCTTATAACCAGCAGGACAAGGATCATAAAGAGTCTTCATAGTCTCTATATCAACCATTTTATATCTCGAATAAGGATTATTTCCCCATAGATACTGATTCCCCGCAAAGGAATTATCCCCACCATGAAGATTAGTATAATATAACCAATCACCACTGCTGTAACCTATGCCAGCCTTAATAAACACATTAGGATGTTTTATTCCATATTCAATAGTTCCTATACTTTCATTTTTCACTTCTTCCTTTAATTCCTGCTCCGTTCCACGAACACTATACATTGGAGCATTTTCCGGTTCGGGATCGTCAAGGGATGTATAAAACGAAGTCAGGCCAATAAAAGGATCTTTACGTCCCCACTGATATCCTAAGCCACAAGTTGTCAATTTATCCGGAATATTAGTTGTAGCTCCCAAATCCCGATCCATAATTTTATAATTCTTCCCACTATAACTTTCTCCATTAGTCGGTAACCCCAATTCAATAATATCAGGTTTCTCCGTACACCAGACATGCCAACTCCAAAGTACATTAGCATCTTCCGCATTTGGATCATATTTATCATAAACTGCGATGACTCCGTTTCCTGCACCGCTACTCAAAAATTCAACACGATTGGTAGTCTGATTAAATGCCACTTGCGAAATAAGACTTTCTTGATCCTGCCAAATTAACTTTGCAGATTGAGGAGATATCACAACATTTTTTGAACTAGAAATATCTTCTCCCATCCCATTTTTAAAATGATATTGTTCAACATCTTCTGTTAAGGCACCACCAGTAGATGCTTTTGCATGATCTCTCGTTTCCTCCACAATACCCTCCACTCCATTTCCTATCACCGTGGCGTCAAACGAATAAGCACCATAAGTCACCGGAGTGATAAAGCAATTTGCCGGACCATCATCATCCACAGGGAACACTTCTGTTTCAGGTATAATACTGAAAGGGATATATTTCACTATGTTGCCTATTGTTATTTCCAGGAATCCTTCCTTCGGCATAAGAGAAACTCCGTAGACCACAGTAGCATATATCCAATATTTATTATCCAACGGTAATTCACATTCGTTTCCGGTACTATTTATCGCACCAGGTACAGAAGGTATACCGTCCATGACAATTCCATTATCTATTGGAGTCAGATGTTCATTATCCGTGCTATAAAATGTTTGAATGAAGAAACGGGACACTAGCTCTTTATCCTTTCCCAATAAACGTACTTTACGGGTTGTCACATTATCCAAATTGACATTTCCTGCATCGTCTGCCTGCAACTCTATTTTCAACATTATCACCGGATCCTTTATTGTACCTTGCAATAACTTTATTTCTTCCCTATCCGTCTTAACCAGATATTGCCCGTTTGAAGTATACCCCTGCACCCATTTATCAGAAACTGTTATTGTATATTCAATATTGCTCCCCGGATTTTGAATGGCTTCCTGTACGGAAGTATATCCTTTACTTTTCAACTTCGTAATATTAAAACGATAAGCGTGGTTTCGCACTATATCCAAATACTTTCCTGTTTCTTTATCCCAAAAGTCCAGACGATAATACTCCTTATTTGAGCCATCCGGATTCTGAACAGTAAGAAGTAACATGGCACGATCTTTGGAAAACGTTTTTTCATCTATCTCATTCCCCAACGCATAGACAGAATGTTTATACTCTAAAGAATAGTAACTAGTCACCAGACCTTTGGCTGCATCCAAAGGAACCGTAGCCGAAAGCAAATCATGCTTTTCTGAAATACCCTTTTCATTTATACTACCTTGATAGATTCCACCCCGATGTTCACTGTCCAATACAAAGTCCGAAAAGTCCAAATTTTGCCATTCCCAACAAACCACCTTGTCAGGAAATAAGACCTGCATATCCGCATCTACTGTAATTTTAGCAAAACATCGCTTCAACAAACATACATTAGAAGTAGCGCTGGTATTCCATTCTATCCACCCGTACATAGGGATTGCTTGTCCTTCATCTTTCAAATTAGAAAAACCTCTCATCAAGCCTTGGCTCGTATAATTTCTTAACTGTTCCTCACCAGCCGTTTTATCTATAAGGAAACCACCTGTTCCCAATGCAGAAGAACGATTGGTCAGGTTACAAACCACATAGATTCGTTCTCCGTTAGCAGGAATGAATTTTTTCAATGTTACAGTAGGCGACGCAGTTCCATTTCCAAACAAAAAAGATAAATCAGTCGTACCCTCCTGATAATATACAGGGGATGAAGTATGAGAATCATTGTATACGAATACTTGTATACCACTAATCTTACATTCCGACTCATTTTCCACACTACGCACTTGCACCAGTTCCGCGTCAGAGATAGATAGTCTGATGACATTTTTCTGAAAGAAGTCAACGGTTGTTGTTTCACTGTTATCGCTACAACTACCAACTAACAAAGGAATATTAATTGTACAGAGAATTAATAGACATCCTCTGAATAGGTAATATAAGCGTTGCTGTATTTTTGTTTTCATTTCATTTATACTTTTTTGATTTCTAATGAATTATTCCTTTACACAACGTATAGAGCCAGCCTGCACAAATCCAAGCCACAGAGTCGTATTTAACTTATTTATGCCAGTACCCTTTGGATAAAAATAAAGTAAAGCTCCCATTTTTTGCCAATAAAAGTCATCGCTACGTCGTCCATAAACTGACGAACTCCAATACGTTCCACTTATCGCTGGAGAAAATGCCCAATCAGGAGTACAAGTTATTGGCAAAAAAATCATTTTATCTTCTACATAGGCAGTAACACCGTTCATATTCACCCCACTCTCATTAAAAATAAAAAATGCATCGAATGGTGATATTTTATAACCAACAGGACAAGGATCGTAAATTGTTTTAATAGTCGAACTAGGATAATCGGCTATTGTTCCTTCCGGATTACCCCACACATAGCGCATTTCTGTTGTTTCCGAGTCTGAAGTTTTCGTACACCAAGTATCGTCTGACCAAGTTCTATGAATAAATATATCCGGATTATTGATAGCTTGAGCAAGAGTTAGCGGTTCCTCATGAGTAATCTTCCACAAAGAGCCGACACTTCTAACATTATATAAGGTAGTCAATTTCCCATCATTCTTCAATGGACTGTAAAACGGGTCTTTACGTCCCCATTGATAATGCAACCCTTGTGTAGTCCACAAAGCAGGTGTAATAGTTGTTGCCCCAAGATTACGATCCATCATTTTATATTTATTGCCTGTCTTTGGTACAATAAATTCTATTATTTGTGGCACAGCCGTACACCAAAGGTGCCAACTCCACAACACTTTCGCATCCTCCGCATTAGGATCAGCCTTATCATAAACGGCTATCAATGCATTTCCCCGGCTTCGTCCCATTTTCACTTGAACCCTATTATCGACTAAAGCAACTTGTTCCACCAGTTCATCCGTATCCTGCCAAAGCAATTTTGCCGATAAAGGATGAATATCCGCACCTGCTGCTTTCGTCAATATATTCCCCATTACATCTTCAAACTTTCCTTCATCAATAATACCGTCCGATCCGTTTCCCATTATGGTAGCCGTGAAAGAATAAGAGCCCGCACCTCTATCCGCTATATAGCTGTTGGCAGTGCCTTCCGTGTCCAATGGAGTAAAAGTATCCAATGAACTGATAGGAATATATTCCACATGCACATTATCGGAAGACACTTCGATAAAACCACCTTCATAATTAGCGGGAACACTACCGGTGGTACAATAGAAATTCATTACTTGCGCAGCAGTAAGGTCATAAATGCCACTGTTATCCGCCAATTTATCCGTTTCCGTTATTCCATTGCAATACAGTTGCAAATCACTTGTTGACATTAAATCCGCCTTATCAGGTTTCAAAGCTCTAATTCGTAAACGACCCGGAGTACGACAGTCCACTTTCACCAGCTTCACCGGATCGACAATATCTTTAATAAGGGTTATTCCTTTACCTGCAGTCCTGTCTATATAAAAGTCAGTACCTACAATATCACCTGTAACCCCTACATCTTCCCAATCAAGTATATGCATTTCCAATGAAAGTGATTTTATCATAAACCGGCACAACAGTTGATAGACATGATTACGTTCCAGCTTTTCCAAAGGCGCTCCGCCCGAATTGTTCGCATCCCCACCCAACTCTATCATATCGTATTCGTCAATGCCTATATTCAGCTTACTGTCCTTACACTCCATTTCCGGGATATAAAAAGAGTAAGCCAGCACACCTTTGTCTTCCGGAGAAGTTTCTTCTGGGATTTCACCTACTGTCTTTCTCGACAACATATTGATTGCGGAAGATGCATAATTACCAGTCTTTTCGGGAGAAATGAATCCGGTTTTGGAAACTCCCGTCACAACCAACATCGCAGGTATCTGAACTTCCTCCCGATTTCCTGATTCTTTCCGCATATAGACATCCACACGTGCTACTGCACGGTCTACATGCATATTGACCGTCTGTGTCGTTCCTTCCGCCGCATCCACCCCTGCCAGTTCTCCATACATGGGAAGGCAGTATTCTTTTCCATATTCTACGACATTAGTCTTTGTTGTCAAGTAGTCAGCCATCTGATACTGCACATCCACCAAATCATTCGGATGATCCACAGACTCAAGTATAGCACGGGTATTCAGGTCAACAGGCTCGTTTACAATGGTATACAATGTTTTCCCAGTAGCGGCTTTCACCTTGAAAACCGGAGTAGTGTAAGTCCCGTCGGTAGCGGTAAGTCCCTGCCAATAATACATCTTATCCAATGATGTACCATCAAAAACATAGATACGCAAACGGCTGATACGGGTTTCGTTCGTGTTCAGCACTTCCGGATCACTCGTGGCACGTGTGCTGATATTCATGCTCATCCGCACTTCTCCGGGATTTACCGGCTCAACTGTCTGTTCACTTTCTGTACAAGAAAATAAAAACAACAGCAGCCACATCCACCATATACAACCTTTATCTCTCATATTCATCAATCTTTGTTTATTTATCAGAGGTCTTCACCTTTTAGCCAGATAGTCCAGCCGTTAATCACAATCTTAGTGGAAAGGAAATTCAATAATTCCGGATTATAGAAAAAGACTATCGCATATTCGCTCTGCCGGTCGAGATATTCCTGTGCCGGAATATCATGTCCTTCCATTTTAGTAAGCAGCAGGTAAGGTATCAGGTCAATCTTCATCAGTACCTTGCTGTCCGACTTGCGTGTAAGCGTCAAATATACTTTTTTATGTTCGAGCAGGCGCATGGTGTTCATTTCCGCTACAATGCCCACATCTTCCACTTTTTCCAGATGATACGGCTGATAACTAATCACATCATCATTCAGCAAGTCATTATTCCAGTCGTAATATCCGTTGTCCGCACGGATTTCGAACAGGCAGTCATTCATATCCAGTTCTTCTCCCGGCCCGGACTTTTGCAGGATAAAGCGGAACTTATTGGTATCTTTTATCAACCTGACCGTTTCCGTCTGTTCCCGTTTCCCTGTAAAACTCACGTTCTTCACCTCGCCATACCAGAGAGGCTTCAAAACTTTATTATGTACCAATGACTCCCCCCGTTTCATTCTTACCGTCAAATCTTCCAGTATCGATTTTCCGACAACCAGTTCCGGCATTTCAAAGGCATCGCTCATTCCCGCCCAAGCGGCTATCCGGTATTCTCCGACCGGAAGTGACAACGGCATACGATAGCTGCCGCTGCCCAGAGTTTCCCCCTGTTCGCTCTTCTTTATAATAAACGTGCCTTCCTTGTCAAATACAAACACATCTACACAATTCACCTGAGCCGCAAAAGCATCGGTGAACTCCATGTTATAGTCGTACTGGAAACGGACATATAACTGACATTCCGGTAGTGTCTCATCAATGGATGTGCAAGAAAAGAGTACAAGCAGTAATAGCAGGCAACTTCCATAACTCATCCGTCGGACAACACCTTTTGTATTCATTATCTTTCTCATAATCTATGGTTCTATTTATTTTTCTAATTTCATATATAGTGTGGAAAAGCGCCTTTGTGCTTTTCTCGGAATAATCTGCTTTAGTGGACAAGCGTCAAAACTTGTCTGTATGGTAAGACCTGCTTCTATCAAGTTTTTCATATCAAGGTCTTGATTCACGGAAATATGCCTCCACCAGCTTAATAAAAACAAAAAGAGGAAAAAAGGAAGGCGCTATAAGACAACCTGCGCCGCATCATAACGCCTTCCTACAATTTTAATTATTATTTTAGCCCAATATATTTGTCATTACAAATCCACTCCCTGGCTCCAGGTAGTCCATGGATCTACCACAATATTTACAGAGAGATATGCTTCAGCGTCATCATCATTCCCACCCGGTTTTTCAGGATCGGTAGGATCTGTCTTGTCAGGAATCCAAGGAGTACCCGGTTGTTTCACGCTGTTGATAGTCAATGTGTACCAGTTGTTGCGTACGACACCATATTTGCCAAGTTCCATTGTGGCGGTGATTGCGTCGTCATGACGAATCAGGATGTTATAGTAGCAGACACCATTCTGGAAGTATTCTACACCTACGATTTCACTGGCAGCGGGCTTGGAGTATTCGCCACCGTTCGCAATAGCGTCTAGTTCGGCGATAGTAATAGCGGCAAAATCAGCGCCGACAGTCTTGCCTTGTTTAGTAGCGGCAGCCTTCATACGTGCATAGAACTGGTCACAAAGAGTGATTATCTGTGTTTGCAATGCATCCGCCGTAGCTGCTGTTTTTGCAGCATTATACACTGTCTGCAGTTCAACCAATGTCTTATAAGTGACACCCAAAAGGCGGAACCAGCTATCGCCTACTGTAAATGAGCTAGGAGTATAGACCGCACTTACTACGGCAGCCGTAGTTTGTGCCTGGGTTTGTGCGTCAGCAGCCATTGTATTCTCAAGACAATATTTGCTGTCCGTCATAGCTGAAAAATCAGTCGGCAAAGTACCGTCATCAGCTACTTTCAGATAATTGAACTGCGACGTATTGAATCCTGCCAATTCATAGTTCGGGTCTTTTCTGTAATCCGCATTGACAGAACCTCCGACAGGCATTACGATTTCAGAATACGGGAACATGCTCTTGTTAGTTACATTCAATGCCCAGTCACCGAATGTACAGGTTACCCCTGTAGGAACTGTGACACCAGCCGGATTTGTTCCTAAAGAAACCTTGGCAACGACACGGTCTACGTGAATCAGGGAACGGTCAGTCTCAGCAGCGGCCTTCGCAGCAATAGCATCGACAAAATTCGTTCCATCAACCACCTTTACATCGACTGCTACCAATGCTCCATTAGCAGAGTTGGCATTGTCACCGGCATTAATCATCATAAAGTTGTCCTTTGTTGCTCCAATCACTTCCTCAAGTGTCTGCTCCACAGCACTGTTGATAGCAGACCAGGAAGCGGAAGCCACACAGGCTGTCTTGAATTTGTTGCTCGGATTGACTACTGCCAGCACTTTAGCGGTAGCGGAAGGAACTTTGAATGCTTTTCCGTCATATCCAGTCACAAGAGCACCACCTGCATTCAGGATATAGTCGGTTGCAGCCAATGCCTTTGTTTCCAAACAAACGTCCGATGCGTCAAACAACGCAAGAAGCAATTCATTTACTTTCTGTTCTTCTGTACTTCCGTGATCTTCTCCCGGAGCACGCGTTCCCGTACTTTTGGGCATTGACACAGACACGGACATATAAGCTTCCCTGCCGTCTACCGGCAACTGGTTTTGTCCGCCGGTTACCATCTCTTCATCGTTACTACACGCTGCCATTGCCAGTCCGACAAACAGCGTTAAAAAAGATTTGTCCAATTTCATTGATAAAAAATTAAATTATTACTAAAATGTTTATTATTAAATATAAGTTTCAAGCTGTATCATTCAGCTTTCATGTCTTCCAAACGTTTCAAGTACATTCGCATCGCATCATAATCCCCTGTTTCCCAGGATACAATCGCTGCATTGTTGTTGGCTATCCTGTCACCCAGAAAGCGGTCGGCAATCAGCCGGATAATCTTGTTGTATTCGTCCGAACCTTTGCCATAGCTTACTGCGACCTGATACATTTCGTTATGGTTCATCTTATCGGGACGTGTCTTGATGATTTCCCGTCCCTGCTCCACAGAGAATGGAACCACCGTATAGCTGACTGTATATTCCACCAGGCGCAGCTTCGGATATACCTCCCTTAATAAGGCATTATAGATTTTTCCGCCGTCAATCGCTTTTATCTTTGCGTCACGTGCGTCCGGTTCGGGAGTCTGCGCGATAATATCAAGCACTTTCTGCATATAGGAAGGGCGGTATTCACGTAACCATACAGCCAGTCCCTCCCAGTTCTCCGGCACCGAAATGCACTCTATCATGTTATCGTCCAGCTTATAGGCATGTTTCAAGTTTTGTTCCAACGCTTTCGCACGTTGTTCGGAAAGGCGTGTGTTAGCATCATAACTACCTTCCGGCGACGAATAACCCACTATCTTAATCCGGGCAATACGATAATTATCGTCGCCACGGATAGAATCAATGGACGAATAGATTTTAGCCAGCTCGGCAGGATTATTCATATAATCGGCAAGCAATGCCGACTGGTTCACTTTAAAATTCAGATAAGCACTGCGGGTGAAAGAACGGCGTTTTTCCTCTGCCTGTGCCACCATTATCTCTAAATTCGGGCGTTCTATCACCTCTTTAAATAAAGGTAGTTCGGCAACAGGAGCTTTACCCAACATTTCTCCACACCCTGCACATCCCTGCAATTCACAAAATATCTCAACACGCGCACCGGACATCCACTCCTGCGCCGGGACTGTTTCGTTATATTCAAGCTGCATATCGCGTTTCCTGTCAAAACGGGTCATTTTTCCTCTCTCTCCCGCAACCGACTCCTTACCATACAAACTTTCTTTCCGCTTGTTCATACGATAGCGGTTCCTGCCTGCAATGCAAACAGAGGGCAGGACAAGCGTATCACTTTCCGACCGGCTGATTATTAATGGAGTAACTATCATTTGCTGGCGTGAAGGAAGCCGCAGTGTGCTACAATCCATACTAAATGAAACTTCCACTTTGTCATCACTTATTTTCCGGGCAACAGTATGTCCGATATTTACCTCCTGGGCATAGGCGGATACTGCGCCTAACAGCCCCAAAGCCATGTATATACAGATTCTTTTCATCATTAGCCTATTTTATAATGTATATGATACTAATTGCAGCCTTTGTCGGGCCGAAGTAGTTTTTCTTTTCACTTTTCTGAACAGTTCCACAAGTGGCACAGGGATATTTGGAATGATCCATTCGCGCATATCCGACTCCAAGTACAGCCTCCATACTCCAGCGGTTGCCGAGCAACCACTGATAGCCGTAGGATATTCCACCGCCCCACAAATGTCCCTGATAGCGGTGACGTTCCATGTTATCACTCAAAAATGACATTCCACCCACATTATATTTGGCGTAATGTCCGTGCAGACCCAGAAAATGGCTGTTAAATTTCTCACATAGCCAGTAGCGAAGTTCCGGCTGTACGCCCCAGTGGCGCAAACGCGTTTCATCATCAAACTTCCAGGGGTTATAATTTCCGGATAAATCGAGAGACCATTTCTTGCCCAAACCTATTTCCAAGCCTAAGTTCATTGTAGTAGTAGCGTCATAAAGCAAATTACTCTTTACTGCAACCTTTTGGGCATAAGAACTGACCACATTACAAAGTAACATCCCCCAAACCCCGATTAAACATAGATATTTCTTCATATCATCTTATTATTTATTATTGCTTTTGTTTCATCTCTATTCTGTAATAGAGATGAAATAAATAATACGAATAGTAAATATCTAATTTCCAATGAATTACATCACATAAAATAAAAATAGAATGTTTCAGTATCATAATATAATGAATCATATCAAAAAAAATAGATAATAATATCCTGATATATAATTTATTAAAAAAATAGATGCTGAAACAATTGTGAAACAAACAAATAAGTAACAGACCAAACAATCAAAGCAGTTATTGCCATGGAAACAAAACTTATAAAAAGCGAACTACTGTACATCGAAGAACACCTGTCATGCCAAAACTACATGACAACGATTGAAACCGGGTTTAAACTCCTTGAATTTACCGGGAACACAGAATTTGAGGAAGACAATGCAACCAAAAACTATCTCCTGTTCTTTCTGAAAGGTGATTTCACCATAAGCTGTAACCAGTTCCACAACAGAATATTTCATGCCGGAGACATGATACTAATCCCCCGTTCTTCCCGGCTGAAAGGAATTGCGGAAACCGGTTCAAGCCTACTCTCCATGTTTTTCGACATGCCTGAAGGAAACTGTGACAAACTCATATTGCAGTCTTTATCAGATATATGCGACAACATTAAGTACAACTTTTCACCAATTAAAATACACTATCCGTTGACACCATTCCTCGAAGTGTTAACCTACTGCATCAAGAATGGAATGAGTTGCGCACACCTGCATGACTTGATGCAACGGGAGTTCTTCTTTCTTTTACGTGGTTTTTATGAAAAACAGGAGATTGCAGCATTATTCCACCCTATTATCGGAAAAGAAATGGACTTCAAGGATTTTGTCATGCACAACTATAGAAAAGTGGATAATATAGAACAGCTCATCTCACTGTCAAATATGGGAAGAAGCTGCTTCTTTAGCAAATTCAATGAAGTGTTCGGCATGACAGCCAAACAGTGGATACTGAAACAAAGGAACCAAAGGATACTGGAAAAAATGACAGAACCAGGAGTATGCATAAAAGATGTCATCGAAGAATTGGGATTTGATTCACAAGGCAACTTCAACCGTTACTGCAAACAACATTTCGGATGTACTCCCAAACAGCTGATAGAGCGGTGCCAGGCTGCAAACCGGACAAGCTAGCAAGTATTATCCCTATCTGTACAAAATGAATAAATTATTGGACTTTATGATAAATCCTATAATGAAAAATTTAGTTTACTTTGCAGCGTGAAAGATATCAAAACTACAGAGAGATTTTAAGATAATCTCTATTACAGAATAGATTACAATATTGCAAAGATAAATAAAAATATAATATCTTCTAATTTCCAACGGATTATATTACAAAGAACATTTCGCTAAGATAAATTTGTAACCATACTATTCACCTGATTGAGCATGGACACATCGAAATCCTTTAAATAGACGCGTGTCATTTCTTCCGAAGTGTGCCCAAGCCCGGCACTAATCACAGAAACCGGAGCTCCATAGTCACGTGCGAGGGTAGCCCAGGTATGGCGTGCAGTATATGTCGTCAACGGTACTTTAATATCAGCCACAACAGCGATTCTCTTCAAATAACGGTTAATACGTCCCAACGCCAAACGGTACTGTTTGTATCCAGAAGCATATTCACCACTTATTATCGGAAAGAGATACTCATTTTCTGTCCCATATTTATCTATCAGAACTTTCATTTGGGGAGATACGACTATACGAATCAGCTGTTTCGACTTATGCCGGTAATAGGTCAGCACACCATTACAAATATCGGCTTTCTTCAAAAGGACAATATCAACAAAAGCCATTCCCTGCGCATAAAAGCTAAACAGATACAAATCGCAGGCAAACTCCAGTTGCGGTTCATTCGTCAAATCCAAGTCCGCCAGAATCTGCATATCCTTCCGTGACAAAGCGCGTTTCACAGTCTTCGCCGGACGGGTCTGCGCTTTAGCAAACGGATATTCGCCACGGGGATGATAGCCGTCCACTATCGCCTGGTTATACAAAGAGCGTAAGTTGCGCAGATAATAACTTATCGTATTGCCGGAAGCACCGTTACTATACAGGAAATCCTCGTATCTCCTGACAAACGCCAAATCAACCTCCGACATCCGCACATCGGGGCGACTTATAAATTTTGCCAACGACGAGCGGGTACTCTTGTAGGCCGCAGCCATTCCTACTTTCTTCAGTTCCTGCTTCCGTTCAATCTGCGTATTGATATACTGCAATAAATAAAACTGTGGTTTTCCACTTCCAAGGACATTTTGAGCCAGTACATCTTCCACTGTAAATTCTTCCCTTGTCCGTTCAAGCTGCCTGATCCGTGTATCAATCTGATTACACATCTTCCGCAACTCACGATTCATCTTCACGACTTCTTTAGCTGTAAAAGAAGAACCCGTACCATTAATAATCTTCCCTTCCGACTCGTCAAACACTTCTTCTTTCACCCGGTAACCTGTATACAGCAACTTTTTTCTTCGATTGTGGATTACCTGAAATACTAAAGGGTAACTGCCATTATTCAATATCCTGCTCTTGTTCAGCATAAGTTTCACTGATGTTATCATATCCTGCTTTTTTGTTTGAGACGTAAAAGTACGAAGTTCACCTTACTTATCAGAACTATTTTCCGCCTGTTACGCAAGAAACAAGAAATGGAATAAAAAGTTTTTTCACTTTAAGAATAGTTATCTAATAAATATAGTTAAAATACACGTTCTAGTAATTAGTATATTTTTATTACATAATTTCAATATACATACGCATAAATTAAATATGTACACAGTAAATGATATTTCATTACATAATATAAACATTTCTGCTATTCATCCTTTTGAAAAATTAGAATATTAGGCATAGCTTTGTACTATGGATTTTAGGGAGCCGTCCGTTCCTTTAAAAGGAAGAGGTCATTCCTCGGTGTGCAACGGGCCGTTCCTTTTAAAGGAACGGCCCGTTGGTTTTAAAGGAAAAACCAACATCTGTAACCATTTGAATTTCAACTTCTTACTGAATTAGAATTCCGTCCCCGCAACCCATGGGATTTTTTCCAACAAACACAACGGAAGCTGCCGCACGAAGCGGCAATCAGTATACAACAAATTTCAACAATTCAAAATTCAAATCCCATGGTTACAGTCACGTTTGCCATTAAGCCATATCTGGCGAGGTACATGTATGTCCGCTACGGACAAAGTTTAGAACTTCTATCGCACAGCAATCCATCGCCAAGGCTCCCCATTCCAATCCACCTCTCCCACCTCACTCCCATTTATCATTTCTTGCATCAATTATCCGTTCCCCATCCGCAAGGCGTCTCCTGGAAAGAGACTGGAAATATCACTTTTGTTCTTCCTAGCCCAAGACAGAGCAAGAACCCGGAAATCTACAATTACTTCGGTCAGGACAGTATCTTTATTATTGAAAAGGAAATTGAGGTGGAAATGAAAGCGGAGCTTTATTCATTCCTATTGGAAAATAAGTTCAAAAATGGGGTGATGTATATAAAGTCGATGCATGAGTTTGTGGTAAAGTATGATATGGTGGAGTCGGTGGAAGAGGAAAGTTTGATGAGAGGGTTTCAGAGGTGGAGAAAGAAAATGAAGGGAGACTCTAAACTATAAAATCACACCTAATTAAGATTCTTTAAAATAAAACTGTCCCGCTATGCAAACTACTAAAGAGTAAATAGTGGGACAGAAAATAAAGATTACTAACAGATTATGTTATTAGAAAAGAATATTCAACAGATACAAGAACCAAAGCTTTTTTACGAGCAACCCAAAGACTTCCATTCCAGTAAATAACCCTATCAATAAAAAGAAAGTAAAAAAAACACCGTTCCAAATTGTTTATATCATAGAATTCATTATTTTTGCACATTAGATACAGTATAAAAAATAGAATATGACAGATCCACACTCAAACAAACTGAATATATCTACAGAAAAGACCTCTAAAGATAATATTCTTGACACCTTAGAGAAACAATTAAATAGTCTCAAGCAACAATATATAGACATACTTAAAAAACAAATTATAATACCTAAAAGAAAAACATATAAAATATCGGGATATTTTACAGCCGAAGTTCTCAATGAACTATACCTTATTGAAAATAAGATAGCAATTATAAATAAAGAGTTGGGCAAAGATGACCACACTTGGTGCTCAACTAAAAAACATGAGATACTTAAGCGTTATCATCAACCTAGATCCAAACACTTATTCCAAGTGGCATGGAAAATAGGGCTTCCTGTAATCATCCTACTTTGGGGATTAGGTACACTATGCTCATATATAAGTTCAAAAGATGCTATCGACAAATTTAAGTACTCAATGAATGTAGCTAAAAGCCTTGAAAGCCAAGAAAATTTCAATGAAGCTATGACCACCTATCAAAAAGCAAAAGACGAATACGACGGTTCCTTTAATAATTCTAGCTATAAACATGAAGCCAAGGAGCATATGATCATCTGCTTTAATATGTTTAAAACAAAGTGTGAGTCATTAATAGTTGACGAACACTACAATGAAGCAAAACTACAGATGCACTCACTTCATCAGGAAATTATAAATAAAAATCCTAAAATCGCCGAAGATATAAAATCTATAACAGATAGGTTATCAGACATCGTTTCAGAAAAGAAAGAACAACTTATACTAAATATTTTCACTAATGGGGGACATTTGGATGTAGAAGGTAAAAAATCACTTGCAGAGTTATTAAAATTTGCCCCCGATGACTATTGGTTGATATTTATTAAAAACAAAGAGAAATGAAAAAATCATCTAAGAAAATAATTAAATCAGTACTTTTATCAGCTATCGTTTCTTTATTCCACGCAAATGCTGAAGCCGTCGAAGCCCAAGGATTGTCATTATCACTTGATGACTTAAACAACGGAAATAAAAAAGACGAAATGAGTCCATTGAATAATAAGATTTATTATAATGTCTTGAAATTGAAAAAGAATGGTGACCTGACTTTAATCGCTGGACATCGTTCTCACTATTCGCATAGATCTAGCGGAGGTGGGGGGCACTATTCCCATTCCTCTCACAGATCTAGTTCGTATGGTGGAAGTTACAGTTCCGGAAGCAGCAATTCCGGTTCAAGTACTTCATATTCTACTCCTAAAAAAACTTATGCCACTTATTCGTTGGGAGACAGAATTCTCACCAGTGGGTCATATGGTGCTGACGTGACCAAATTGACTGATTTACTTGTTCTCGCCAAATATTTGAGAAAAAATTGGATAACTCAAAAATCGAACTATTCTCAATTCAATAATCATGTCGTATCTGCTATAAAGCGTTTCCAAAAAGACGCTGGACTGAAACAAACAGGAGTAGTAGATGCAACGACAATCTCTCATCTGCAAGCATGGGATACCAATAAAACAACGATAGTTTTAGGAATACGGGATTTACAATACATTGATTCTACATCAATTGTTTCGGGAAATGACGTAAGCGAACTAGTAGTATTACTCAAAAAAGCCGGTTATGCTCCCGACCCGTCTAAACTTCAATACAGTGGACAACAAGTCATTTTCACTGAAGATATTGCCATGGCTATAAAGATGTTCCAAGCATACAACAGTTTAAGTGTAACCGGTATCGCAGATGAAAAAACTATTCAGAAACTCCGCTCCAAAATAAAATGAAATTATCAGTAGACCGCAATATATACTCGGACAGTTGTATTTCTAAAACCATTTACTGGTTATCTAAAGACTACACATTCCAGCGGAATCTCATTACAGATACCGAAGAAATAATAGTGGATGCAAAATCATGCCTACCCTTTGATGAATCAGCTTTTCGAAGTTCCTTTTTCGACAAACTGAACGACTTTAAATTAAGGTGTATCATCGAAGAAGAAACAAAAGACATCCGTACCATTCTTTATGCAAAAGCTTTTGCTGAATATGATGAACTGACCGAAGATGATTTAAACGAATAATATATGTATAAATTACTGCCATTCAATTTTACCAGAATTGCCAATAAAGAAGTGCTGATAAATGAATTAGGAGATTTGCTGATAACTCCTGAAGGAACTGTATGCAATATAGTAAATCATTCTCTTGGAGAAAATGACCTTTACAAATCATTAATCTCCAATTTTTTTATATCAGAAGACATTATTCCTCCATTATTGGACATATATGCTGAACGATTAAGAGAGAAAAAAAGATTTTTAGATGATTTTACAGCACTACACATTTTCGTATTAACATTGAGATGCAATCAAAATTGTATTTACTGTCAAGCATCAAGCCGAAATGAGAGTTGCAGTTCCAGCACTATGTCGAAGCAAACAATGGAGTCCGCTGTAAAATTAATGTTTAAATCACCATCCCGATATCTGACAATGGAATTTCAAGGCGGAGAACCTAGTCTAGAAGCCAACCTATTGAGATTTGGAATAGAAAAAGCTGAAGAAATCAATAAAACGGAACAACGCTATATCAAATATGTACTTTGTACAAATTGCATCAACCTGACTGAGGACGTTTTAGAAATATGCAAGCAATATAAGGTACTTATTTCAACTTCTCTTGACGGTCCTGCATTTCTGCACAATTCAAATCGTGGCAAATCAAATAGTTACAAGAAAGTAGTCTCCGGCATATCATTAGCTCGACAAGCTTTAGGGTTTGATCAGGTCTCAGCCTTAATGACAACTTCCGAAAAAGGACTCACTTATCCCAAAGAAATCATTGATGAATATGTGAAGTTAGGATTCAAAAGTGTTTTTTTACGAGCTTTGAATCCATACGGATTGGCCTCAGATAATGCAGACTGGAGTAAATATACAGATAGATTTATCGAATTCTACAAACAAGCATTCGACTATATCATTGAACTTAACAAGCAAGGAACATTTTTTGTAGAAGAATTTGCTTCGATAATATTGCGTAAAATGCTCACTCCATTTAGTACAGGATTCGTTGACTTGCAATCACCTGCTGGAATTATAAATTCCGTACTAGTTTACAATTACGACAGCTATGTTTACGCCTCCGACGAATCACGCATGCTTACCGAGTTCAACGATTTTACGTTTTGCCTAGGTAGTGTAAACGAGGATTACGAAAACATTGTCTATGGCACAAAAGCAAAACAATACGCAAAGATATGGGCAAATGAGATATTAGCGGGCTGCGCTGATTGCGCACTGAAATCGTACTGTGGTGCCGATCCTGTCCGAAATTATTCTACACAAAATGATATGTATGGCTATCGCCCTACGTCATTGCTCTGCCGCAAGAATAAAGCAATCATTGAATATATCATATCATTAATCATTAACCGGCATGACGAAGTGATGCCACTTTTCAAACGCTGGCTATGATGAACTATCGACCTTTCGACATAAATTCAAATGATAATACATTGTTTGTTACATCTCAATGCAACAATAATTGTATTATGTGTTGCCAACCCCCAAAACCGATTGACGACATTGACGAATTATATGATTACAATCTTACATTGATTAAAAATGCTCCTAAAGATATACCTATAATAGGAATATCAGGCGGTGAACCAACTTTGTTAGGGAAAAAATTAATCTCCCTGATAGCTGAAATCAGGAACAATCTGCCTAACACAGAAATTCATATGTTAAGCAATGGACGAAAATTCTGCAACGTAGAATTTACGCATGAGATAAAAGAAGTAGCTGGTGATAAGTTAATAGTTGGAATACCATTGCACTCTGATTATTTTAAAGATCATGATATGATAGCAGGTAAAAAAAATGCTTTTAATGATACAATGTACGGTTTATATAATCTTGCCTATGAGCATATTTCTATTGAGCTACGTGTTGTGATAATTTCCCTAAACTATAAACGATTGCTTCCTATAGCAGAATTCATACATAAGAACCTACCTTTTACATCATGGACTGCTTTCATGGGAATGGAATACGTTGGGTATGCAGTTACAAACAGTTCTAAGATTTGGATAGAGCCTATTGAATATATCCATCTGTTAACCAAAGCTGTCAAATATCTCGATGAATGGCACTACGATGTAGCAATATATAATATTCCACTATGTTTACTTCCACAGGAATATCACCATTTTGTACCAAAAAGTATTTCGGATTGGAAAACCAAATATTTGAATATTTGTCAGGAATGCAAAATGAAAGATAAATGTTGTGGACTATTCAGCACATCCATCAAATCGTACAACGGATTAAAAGCATATTAGAAACAACCCTATATTTAAAATATTATAAGACATGAGTAAAATTACAATAAACGCCCAATTGCCAGAGCCTATTAAAGAGCAATCTACCTCATTCTCATTCAATTATGGTAAAGCTACCATAACTCTTGATAAAAATGGAAGTTATCAACTCCTTGTAAATGGGTCAAATTATTCAGCCTATGAAGGAAGTGCCAAACGTGATCCTGAGTATAAAATCAAAATGTTAGAAATTTCTCAAAAGATGTATAATGAGTATATAAATGAGACACTCATTCATACAAAAATGAACAAGAAAATGGCAAAGGTACACCTAAAAGTATATTATGAGAAAAAGTTGGGCAACTTGACTCCAGAGCATTATCAACGCCGTCCATTTTCAATCAGCCAACCAACTAAAGAAGAAGTCGTAAACGATCTAAAAAACGAGGCATATCATAAATTTTATTCTCTTTTCTCTAATAACAAAAGAAAAAAAGAGACATTTATAAATGGGAAATTAAAAGATATCTTTAATCAAAGACTAGATTATTGGAATATTACAAAATCTTTTTTCGAAGATATTGAAACGGCAATAGAATATAAAAAAAACGAAGTATATATAGCCGAATATAATCAAAAAAAAGAGCGTTTAGAGACATTCATCAATGGTCAGGAAAAGGCTGTTGAAGAAGGTATGAAAACTCTTGCAAATGATATTTCTATTCCATTCCAACTAGATGTAGATTACACCTATTCTGCTAAAAATAAATTATTTACTGCAAATTTGGAAATACCAAAAGGACTAAACATTCCATTAATGAAAGCTTCAATCTTATCAACAGGTAAGATCTCTATAAAGAGCAAGACACTTAAAGAGAATTTACAAAATGAATCTGATTGCATTTTAGGAGTTATTTACTATTTTAGTAGTTTAGTATTTAATATCACCCCTAATATTGAAACGGCTCGAATTGCATTATGGGATAGCAACAGAAGTTCCGGTTTTTGCTGGGTTGAATTAAATAGAGAGAAATTCTCACAAACAGATATAAATACACTCGAACCTATCATTAGCATTTATGACTACCCACATGTCTTAAAATTGAAAACCGACCGGAATGTCAATGAAATAGTACGAATTGAATATAACGAATTCATACAGCGCATAACTCAAACGATTTAAACTTCTACTCACCTTCCAATATAAAGGCTTAACTAATAATTATGCAGAATTTAAAAGAGAAAAACTGGAGTTCCATAATAGTAATAATCTTACTATTATGGAATCCTATCACTTTATTATTACTATTCAAGAATTATGTAATAGCCTTCTTCATTCCTGCCATAATATTATCTACCGGATTATACATATATTCCCTAAATGATAAGTATCTTAGAATAAAAGTTTGGGCTTTCAATATATGTGCAATCTTAAGTATTGCATACCATGCTGAACTGATTTTCATAAACGTATTTCCCGAGAAGAATATCCCAAATCTATATCAAATCCACGATAAGTATTATTTCAACAAACCAAATCTTAATAGAAATTTCAATGATGACGAATATGTCAGTTTATATAAAACTAATTGTCAAGGATATAGGATTGACAGACTATCAAATGCAAACGATAGTATAAAATATTGTGACTGGATGTTCATTGGTGATTCATATACACAAGGAGCACAAGTAGACTACCCTGATTTATTTTCATCATTATTATATCGTTACTTTCCCGATAAAATAATTGTCAATGCAGGAATTAGCGGTGCAGGACTTTATGATGAACTAAACTATTACAAAGATATGGGGCATTTATTAAAGCCTAAACGTGTATTTTTACAAATAGGAGTATTCAATGATTTTTTCAATGTTGAGGAAAAGAATGCATCATTTCAGGATTGGTTAATGTGCTATTCTGACTTATTTCGTTATTTAGAATTCAATCTCATCGGCAAAGAAGATTTATCCTTAAAAAGGTGGACAGAACCTTTCTTTGCTAATATACAAAAAAATACAGACTACAATATCTTGTATAAAAAGACCTCTCCACAGAAAGAAAAGGATAAAACCTCTTTATATCAATGCATTAAGGAATTTAATCAATGCATAAAACAAAATGGCGGAGAATTAGTTTTGCTATTAATTCCATCCAAAGAACAAGTTTCTGATGAAATGCTTGACGAAGTTGTATGCAAATATAATATACAAAAAAGCGATTTGGATATGACTTATCCTAATAGATGGATACAAGATTTAGCCAATAAAATAGGAATCAAGTTAATCGATTTATATGATGACTTTCGGACTTCCAAGGATTTTCCCTTTTTTTATATTGATGAACATATGAATTATGTTGGGCATCATTTAATTGCTAAACGAGTATCCTCATATTTCTTAAATGAAGCATTTAATTATAATTACCTAAGCCAGGGAAATACTTTCGACCGATATCCGACTATCTACGATGAAAGTAGAAAAATACTCTATCAAAGCCAGGATGAACATTTACACCAAATTTGTACTGCAAATCAAGATTTTAGCAAGAATGAAATTGTATGGAGAAGCTTGAATGAACTTATTCACCCTGTTTATTCACCAGACAAAACAATGTTGGCATTTACAGAAGGGAATCAAGAAAAAGGCTGTACCGATGTGATCTTATATAATTTTATAACCGAACATTCCTTAAAAATAAATGCCCCATCTACCTACGGTGCTATACCAACATTTAGCCATACAGGAGATTTGATTGCCTATGCAAACTGGGATAAATCTTCAGTACCTGGCATTTCTGTATATGACATAAAACAAAACAAAATACTATTTACCATAAAACATAAAGAAGAATGCTGGAGACCCGTTTTTTCTGTTGATGATGAAACAATATATTTCATTCAGAAGGACAGGCAATCAGACAAATTTAAGATAAAATCATATAACCTAAAAAGTCACAAAGAATCAATTCTTCTTAAAACTGACTACGATATCTGGGATATTGCAATTTCTCCGTCAGGAAAATACATGCTTTATGCAGGCTATAAAAATCAGAATTGGGATATATTCATTTATGACATACTGCAACAAAAGGAAAAACAAATAACAGATACACTAGGCGATGAATGGGATCCAGTATTTGGTGCAGATGATTCTGATATTTGGTTTGCAGGTGTATTTGGGATAAATAACGGCATATATCATAAAAAAATCGATTTATGCCCTTAACAGTGATTGTGATAAGCCTATTATTTTTTTATGCTACAGGCATAACATGGAGAAAAGTGATTCTTATTCTCACGAGTCTTTATGTATATTATCAATTCATTGGAGTATATATATTACTATTACTCATTTTATCCACAATTATAATTATATCAAGCAAATTCATTGTCAACGAAAACAAGAAGATATTTGTCATAATCCCTATACTATTTATTATCTTCACTTTTGCAATACTGAAATATACAGGTTTTTCTAATTGGAAACTACCAGTTGGCTTTTCTGTCTATGCTTTTAGTAGTATTTCATTTATAGTCGATCAATATAAAAATCACATAAAATATAAATGGCTCGATATACTTTGTTTTTTATATTTCTTTCCTAAAATCCTAGCAGGACCAATAGAACGGTCACAAGATTTCATAAGTCAACTTTCTACAATCAATAAACCTACACTTATCCAATTTTACAAAGTTTTCAAACTGATAGTTTTCTCAACTTTATGTAAATTCGTGATAGCCAACAATCTTGAAGGAACAACTACCTCAGACTATAATGGAGTTAATACGATCATTTCCATTCTTTTATTTTCAATTCAATTTTATTTTGATTATTGGGCATATACTAACTTCGCAATTGCTTTTGGGTGGCTTTATGGAATAAAACTATCTCCAAGTTTCAATAGACCATACTATTCGAATTCCTTCAAGAAATTTTGGAACTGTTGGAATATAACATTGAGTACATGGCTCAGAGATTATATTTATATCCCATTAGGAGGAAATAAAGTAAAACGATTGCACTGGATTTCCAATATCCTTATAGTATTCATTGTAAGTGGATTATGGCATGGTTCTACGGTTCCGTTTATCATTTGGGGAATTACACATGCTATTCTATTAATTATAGAATTAACTATTATCAAACGGTATTCTTTTAACTTGGGATTGCTATATGGAATTTTTGTTTTTCTAGCCGTCTCACTACTATGGCAGATGTTCAAGTGCAATAATTTAGAAGATATAGCATCACTTTTTAAAGCTATTAAAACGCCTGATAGTATTAACATCCAGCTCATTGTATATTTGTCTATAAGTCTCACAGTAATGGTCATACTACAATCAAAGACTGTACTTAAAATTATTTTCAGCATTCATGACAATAAAAAATTCATTATATATGAAGTAACTACGATTTCCATAATGATAATATTTATTATTTTACTTTGTGGTGATTATAATTCAACATTTTTCTATTTCAAATTTTAGCTAATGATTATACTAGGACTTTCTGCTCACTTTCACGATTCATCGGCTGCAATCATTATAGACGGCAATATTGTTGCAGCTGCTCAGGAAGAACGTTTTACGCGTATAAAACATGACAATTCTTTCCCAATAAATGCCTGCCGCTTCTGTCTTGAATACGCAGGCTGTAATATCACTAATATTGATACTATAGTTTTTTACGAAAAACCACTTATTAAATTTGAACGCTTCATCGAAACTCAAATCTTATATGCACCCAAAGGTTGGAAAACATTTCTAAAAGCTGTTCCTATATGGCTAAAAGAGAGATTAAACCTCCGGGACCACATACGCAAAGAATTCAAACGAAGTTTTGGTTTCTCACCACTGAATATAAAATTTACTGAGCATCATTTATCCCATGCCGCTCTGGCATATTATTTGTCTGGTTTTACTAACACCGGAATACTTGTAATTGATGCTGTGGGAGAATGGGCTACTACCTCCCTCATGGAAGCAAAAAATGGTAAAATAAGAGTTATCAAAGAGCAGCATTTTCCTGATTCTATTGGGTTACTTTATTCTTCATTCACTTATTTCCTAGGGTTTAAAGTTAACTCAGATGAATATAAAGTTATGGGATTGGCTCCATATGGAAATCCCCATTCAGAAGAAACACTACAATTTATTTCAATAATTGAAAATGAGTTAATCACTATTCAGGACGATGGTGGGCTATCTATCAATAATAACTATTTCAGTTACACTTACGGACTTAAGATGATTAACCTCTCCAAATGGGAAAACTTATTCCATATAGCCTCAAGAAAACCTCAAAGTGGTATAACTCAGTCACATCGAAATTTAGCGTATGCTATTCAAGCCGTCACACAAAAAATCATCTCACGATTGGCTGTACATTTAAGAGAGAGCACTGGCTGTTCTAATTTATGTATCGTAGGGGGCACAGCCTTAAATTGCGCTGTTAATGGATTTATTCAAGATTCCAAAATCTTTGAACATTGTTTTGTACCTTATTCTCCCGGTGATGCTGGTGGAGCTATTGGAGCAGCATTAACAATATATCATTCTACGCATCCTAAGCAAGTACCCAATGCTAATGCTAACCCATTCATCGGACCAGTATATGGCGACACAGACATAGAATCAGCTATTGTCAAAAATAAAATATCCTATACAAAATTAGAATCAAGCGGACTATTAACACAGAAAGTAGCTTGTCTTTTGGCTAAAGGTGCAATTGTTGCATGGTTTCAAGGAAGAATGGAATTCGGACCGCGTGCCCTTGGTAACAGAAGCATCCTTGCTGATGCAAGAGTTCAAGATATGAAAAAAAAGATAAATGCTTCTATAAAGTTCAGGGAAGAATTCCGACCTTTCGCTCCAGTAATTCTTCAGGAAGAAGCGGATAAATACTTCAATATGCCAAATAATGATTCCCCCTATATGATGTTTACAGCAACAGCTAAGCATCTAAAAAGCGATGAATTACCAGCTGTAATCCATATAGATAATACAGCCCGCGTACAGACTATTACTAAGAAAGATAATAAGTTATTTTATAACCTATTGAGTGATTTTCATTCAATAACAGGTTGTCCGGTACTTTTAAATACTAGTTTTAATATTATGGGAGAACCTATTGTATGTTCGCCTGAAGATGCTATACAAACTTTCCAAAAATCAAATATTGATTTTCTAATCATAGGAAATTACTTAATTACAAAAAATAGATAAGACGACATGACTTTTTTGAAAGAAATTTTTCAGTATATCATAAATCGCAAGAAATGGTGGTTGGCACCTATTTTATTTATTCTACTTATAGTAGGGCTTCTTGTTATTTTCGCTAACTCAGCTGTTGCACCATTCATTTATTCTTTATTCTAATGAAAACGATTATTAAATTATTCCACGGCTTCTCAAATATCATAAAACAGGCAAACAAGTATATCATAGCTTGTTTCCTCATACTAATTTATTTCGCCATAATAGTCCCCTATTCTTTATTCATCAAAAAGAAAAGAAAGATTTGGCATATTCGTAATCATGAGTTTGTTAGTTCGGACCATGATTATATGTGGTGAAGTGATTATTACATCACAACTGGAGAGAGGTAATTAGAGGAAAAAGTCAGCTTAAAACTGTATATAACGTTTACCTGAGGAGAAAAACACTTACCCAAATAGCCATAATGTACAATAACTATACCATGCGGCGATATCTTTATTTCAAGAATATCAATCCAGTACCAGATATTGATATTTAAATACTTTAATATAAAATATAAGGCAACTAATCCATTGCGAGTTAGTTGCCTTTTTTCTGTGGAAATACTCAGTAAATACCTCTCACCTAATATAATTAAAGAGAGCCTCCCTCACTCTAGCCCAAAAGTTTTTATTGGATATTTTTTAGCGGTAGAGCACTTCCATTATTAATAAATTCTCAATAAACTTACTGAATAAACTATTATATATACTTTATTTGTATTCAAAAAATTAGTATCTTTGTACTCAGCTATGTTATAGTTCTTCTTTGTACATCAACAGCAAAGCAGCACAATGCATTCAATTTATTGATAAATAATAAGATACATAAAAAATGAGAGTTGTTTCACTTTTTAACAATAAAGGCGGAGTAGGTAAATCAACTTTAGCTTTTCACCTATCGAATATCTTAGCAGAAAGAGGACATAAGGTTTTAATGATTGACTTGGATCCCCAGTGTAACTTAACAATTTGTGGGATGAATGAGGAATTACTTCACGAAATTTGGCGTGAAGAAGACTTATTTATAGATGACTTTGAAACCGCAAAACAGAATAAATCCCAAGAAGAACTTTCTGATATTCTTTCTAGAACAAGAACTATTCATTTTTTATTAAAGCCAACAGAAGACGGACAAGGAGACTTATCTAATTTACCACCGGCTTATTCAGTTAGAACTAATTTAGATTTAATACCAGGAAGGCTTACTGTTTACCAATATGAGAATAAAATTTCTGAAAGATGGAGTGGAGCATATTCGGGAGATCCTCTTTCAATAAGGACGATTACAAAAATTCGAGAACTTGCAGAAAATTATTATTCAATTAATAATTACGATTTTATTATTATCGACACCTCACCAAGCTTAGGAGCTTTGAATAAAGTTATAATTTCTATGGTTGATGGTTTCTTAATCCCAGCTCTCCCTGATATGTTTTCATCGTATGGAATACGAAATATAGGTAATGCATTGAATAATTGGAAAAAAGAATTTAACACTATATATGGATTAATATCTGAAGATAAGAGATTAAGATTTCCCGAGAATTTTGTAAGATTTTTAGGCTATACAATTTATAATGCAAAAAAATATTCGGGTAATTCTCCATGGGATTTAGCACTTGCTCATTATAACTATGCACAAGAAATTCCTGCAATTATAGAACAATGTATAGATATTGATGTTAGAGGACATTTATCAGAGGAGCAAGCTAGAAATCCGATGGGTGGAACTGCCGTTATGCATTCACATAATACACTCCCAAATATGGCGCAAAAATACAAACTTCCAATATGGGCAATTCCTTCATGTCCAAATCTTGATATAGAAGATAAAGGAACAA